>CALCUN010000060.1 GCA_937906975.1 uncultured Bacteroidales bacterium
AAATCTATGACGCTTTGAATCGCTTGATTGAAAAACGCAAAGCAAACAAAAGAAACATTCAGTTAAATATCGCTAATTACAAAGCAGGTTCTTACATAGTAAACATAAAAACCGCAAAAGGTGAGGTAAAGAAAAAGTTAATTGTAGAATAATCCTAAGAAAAAAAATTTTTTTTCAAAGAAATAATTTTTTAAAGCAAAGAAAAATTTAAGTTTTTCTTTGCTTTATTTTTACTACCTTTGCCAAAAATATTCTTTTATGAAAAAATACATTTTTTTATTAGTTGCTTTGTTGTGTTTTTGTGGCAGTTTGTTTGCCATTCCTGCAGAAAGAAAACTTATAACTATCACTCAACCTAATGGGAAAGAGCTTTCTTATTGGTTAAAGGGAGATGAATTTATTCGTTGGGCTGAAACCATTGACGGATATACACTTTTGCACAACGAAGAAGGTGTTTTGTGTTATGCAACCTTGAATGAAAAAGGGGAAATGGTCGCTTCTCAAATCATTGCTTGCAATCCCGAATTTAGAGATGTGAATGAGGTAATTTTTTTAGAAAAAACCGATAAAAAACTCTTCTTTTCCGAAGAGCAACTGCAAATTATAGGTCAAAGACGTATGAATCATTAAGATTATTTCTGTTTTTTTTCGTAAATTTGCACCCTATGGAAGATAGCAAACAAATAAATAAGGGTAATTACACCGAAGATAACATTAAATCTCTTGATTGGCACGAACATATTCGTTTGCGTCCGGGTATGTATATCGGTAAACTTGGCGATGGTGCTTCGGCAGATGATGGGATTTATGTGTTATTGAAAGAGGTTATCGATAATTCTATTGACGAATTTGTTGCAGGACATGGCAATTGCATTGAAATTGACATAGATTTTCACACAAAAAAGGTAAGAGTTAGAGACTACGGACGAGGAATCCCTTTGGAGAAAACCGTAGATTGTGTTTCCAAGATGAATACCGGTGCAAAGTATGACTCTGAAACCTTTCAAAAATCGGTAGGTATGAACGGAGTTGGTACAAAGGCTGTAAACGCACTTAGTACCTACTTTAAAATTTCTTCTGTAAGAGATGGGAAAATAAAAACAGCAGAGTTTTCGGAAGGAAAGATAACAAACGAAGAACAAATCCAAGATACCGAAGAAAAAAACGGCACTTGTGTAGAGTTTATTCCCGATAATGACCCAAAGATTTTCGGCAATTACAACTATTTAGATGAGTATGTAGAAAAAATGATTTGGAATTATGCCTACCTAAACAAAGGATTGTCTTTGATTTATAACGGCAAAAAAATCCAATCCAAAAAAGGGCTATTTGATTTGCTTAACAATAGTTTACAAGAAAACGAAGCCCTCTACCCTATTGTTCATCTTTCGGCAGGCAGTTTTGAGTTTGCCTTTACTCACTCTGACAAAGTTTTCACAGAAGAGCACTATTCTTTTGTCAATGGACAGCATACCACACAAGGAGGTACGCATCAATCGGCTTTTCGTGAAGCATTGGTGAAAGTTTTGAAAGACTTTTTCAAAAAAGACTACGACCCTTCGGACATTCGTTCGGGACTTGTAGCCTCTATCAGTCTTAGAATTAACGAACCTGTGTTTGAGTCGCAAACAAAAACGAAGTTAGGTTCTACAAATATGATGCCTGACGGCAGTGGTCAAGCAGTCAGAACATTTATTCTTGATGCGGTAAAAAGCACTCTTGATGATTATCTTCACATTAATTCAGAAGTTGCAGAACTTTTGCTACAAAAAATCGTTCGTAACGAAAAAGAGCGAAAGGGAATGCAGAATGTGAAAAAGCTTGCAAAGGAAAGTGCGAAAAAGGTAAGTCTTACAAACAGAAAACTTAGAGATTGCAGAATACATTACAATAGCAAAGACCCAAGACGTTTAGAATCCACTCTCTTTATCACTGAGGGAGATTCTGCATCAGGCTCTATCACAAAAAGTAGAGATGTAAACACACAAGCAGTCTTTTCTTTGAGAGGAAAACCGCTTAACACATACTCAGATAGCAAAGAGGTGGTGTATAAGAACGAAGAATTTAATCTACTACACAACGCCTTGAATATAGATGAAGACATGGACAATTTGCGATACAATAACATTGTGATTGCAACCGATGCCGATGTTGATGGAATGCACATAAGAATGTTGCTGATGACTTTCTTTTTGAAATTCTTCCCAGACTTGGTAAAGGCAGGACATATCTACATACTTCAAACTCCGCTTTTTAGAGTTAGAAACAAAAAAGAAACCCTCTATTGCTACACAGAGCAAGAAAGAGATGAAGCAATAGAAAAACTAAGAGGCGAAGTAGAAATCACACGTTTTAAAGGGCTTGGAGAAATCTCGCCAGATGAGTTTAGAAACTTCATTGGCAAGGACATAAAACTTGACCCTATTATCCTAAACAAAGAATCGGGAGTAAGTTCCATTTTAGATTTCTTTATGGGTAAAAACACTCCTGAGCGACAAAGCTACATTATTGAAAATTTACGTTACGAAGAAGTACAATAGTAATAAATTATTTTTGAGAAATATGAAAAAAACAGCATTTTATCTTATTTTAGCGTTTTTATCTTTTGGTCAAATGGAAGTTTTTGCCCAAAACGATGATGTAAAACCTTGGACAGATGTAGTAATTGACAATAGAGATCCTTCATTGTGGACATGGAATAAAAGCAACTCTTCACGTTTTAGCATCAGAGGCGACTTTGATGGTGATGGCTTTTCAGAAAATTTATACGAAACCGCAACATCGATTTTTTCTGACAACGATGAGCTAACCCCTTTAAAGCTTGACGGAGACCTTGGCGTGTATTTCTTGGTTAATGAAGGAGATTTGGACGGCGATGGCGGAGATGAAATTTCATTCATGAGCGTATATCGTGATTTTTCCGACATTAACTATTTCAGAGTATGGACCTACACAGGAAATAAATGGAAAGAACTTTTCTGTGTGCAAGTTCACGAATACGATTGCCCAAATTACAAAGCCACAAAGCCAAGTGAGATGTTTACTCATCAATGGAAAAGAAAAAATGGCTACAACCTAAATAAGATAGTCTTGAAAATACATGACGGAGTTGTAGATGTGATTGCAACACACCCTAACGAACGCTACGCAATCGAACACATAAAACTCGTTGGTAAGACTTTCACAAAAAGAGAGTGGGGAACAATAATCCAACCTCGTACAGACTACTAAGAAAAGAATGAAAAAAGCAATTGTTGTAGGAGCAAGCTCTGGAATTGGCGAGCAAGTAGCATACCTTCTTTTACAAGAGGGTTACTCTCTCGGCATTGCAGCTCGTAGAGTGGAGAGATTGAAGGAGATTCAAAACAAATACGGAGCAGAAAGAGTAAAAATAATTGATTTAGACGTTCAAAAAGAAGAAGCAAGCAAGAAATTAAACGATTTAATCAATGACTTAGGAGGCATGGACTTGTATTTTCACGCCTCAGGCATTGGTTGTCAAAACATAGACTTAGTTTCAGAAACAGAGGTCGAAATCACAAAAACTAATTGCGAAGGATTTGTACGCTTAGTTACACTTGCATTTAATTGGTTTTATGAAAACAAAAAACAAGGACACATTGCAGTGATTTCTTCTATTGCAGGCACAAAAGGACTTGGCGTTTCACCAGCCTATTCTGCAACAAAAGCAATGCAAAACACCTACATACAATCACTTTGCCAACTATCAAAAATCAAAAAAGCAGACATCTCCTTCACAGACATACGTCCAGGATTTGTAGAAACCGATTTGCTAAACAAAAGCAAACACTACCCTTTCTTAATGAAGAAAGAAAAATGTGCAAAGCAAATTATAAAAGCCCTAAAACGCAAAAAACGAATAGCAATAATAGATTGGAAATTCCGATTAGTAGTATTGCTCTGGCGATTGATACCCTCCTACATTTGGGAGCGAATAATCGTAAAGAATTAGAAATAAAAAAACAATTATGACAAAACAAGAATTATTTAACTTATCAAATAACAGATTTGAAGCAGAGAAAATATTAAAACAATCGTTTGGATTTGATAACTTTTACGATGAACAATGGCGAGCAATTCAACGTTTACTTCGAGGTGAGCGTATATTACTAATTGAAAGAACCGGTTTTGGAAAATCTCTCTGCTATCAATTTCCTGCAATCTTGTTTGACGGCTTAACTATTATATTTTCCCCTCTCGTTGCCTTGATGAGAGATCAAGTAAAATCTCTAAATCAGAAAGGAATCAATGCGAGATGTATAAATTACGAACAATCAAAAGAAGAAAATGAAGAGGCTATAAAATTAGCTCTGACTGGTAAATTAAAAATTTTGTATATTGCTCCTGAACGTCAAGAAAACACAGAATGGTTAGAGTCTGTTAGAGAAATGAAATTATCAATGGTTGTTATAGATGAAGCACATACAATTTCCGTTTGGGGACATGATTTTAGACCTTCTTTTAAACGTATTATCAATCTTGTAAAATTATTACCAATTGACACTCCTGTCTTAGCAACTACTGCAACCGCTACACTTAGAACACAAAAAGATATTGAAACACAAATGGGTGTAGGAGTTAAAACAATAAGAGGCAATCTTTTAAGAGAGAATTTCAAACTCTATGTAATAGAAACTAATTCCGAAGACGAAAAACTAATTTGGATTGCTAAATATGTAAATAAATTATCGGGTACTGGGTTAATTTATACAGGCACAAGAGTTGATGCAGAAGTGTATTCAAGATGGTTAGACTTTGTTGGAGTAAATGCGATTGGCTATCACGCAGGATTAGACTCTGATTCAAGAAAAGAAATCGAAAAAGGCTTAATGGATAATAAATATAAATGTATAGTTTCTACTAACGCATTAGGAATGGGCATAGATAAATCGGACATTCGCTTTATTATCCATACACAAATCCCACAATCACCAATACATTATTACCAAGAAATAGGAAGAGCTGGACGAGATGGTTTAACATCTCACTTAATTCTATTTTTTAATTCGCAATTAGATTCAAATAACGACTACATTGATAGTGAATTACCAAGAGCTTTTATAGAAACTGCTAAACCTAATATAGAAACCTACCAAAAAGTTATTGATATTCTAAAAGAAGAAATGTTAAGAGAAAGTGATATTTTAAGAAAAGCGAATATCAAGCAACAAATTTTCAGAGTAATAAAAGCAGATTTAATAGAACAAGGCATTATTAAAGAAATGCAATTAGGACGTTCTAAGTATTATATGTATCAACCTAATGCTCCCGAACTTGACACAACAAAATTTGAAGAATTAAAACAGTTTAAATTAGATGAATTTAATTCAATGATTGATTATGTGTTTACAAAACAAGCTCGAATGAAGTTCTTGTGTAATTATTTAGGAGATGAGTTTTCTGACAACATTAAATCGGGTTGCGATAACACAAGCGAAAAAAAATTAACACCAATTGAAGATTATCAACTGAAAGAAAAACTAAAAGAATTTCACGAAACATATTTTCCAACAATTAGATGCGTACAGAGATACAATAATATTATAGACGGAGTTGCTGCTTCCTATTATGGTGTTTCAAATGTTGGTGCCACAATACATAGATGCAAATATGAAAATGGAGGAGATTTTCCAGACTTTCTTGTAAAACAGACTTTGAAGGCATACAGAAAAAAATTTGGCAACAAACATATTGATTTTGTCATGTTTGTTCCACCTTCTATTTCCGGAACTTTGGTTGAAAATTTCGCAAAGAAAATCGCACAAATCTTAGACATTCCATTCTCATACGCAGTAGAAAAAATAAAAGAGACTGAACCTCAAAAAAGATTTCGCAACTCATATCTAAAACGAGATAATGTAAAAGATTCTTTCACTATAAATAATACAGATGTAACAGACAAAACAATTTTATTGATTGATGACATATATGATAGTGGTGCAACATTAAAGGAAATAGGTAAAGTATTGACAAAATCCGGTGCAACAGAAATAATTCCTCTTGTTATTGCAAAAACAATTGGAAGAGATAATGATTAAAACGATTGATATGAAACAAGAATACACATATTGGCTTGCGTTAGCAAATGCAGAAAATATTTACACAAGACGTAAGAATGAAATCTTAGCAAAGATTCATGAAGACAATTCTTCTCTTGCTCATTTTTTTACAGAAGAAAATAATTGGAAAAATAGGTTTGATTTATCACAAGATGAAATTCAAAGTCTATTACAAGAAAAAGAAAAACTTAATAATTATTCTTTTATCGTAGAAGACCTATTAGAACAAGGCTATCAAATAATACCTATTTTTTCATCTGATTATCCTAAAACACTTAAAAGAAATTTAAAATTCTCTTCACCAATTCTTCTTTACGCTTATGGAAATATAGAATTATTAAACAAAGAAAGTGTTGCAATAGTAGGCTCAAGAAATGCTAATGAAACATCTCTTAATTTTACTAACAATGTTGCTTCTCTATCTGTTTCAGACGGATTTGTAGTTGTTAGTGGTTACGCAAAAGGTGTTGATAGACAAGCATTAGAATCAGCAATTCAAAATGGAGGTTCAAGCATTATTGTTCTTCCACAAGGAATTACTACATTTAGTTCAGGTTATAAAGGTTTATACAAAGAAATTGTCTCTGGGCGTGTATTGGTTATTAGTACCTTTCGCCCTAATGCTGGTTGGGATAAAGGGTTGGCTATGACAAGAAACCAATATATATATGGACTTGCTGAAAAAATATTTGTAGCCGAATCAGATAGTAAAGGGGGTACTTATTCTGGCGTTCAAGATGGTTTAAAAAAGAACAGAATCATTTATGTTAGAAAACCAAACTCTAATGAAAAAAATGCTAATGACTTATTAATCTCAATGGGAGCAAAACCTGTTGATATAAATGGAAATACTATAATTGAAAGTAATAATTTACAAGAATCAATATCAATAGAAATACAAATAGATGAGTTATTACTGAAAGGAGAATACACAACTAAAAAACTTGCAGAACTACTTTTAAAAGACGATACAAAGAAATCACAATCAGAAATTAGAAAAATTCTAAACAAAAAAGGCATAAAGCCAACAAATCCTGGAAAATCACCACTAAAATACACTAAAATTTTATCAAATCTGACCTTATTTTAAAAATTAGCAATAAAAAAAACGCCGCAACTTAGATTACGGCGTTTTTTTGTTTTATATCATTTTTATCTAATCGAGGTAAAGCCTTTCATTAAGCCTCTTTCTGCTTTTTCCATAAAGGTAATGATTTCATCTGCTTCTGTTGATTGAGGCAATTGTTTGATTTCTGCTAAGGCGTTAGTGTAGGTCAAGCCTTGTTGAAAGACTACACGATATATGTTTTTAATATTGTTTATTGTTTCTTGTGAATATCCTCTTCTTGTTAAGCCTACTGAATTGATTCCACAGTAAGAAACAGGGAATTTACCGCCTTTTACGTATGGTGGTATGTCTTTATCTACTAAACTACCGCCCATCAAAATCACGTGTTTACCTATGCGACAGAATTGATGTACTGCACTTTGTCCGCCTATGATTGCAAAGTCATCTACTTCAACATGGCCTGCAAGTGTGGCAGAATTTGCTAATATGCAATTGTTTCCTATTATACAATCGTGTGCTACGTGAGCGTATGCCATAATAAGGTTGTTGTTTCCTATAACGGTGCGTTTGTTTGCATTTGTTCCGCGGTTGATAGTAACAAATTCTCTTATTATATTGTTGTCTCCTATTTCGGCTGTTGTGTATTCGCCCTCAAACTTCAAGTCTTGTGGAACTGCTGCTATGCTTGCTGAAGGGAATATCTTACAATTTTTTCCTATTCTCGCTCCTGGAAATATAGTAACGTGTGGTCCAATCCAACAATCATCGCCTATTTCTACATCATCGTATATAACGGCGAAAGGTTCTATTGTTACATTCTTCCCTATCTTTGCATTAGGGTGAACATAATACATTTGATTGTTCATTTTTCTTATTTTTTAGTTTTAGCAACTTGTGCCATCAACTGTGCTTCTACAACTAATTTATTTCCAACGTATGCCTCGCCTTTCATCTTAACGATTCCTCTTCTGATTGGCTCTGTTAATGTAAGTTTTAACAAAAGTGTATCTCCTGGAACTACTTTATTTCTGAATTTTACTTCTTCAAATTTCATAAAATATGTGCTGTAGTTTTCAGGGTCTTCTATATCTTTTAATGCTAACACACCTCCTGTTTGTCCTAAGGCTTCTACAATCAATACTCCTGGCATTACAGGTTCTTGTGGAAAGTGTCCGTTAAAGAAATCTTCGTTTCCTGTTACGTTTTTCAAGCCTATTACATAGTCTTCTCCTATTTCTATTACTTTATCTATAAGTAACATTGGAAATCTGTGTGGCAACAAATTTTTTATTGCCTTAATATCATATACTGGTTCTTTGTTTGGGTCGTAAACTGGTATTGTGTTATTTTCCATGATAGTTTTAATTTTTCTTGCTAATAAATTATTTACTTTATGTCCTGGACGCTTAACGATAAAGCGTGCCTTTAATGGTTTTCCTACAAGAGCTATATCGCCAATAAAGTCAAGCAATTTATGACGTGCTGGCTCGTTTTCAAAATTCTGTTGAACATTGTTCAATAATCCCTTTTCAACTTTTATTTCGTTAGGATTTTTTCCAAAAACACTTGCTAAGTGTTCTATTTGTTCTTTTCCCAAAACCTTATCTACAAAGATAAGTGCATTGTCTAAGTCTCCGCCTTTTATAAGGTTAAGTTTTAATAGTTGTTCTATTTCATCTAAGAAAACGAAGGTGCGACAAACAGAAAATTTTTCTTTAAATTCAGATAGGTTTTTCAAGCAAGAGTTTTGACTTCCTATGATTCTTGGAGAAAAGTCTATGTTTAAATCTACTCTAAATCCATCGTATGGCATAGCAATTAGTTCTATGTCGTTTTCTTCATCAGAGTAGGTAACAATTTCTTTAAGGGTAAAGTATTGTCTTGATTTTTCTAAGTATTCAACTCCGCTTTCCTCAATGGCTTGCAACCAATATTTTGCACTTCCATCAAGAATAGGGACTTCTTCTGTGTCTATCTCAATCAGGGCGTTATCAATGTTTGAGGCATACAAAGCAGCCATCAAGTGTTCTATGGTAGCAACCTTTGCTCCTGCCTTTTCAATAGTTGTTCCTCGTGAAGTCTCTGTAACAAGCTCAGCCTTAGCCTCAACCATCACAGGATTTTCCAAATCAACTCTCTTAAATACAATCCCGCTATTAGAGGCAGCAGGCAAAATATTTACCTCCACAACTTTTCCTGTGTGAAGTCCTTTGCCTTTGATTGTTATCTTATTTTTTATTGTAGTTTGCTTTTCCATAATTTCAAGTTGCAAAGTTAGATATTTTTATTTGAATAAACAATCTTTTACCTTATATAAATATCTCTAAGAAAACAAAAAATATTCCTAAGAGAAAAAAAAATATTCCTAAGAGAAAAAAAATTTTTTCTTAGAGATATTTTCACAAGCAAAAGTTTGCGTGAGTTAAAATTTTCTTTGTATCTTTGCAAACTAAAATATATATCTATATTTCAATAATATGAAGAAAAAATTTGTTGTAATAGTAGCCTTAATGATGAGTTTTGTTTTCTCTTTCGCACAAGGAGAGGGCAAATCTTTGTATCCTTTTTATATAGGTAAGGACTACGTTGTTGTAGGCGTGAGTGCAAAGACTACCGACAAAGAACTATTAGAAATAAGAAAGAACATACTAAAATATTCTTCAATACGCTTCAACGAATTTGATGTAATAAGAGGTGAAAACGGCGACATCTACTTCCTTTCTATAAAGGTAGATTGCAGAGATGGTTATAGCGCATACATTTCTCATTCCTTCGAAAAAGGAGATACTACCGTACACGGATTTGTTAGAGACTACACAAAAACTCACTTTAACAGAGCGTTTTATTACGGAGATTTAACAGACAAAACCTCTGGAATAGAGCGAATTAAACAAGCGTTAGCAAACAAAGAAGAAGAAAAATAAAATTTTTTTTGATATAATATTAGGTTAAGAAAAAAAAAGTGTGTAATTTTGCACACCCAAAAATTGAAGAAAAGATGGCAAAGAAAACTAAAGACGTAAGAGTACAAGTTATACTTGAGTGCACAGAGCACAAAGCATCAGGAATGCCTGGTACATCTCGTTATGTAACCACAAAATCAAAGAAAAACACTCCTGAGCGTTTAGAATTGAAAAAATACAATCCTATATTAAAAAGGATGACTGTACACAAAGAAATTAAATAAAAAGAATAGGAGTATAAGATATGGCAAAGAAAGTAGTTGCAACCCTTAAAACCTCAACAGGTAAGGATTTTGCGAAAGTTATAAGAACAGTACGTTCAGAAAAGACAGGAGCTTACACTTTCAAAGAAGAGATTGTACCTTCTGACAGTGTAAAAGATTATCTTGCAAAGAAATAATACTTAGCAAAAGCCTTGTTGTGGAAGTTCCACAATGGGTTTTAGTTTAAGATTTTAATAAAAAGGGTTGTTGTCTGAGAGCAATAAGATAACAACTCTTTATTTTTTTATTCCAAACATTTGCATTATGGGATTTTTTTCTTTCTTTACAAAAAAAAATAAGGAAACGCTTGACAGCGGTCTTTCAAAGACCAAAGAAAGTGTATTTAGTAAAATATCAAAAGCCATCATCGGAAAGTCAAAAGTCGATGAAGAGGTTTTAGATAACTTAGAACAGATATTAATTGAGTCAGATGTGGGAGTAGAAACCACACTCAAAATCATAGACAGAATAGAAAAAAGAGTAGCACGCGACAAATACCTTGGCACTGCCGAACTCAATTCTATTTTGAAAGAAGAAATAATGTCGCTTCTAAATGAAAACGAAACAGAAGAAAGAGAAAGTTTCAACATTCAAACAAATGACGCTCCATACGTAATAATGGTTGTTGGCGTTAATGGAGTTGGAAAAACCACAACGATAGGCAAACTCGCATATCAATTCAAAAAAGCAGGAAAGAAAGTAATTCTTGGAGCCTCTGACACATTCCGTGCAGCGGCTGTTGATCAACTAAAAATATGGGCGGAAAGAGTTGATGTAGATATCGTTACTCAAGGAATGGGAGCCGATCCTGCTTCTGTTGCTTACGACACTTTACAGTCTGCCGTTGCGAAAAAAGCAGATATTGTAATCATTGACACCGCAGGACGTTTACATAACAAAAAGGGATTAATGGACGAGTTGTCTAAAATCCGTAATGTAATGAAAAAAGTCGTACCTTCTGCCCCAAATGAAGTGCTTTTGGTGCTTGATGCTTCAACTGGTCAAAACGCAATCGAGCAAGCAAAACAATTCACCGCAGCAACCGATGTTAATGCCTTAGCTCTAACAAAACTTGACGGCACTGCAAAAGGCGGAGTCGTGATAGGAATTTCCGAACAATTTAAAATCCCTGTACGTTACATAGGATTAGGAGAGCAAATGGAAGATTTGCAAATTTTTAATCGTAAAGCATTCGTAGATAGTTTATTTGAATAATTTAAAGCAAAAGAAATGAAAAAGATAATATTAGCCTTAGCAATACTATTAATAGGCTCAAGCCTTTCAGCACAAGAAAAATACGACAAACACATCTTTTCAATGAGCACAGGCTATGCTTTCAGACTTGCAGACAGCCACCCTTCTCAACTAATCAACACAGTAGATAATCCTGAGCATGTAGATAGAATGAGACATTGCCTTCATTTTGGATTTAACTACGATTATAAATTCACAAACTACCTTGCAGCGGGATTAAAAGCCTCAATGCTTATGGGCTTCCATAGCTTTGAAAAAGAAGTAGCATCACAAAATGGCACAACAACAAAACTTTACTCAGACGATATTAACATTTTCTATGTAGGACCAACATTCAAGGCACAATTACCAACAATAGCTGAAAAAATTGACCTTTGGACAAGAGCCTCTCTTGGATATATGAAAACAAGAATCACAGACAAAACAGAGGCATCAAACATTTATAGCGGAGATTGCTTAGGCTATGGATTAGAATTAGGAATTGACTATTTAATTTCAAAACATATCGGAATAGGCTTTAACATTGAATACTTAGGAGGGCAAGTAAACACATTCAAATCAGCAGAAGACGAAATAGATATATCAGAAAACCCTGAAAACCTAAGCAGACTTAACATACAACTTGGAGTAGTTATAAAATTATAAAGCCTACCACCTTGAAGATAAACATCATCACACTTGGTTGTTCAAAAAACCTTGTCGATAGCGAACACTTAGCAGGCATTCTAAGAAACGAAGGCCACGAAATCGCATTTGATTCTTCCAAAACAAAGTTTGACACAGTAATAATCAACACTTGCGGATTTATTGGCGATGCAAAAGAAGAATCAATCGACACAATTCTTGAATATGCCGAATTAAAAAACAAGAAAAAGATAAATACGCTAATCGTATTTGGCTGTTTAGTAGAGCGCTACAAAGAAACCCTTGAAGAAGAAATAGAAGAAGTAGATGCTTTCTTTGGAGTGAAGGACTATACCGAAATAGCAACCTACCTAAACGCAAAAATAGAAGAAAAACACTACCTTCAACGATTAGCAAGCACACCAAAACATTACGCATACCTAAAAATATCAGAAGGATGCGACAGAAGATGTTCCTTTTGTGCAATTCCCGACATAAGAGGACATCACAGCTCAATCCCAATTGAAGACCTAGCAGAAGAAGCCAAACAATTAGCAGAACAAGGCGTAAAAGAACTAATCATAATTGCACAAGATACTTGCAACTATGGCAAAGACCTTTACGGCAAAGTAAGACTTGTAGATTTATTACAAGAGATTGCAAAAATAGAACAAATAAAATGGATACGATTACAGTACTCCTACCCTAACGATTTCAACGATGAGTTGATAGAGTTCATAGCAAACGAGCCTAAGATGTGCAAATACATTGATATGCCTTTGCAACACATCAACAATCGTTTGCTTAAATCTATGAATCGCAAGATTACAGGAGAAACAATCCACACCCTACTCAATAAAATCAAAACAAAAATTCCAAACATCTGTCTTCGTACAACCTTTATAGTAGGTTATCCAAGCGAAACAAGAGAAGAATTTGAAGAATTAAAAACCTTTGTAGAGCAAACAAAGTTTGACAGAATGGGTGCTTTCACCTACTCAGCCGAAGAAAACACACCTTCATTTAAACTAAACGATGATGTTAGCCAAGAGGAGAAAGACGAACGTTTAGACGCCCTAACACAAATGCAAGAGGGCATTTCTTTACAATTAAACAGAAATAAAATTGGCAAAGTCTTCACTGTGTTGATTGACAGAAAAGAGGGAGAATATTGGATAGGCAGAACAGAGCATGATTCCCCAGAGGTAGATAACGAAGTACTTATTCCAATAGAGGAAAAAGCCAAAATAGGAGAATTTTTCCAAGTAAAAATAACCGATGCCATAGAGTTTGACCTTTATGGAGAAATAATCGCAAAATAAATCAAAGAAAAAAAATAAAAAAGCAAAGAAAAAATTTAAAAAAGCAAAGAAAAAATTTAATTTTTCTTTGCTTTTTTTTGCAGTTAGTACACACAATAATAAATATATTTCAAAGAAAAAGTTTGGAATATTATTTTTTTATATATATCTTTGTCGGCATAATTAAATACCTTTAAAGTTATGAAAAA
>CALCUN010000061.1 GCA_937906975.1 uncultured Bacteroidales bacterium
GTATCTTTAAGACCTACAGCAGCAGCGATTTCACCAGCATATACTTCACTGATTTCTTTTCTTTGGTTAGCATGCATTTGAAGAATACGTCCGATTCTTTCTTTTTCACCCTTAGTAGAGTTCATTACATAAGAACCACTCTTTAACACACCAGAGTAAACTCTGAAGAATGATAGACGTCCAACGAATGGGTCTGTCATAATTTTGAATGCTAAAGCAGTAAATGGATCTTTATCACTTGGTTGTCTTAATACATCGTTACCATTCTTATCAGTACATACGATAGCTTCAACATCAGTTGGAGCTGGTAAATAATCAATAACTGCATCAAGCAATGGATAGATAGGTTCAGGATAACCGATGCATCCTCTAAGATTATTGTGCTTGTTCAATGTAACGAATACACCAAGTTCCTCATACATATAGTCAGGACAATCTGAAGGTGTGTCAATTTTTCTATTTTCCTTAACATATGTTTCAATAGCATCTTTTGCTACACTTAACAAATATTTTCCATCATCTTCACTTAACATATTTTCACCTTCAAATTTTAAAACATTATCTTTAACAACTTTATAATCTAAATTTAATAAATCATTAAATGTTTGATCGCCTGTTAAACGTTTTCTTACATTATTTAAATTCAAAAAATAAAAAGATAGAAGATAAAGAGAATATTAAAGTACTCCTTGAATTTATTTGTTTCATATTTTAAAAAAGCTAATAACCACTGCAAAAGTAACAATTATTTCAATGCCAACAAAAGAGAAAAGTCTTTTACAATAATATTACAACAGCCTTGTAATACTTCTACTTCTTGAAAGTAATATCTCTACTTCTTGAAGGTAGAAGTATTACCTTAAAGAAGTAAAAAAATAAAACAAAGAATTATGTTGCTGAAATCAAGTTTTAATTTGCGAATACAAAAAAAAGAGAATGACTTTTTTAATTGTCATTCTCTTTTTAGCTTTTATAAACAATACTTATTTTAGTATTCCCACATATCTTCTTCCATTTCGAATAAATAATCTTCAACTCTTTGAGATTCTAATAAAGCATCTACACCACTCGCATAGTCTTCTATACGTCTATTGAAGTCATTTGATTCTCTGATAATATAACTTGAGAAAACTCTTTTACGAAATATATCATCGTATGAACGTCTTGCTCTATCGTTATCCATGTTATAGACTTCTGCATTTGCTAACAATTCTCTAACTTCAGGGTCATTGTATCTTATCCAAGCAAGAGGTATTTGTACAGGAGGAACTCCTTCTTCTTTTTGTTGCAAATAGATTAAAGCAAAGCCTATTATTCTCACGTCTTCAACAGAACGGTTTTTGTCAATAAACCAATCTTCTTTGATACGCAACATCTTGATATCTTCTGCTTTTAGAGATGTGTAAACAGTATCAAATGTTTCTATTTCCATTCCGTCCATATCTGTTTCCCATCTTGAGATGACTTCAGAACCACCAAGGCTTGCTTTCAATTCTTCCCAATTTACTTCTTTAGAGAACATATCGTCATCAAAGCCTCTTATACGTCCTTCGCTCAAAGCTTCATCTAAGATTGTGAAAAGGTTTTTTCTACCTTGATCTGGTACTATTGGATAGTAGAATACTTGATTAATTTTTTCTTTAAAGTCTATTACTCTCCAAACTCTGTGAGCCCAAACAACGTCTGCTTCTCTAACGTATGGGAAGTCAAATGCTTTTTTATTGTTCTCTATTACTTCTGCTTCTTTTGTATAAAATCCGTCAGAGTTGTTTTCTGGCTCATCTATCACTTGTGCAAACAATGCTGGTGATAAGAATAAGAATAAACCTAATAATATAACTTCTAATCTTTTCATAATCTAACATTAATTAATTGTAATTGAAATAGAACTATTTACAGGAGAAACTTCTCCACCTGTTGAACTTACTGCTCTAATTTCGCTTATGACGAGTGTAGAACCTCTTCTTGCTTTTTTAATTTTTGCAATTACCTCGTCAGAAAATCTTTCTCCATTAACTACCATAGGAGGTTGTATATCTCCACCAGAATATATATTTACTTTATAACTTTTTGTTGTATATCTTACAGGAAATTCAAAATCTCCTTTGTCAATTTTTACTTTACCTTGAGCTAGTATAGAATTTTTATCAACCCTACCATCTTTATATTGACCAATCATGGCAACAGGTTTAGGTATAGGCTTAGTTCTAAATCTCATAGAACCCATATCCATCTCTTTACCTGCAATTTTAGCCTTTACATTTATTATGCAAGACTCTCCCTGTTTTGTTGGTTTAACAGTAAATTTTCCATCTTCAACTTTCTTTAATTGTGCTCCTGCTCCTGACGCTGTTACAGTAATGTCTTTTAAGCTTGCTCCAGGTACAGATACAGATATAGGATTTTCAATATCTATGTAAAACA
The DNA here is from genome assembly GCA_937906975.1 of uncultured Bacteroidales bacterium. Taxonomy (GTDB): domain Bacteria; phylum Bacteroidota; class Bacteroidia; order Bacteroidales; family P3; genus Onthomorpha. The sequence continues at coordinate 2,425 of CALCUN010000061.1, forward strand.
ATTGTAAATTTGTTGGAGAAACTGTTGCAGATGGTGCAGCGACAAAGTATTCGCCTTCAAATTCGTATGCTTTTTCGCCTGTTTCTTTTTTAACAAATATTGTTCCTTTGTATTTTTGTTCACCTAAGGCGTTTGCTCCAAATTTAAGTTTCAACATACCTGAGTCGCCAATCATATTTTGACCTCTTACTTCTCCTCTAAGTTCGCTCTTTGAGTCGTATGCTGCAACTATTACGTCTGCTTCGTATTGACCACCTTGAATTATGTAAGTTGATTTTGGTAATACTCTCGCAGTAACTTGGTCAAACTTAAAGTCATCAGCAGATATTTGTGAATAAAGGTGATTTACCAAGTCCGATTCCATATTCATAATTTCAGACTTATACTTATTCAAAAGCACTATGTCAGCTGTAAGAATAGTATGATAGAAATTATACATCTGCCAATTCTTAGGATCTCCCGCAGCATCATACCAAGTTCCTTCAGTTTTGATGAAATATTTTTTAAACTGTTTCTTATAACCTTCGTTTTGAATATATTTAAGAATATCTGCTTGATAAGCTTCTATCTTCTTTCTAAATTCTATAGCTTTACCAGCAGAACCATCTTCTGTACCTGCTAAGAAGTAGTTAGTTGGGCTATCGTAATTATCTTTCTTTTTAATCATCTTGAACCCTTCTGTTGCAAATCTCTTCTTTGCTTCTGCTGCTCCACCTTCTAATCCTTCTGAGACTGCTATAAGTTCATATTTCATGTTGTCTATATAGTCCAACATCGCTTTTGTCTTTTTTCTAACTTCTTGCGCTTTCGCCCAATTTTCTCCTACTTTTCCAGGGTTTCCGTTGTAAGCATTTTCAAATGCAGTATAAGCACTTTCAGCTTTTCCTGCCATGATTTTGTTTGTTACTTCAACGCTTTCTCCTACTGTTTGAAAAGCATTTAATATATCTGCGGAAACATTTAAGGCCAACAATGCTGTATAAACCAAATACATCATCGAAATCATTCGCTGCCTCGGCGTTTCCGGACAATTCGTAGCACCCATAGTTTTCTCTTTGTTTTAAATTAATGTTTCTATGATTTATTTTTCTAAACTATGCTTTTGTTTGCATTGCAGCAAGCATATTTCCATATATATCGTTCAATGCTCCAACTTTCTTTGAAAGTGCATTTACTTGTTCTTTGTATCTCAATACGTTTTCTGCTGTATCGGCAAAGTTTACAACTAAATTGTCTATTCTTTCTTGAACTGCTTTTGTTGCTTCTAATTGTGTAGAAGAGTTTTGTATTTGCATTTCATATAAAGCATTGATTGAAGAAAGGCTTGATGCCATAGTTTTCAATTCATCTAAGTAAGATGCATCTCCTACTGATAATGTATTTGCTGTTTCTTTGTAAATGTTTGCTAATGTAGATACAGCAGAAGTTGCTTCTTGTACTGATGACAGGTATTCACCAGATACTAACAAGTCTTTGTTTAAGTTGTCTGCTGTTTTCTTGTATGCAGAAGATAATTCTACTACAGATTCTGAAGCTACATTGATGTTTGAAGTGAATTTTTCTGATGCTGCAGCTGCTCCTGCTATATTGTTTAGGCCTGCTGTTGTTGTAGAAAGGTTTTGTAATCCTTTTCCTAAACTTTCTATTAATTCTGGTCCTATTTTAGCATCTGCTAACATTTTGTCTAATTCTTGTGTGCCAGAGAATCCTCCTATTATTGCTGTGCCACCTGCTACTGCACCGCCACCAACAATTTGTACTCCTTCTGCTTCTGCTTTTTTATCTTTTTTCTTGTCTTTCTTTTCTTTTTCTGATGCGTGTCCGTGTGCATCTTCCATTCCTGCTAATTCAGGATATACTAAACTCCAA
>CALCUN010000062.1 GCA_937906975.1 uncultured Bacteroidales bacterium
ATACCACCATTTCAATACGAAAAAACAACAAAGCAGTTTCCTACAACAATGGTTTTTGAACAAATAAAACCAGCAAAAGTAAAAGGAGAACCGCTTGCAAAACTTTACAACTCACATATAACAGCAGGTTTTGGCTCTTACTACACCTCTTTATTAGACCTATCTTACACACAAACACGTTCTAAAGATTTTATCTACTCAACACATTTTAGACACAACTCCTCTTTAGGACAAATCAAAAACTACGGAAACTCAACCTTTGCAAACAATGATTTAAACTTGTATGCTAAGAAAATTTGGAAGAAATTCTTTTTAGATGCAGGCTTAACATACAATCATCAACAACAATACTTCTACGGATTTATTGACAGCACAAAATTAGACAAAAAAACCTATGTTGCACCTTATCATAACGTAGGAGGATTTGTAAAATACCAAAGCATTTACAGAGAAAACTCTGCACTTCACAACTCAGCAGATTTTGCAATCAATCACACCTTCAACAAATGGGGCAGACAAGAAACACATTTCAAAGCCTCAGCCGACCTACATAAAAATTTCTCATTCCTTAGCAGCGACAAACAAAACTTTGGTTTAAACTTCTGCTATAAACAATCAATAGGAAAATACTCTCCAAAAGACTTAGCCCTATTTCACCAAGAAATAAATCCAGAATCATTTAACAACAACATAGGAAACTTTACAATAAGACCTTACACCAACTTAGATTTAAAAAATCTTAAGTTAAATATTGCCTTAGATGTTGTTCCTACATTTGGCGATAGAAAAGAATTTTTAATATTACCAACAGCCACAGTAGAAACACCAACACTTGCAAACCTAATTAGAATAAAAGCTGGAATAAAAAGCAATTTTGATTACCCAACTCTTAACCAACTAAGAATAGAAAACCCATATCTTTCACCACTTGCAAAAATCGAAACCAACAATCAAATGGACGTTTTTGCAAAGGTTTACTTCCTAACAAAAAGCAACATACTTCTTGCTGTGAAAGGTGGATATAGAATAGGAAACAATGACTATTTTTATGAAATTGACAAAAACGCTGGCTTAAACAACATGTTTACTTTGGTATATGACAACACTACAACAATATACGCACAACTTAACGCAGCATATCAAATAGACAAAAAATTTGATTTAAGCCTTAACCTATTGTATCAAAACGTGCAAACAAAAGACCTTCAATACGCTTGGTACACACCTGCATTAAAAGCTGATTTATTACTAAGATATAACGCAAATGACAAATTTAGCATAAGCCTTGCACCAAGTTTCCAAAGCAAAGTTAAATGTTTAAATCCTGAGGGCGAAGTAGAAGAGCTTAAAGAAAAGATAGACATCAACCTTTGGGCAAACTACAACTTCAATCAAAAGCTAACATTCTTTATAGAATTGAATAACCTTGCATATCAACGCTATTATAATTACTACAACTATCCTTCACAACGCATAGTAGCAATAGGAGGAGTTAAATACTCATTCTAAAAAATGCTTAACAAAGAATATTTAATAGAGGCTTTTGATAAACCAATAGGAATAAAAGTATTAAACAACCTAATAAAAGAAATAGAAAGCGAAAGCGATATTGAACTAATATATTCATTAAGCAAAAGTGAAAACAAGAAAATAGAATTTCACAGCGCTTGGCTATTAGAAAAATTATGCACGAAAGACTTAGAGTTTTCCGTGCATTTTTTATCTGACTTATTAAACAATTTTGACAAAATCAACAATCAATCAGCCCTACGTTCATTTAGCAAAATCATCGCAATGCTCCTTACAAGCAAAGCAAAACTATCAACCGAAATTTCTAAGATAATAGACTCTTGCAACAAAGAGAAGATAATAGAGACTTGTTTTTCTTTCATCATAAACAAGAAAACACCTATTTCTCTCAATCAATGGTTAGTCGATATTTTGCTTTACTACTCACAAGAGCAAGATTGGATAAAAGAAGAACTAAACTACTTTGCACAAAGCCTACAAATACAATCCTCACCCGCAAAGCTACAATGTGCAAAGAAAATAAAGAAAGGATTATATTAGATTATTGATTTATATTTTTGCTTTTTAACAAACGATTTTACTTATTCCATTTCTTAATTAAATACTCTTTTTAGAATTTTTTATCTTCCTCTAATATAACTTCATTTACCAAACGTCTTAATTCTTCTTTATTTGGCAAATACAATTCATATTTTGATACAAATAATTGAGAATCCATACCATACGTTGCATATTCAATCATCAATTCATCCTTTGTTCTACTTAATATAATGCCTATTGGAGGATTATCTTCTAGGGTATTTTCCTCTTTTGCAAAATATCCCATATACATATTCATTTGTCCTATATCCTTATGTTTCACTGCATTTTTCTTCAAATCAATAAGGACAAAACATTTAAGGATTCTATGATAAAAAACTAAATCTACTCTATAGTGATTGTTATTTATTGTTATAGGATATTGACGACCAATAAAAGCAAAACCTTTTCCTAATTCTAATAAGAACGTTTGTAAGTTATTTATCAATCGTTGTTCTAAATCTTTTTCGCTATATTGTTTCTTTTGAGGCAATCCTAAAAACTCTAAGGTATAAGTATCTTTTATAATATCTTCTGGATTTTGTACTACAACTCCTTTTTGACTTAATTCTAAAATACCTTTTTTATCTTTACTAGCTGCTAATCTTAAAAATAAGGCGCTATCCATTTGACGGCGAAGTGAACGAACATTCCAATGTTCAGATATACATTCTTTTTCATAAAAACTTCGTTCTAATTCATCTTCTATTGTTATTAGTTCACAAATATGCGACCATGTTAATTTTTCAGACACTGTCTGAAAAATTGGATAACACAAATAAAACTTTCGCATATTATTAAGATTAGCATGGCTATATCCTTTCCCTAATTTTATTCTTAATAATTTAGATAAATTTGATAATAACGCTGTTCCATATTGAGCTTTTGCATTTCCATTTTGTTCAAAGTCTACTATATGTTTACCTATATTCCAATAAGTAAAAACCATTGCAGTATTGATAGTTTTATTTATTTGTGATTTTGCAGTATTCACAACATTTGCAATATTATCTGCAAGTTGGCTCAAATCCGAATCAAACTTTATTAAGGAATTATCATTGTTATCTTTCATGTTTTTTATCCTTTAAGATTTATCACTTATATAATGCTATCAAAATAACCTAATCTTACTATTGTTATTATTTAATTAGTTCTTTACTATTCCAATAATAGAAATCTTAATTATCATATTTTGAAATCAACTCAAAGTAATACTTAACTTCGCAAAGGTAAGAATTTATTTAATTTCTGCCAAATAGACAGATAACGTCATTTCGCTTTACAAAAACAAAGAAAAAGATTACGGCTAAATCCTAATCAAAGAATTTAGCCGTAGTTTTCCTTAAACTTCCCTATCTTTCCTTACTTCAAAACTAAACTACTTTGCACAAAGCCTACAAATACAATCCTCACCCGCAAAACTGCAATGTGCAAAGCGCATAAAAAGGACAATAACCACCAAAAACAAACTATGAATTATTGACTAAATATTCTTCTTCTGAAATAACAGTATCATATAATCCTATCGCTTCGCCCTCGTGTTTGTTAATACCAACATATTCTAATGAACTATCTTCATAACGTTTAAATTTATAAATCGCATCGTTCATTAAAGCAGAATTAAACACACCAATAGAAACAAGCAATTCGAAATCCTCAACAGATAAGTTTGTTACCTTTTTAAATAACCCCGGTTCCAATTTAGTAATCACATCTTTCAAGCAACGTTCTCTATAATCCGTTAAATACATAAAGACAGGAACACGAGTAGCGAACTTAATCAATTTCTCTTGTATTTGTTTACGTAAACTTTTCCTTTCTTTTTCATCCTCACTCAACTCTTTCTTTTCTGCCTTTGTAGGTTCCTCTATCTCTGCCTTTGTTTTAGCATTTTTAATCTTCTCAGACTTATTTATAATCGTTTCAATATCTTGATTTAAATTACGAAAGCCCTCTATATTCATTAAAGCCTGCATTGCCCTTTCGTTACCCATCAATCTTTGCAACGTATTATTATCAACATTTACAAGCAAAGCACTTTCCCAACGCCTTGCCAACAAAGTCGCAGTCGTACCGCTCATTGCGATATCCAAAATACCTGCCGAATCTATTTGTTTCATCGAACTACCATCATAAGCCAAAACAGGTAAGAAGGAAATAAATTCCTCAACTTTCCTTTCTGGATTATCCTCATTAACATTCAACCTACAACTATAATCAGCTATTTGTTTCAATGCCCTATTCGGAGCAAAATCAAACACATAACACTCATCTTTCAGTATATCTACGCGATTAGGTGATAGATTGTCAATATTACGTACCGTCCATGGAGTTTGTACTCTAAATGCTGCTTGAAAATACGTTTCAGGGCTTGAAGAATTTCTTAACATAAATATTCCACCCCATGGTCTTACCGATACCCCCGTAGTAAGTTTACCACACGAAAGTGTAATAGTTTTTGTTTCCATCGGATTTCCCATAGCTTTATACACAGGTTCCAAAGCCTCAACGCCAACTCCGCCCTCACTTCCTGCAACTAAAATAACATTATAGTCATGATAGAATGTATTGTTTCGGTTTTTAAGTAAATTACGCATAGCAAAACAAGAAGCAACCGAAGGCAAAAACCAAAAAGTATGAGTAAGCAAAGGCAAAAGTCGAGCATCAGAAAATGGCATTGGCGGTTTTTGTTTTCCCAACTTTAAATCTGCAACAATATTCTCTGTATAAGCACCACGAATTAAGTTAAGCCATTTTTGCACTTCTGCTTCATAAACAAAGCGAGCATTATCTCCTTCTCCCTCTGCCGAAAAGAAAGTATTCAAATCAAACTCATCAAACTCTCCTTGCGAAGCTACAATTTGTAATTCGTCAGGTAATTGATACGTCATCATAACCATACGAGGCAACATTGCATAAGGATTTTCTCCTTTTGAATAATCCCAATCTCTTTTTGCTCTTTGCTCATCTGAATAAGTCCAATTATAAATTTGTTCTTCGATAAATTCACCCGAATTGATAGCTCTAAACGGAGTACCCGAAAGATAAAGATACGCACTCGTAGTAATAGGCATATTATCTTCCTCAAAATAATCCATTCCCTCGCCATCTGCATAGGCTTGCTCTTTTTTATTTTCATTTTCGAACAAATCCTTTGCATTTTCTCGCCAAGCGCCATAGTGATACTCGTCAAGAATAACACAATCCCAATTAAGAAGATGCACCCATTCGTGATGAGCCTTTATTCCTCCTAAACTATTTTTCCCAAGGTAGTCTTGAAAAGAACCAAAGCAAACAATAGGACGATCTTTGTCTGCTTTCTCGTATGTAAGTTCCGAATCACGCGAAATAAATTGCCAACCCTCAAAATCTATATGCGTAAGCAAGTCTTCTTTCCAAGCACTTTGAACAGCAGGCTTAAAAGTAAGCACTAACAATTTTGTCCAACCCATTTCTTTTGCTAATTGATAAGCCGCAAATGTCTTACCAAAACGCATTTTGCAGTTCCAAAGAAAATGAGGCGTGCTTTTATTATCGTCATCTTTATATGTTCTGAAATAATTACTTGTTTTCTCTACTGCTTCTTTTTGTTCGGGACGCATTGCGAAACTTTCCGTACGATTAAGCGAAAACATTTGCCTTTCTCTCACAGCAAGCACAGCACTTTTCACTGTTTTCACATCGCATTTATACCACTCTCCACCACAATTCTTTACCCTCATTTTTTCTAACATACGATGCACGTCCTTATCTGTAAAAGATGTACCGTCATTTCTTACCGCCGATTCTTCGTACTTAATTTTGTAAGGCTTTGTTCCGTCAGGACGTTTCGTAGAGTATTGTTCTCTTATACGTTCTTCTACATTTCTTGACGTATAACCTACTTTTAACATTCCATTGTATTGAGGATTTGTATCCTCATAGGCATATATTGTAGGATTTACTTCTGGTCGTTTTGGGAAAAAGTTATTTGCCATAATCGTATCTTTTATTCCATTGGT
>CALCUN010000063.1 GCA_937906975.1 uncultured Bacteroidales bacterium
CTCGAACTCGCGACCCCATGCGTGACAGGCATGTATTCTAACCAACTGAACTACCGGACCAACTTTCGCTTTACTGAGTTATTCCCTCATTTGCGATTGCAAAGATACAACCTTTTTTTGAACTACCAAACATTTTTGTAATTTTTTTTCATTTTTTCTTGAAATATTTGTGCAATCTATTGTTTTATTGTACTTTTGCAAAGCAAAAATTAAGGGCCTGGGTTGGTTTTGACAGCAAGGCAAATGATTAAGTAAGCATGCAGGCTAAGGTAACACAAGCCTCAACCAGAGTTACAAAACAATAATTGGCGAAAATAACTACGCTCTTGCAGCTTAGTCGAAGTATAGTAGACTACATTTGCGAATCGGTGTAAAGTACATCGAGCAAGACATCTCTCCAAGACCTTTTTTCCGTGGTTAAGGACTAAGAGGTGCTAGCAAAACGGAAATAACCTTAATGGAGCTTTGACATTAGGGTGAAATCTTAAAAGATAAGGTTAAAGCAGGGTGTTTGTCCCTTAGCTTTTTCACGAAAATGAAGGACAAAATAAGCATGTAGAAAGCTTAGTTGTTTCTTGTTTGGACCAGAGTTCGAATCTCTGCAGGTCCACTCTTTAAAACAAAAAAATATCTCTTAGGTTTGGTAAATCCTTCCTAAGAGATATTTTGTTTTTTCTTTGTTTTATTTCAAATGTCTTTCTTCTCTTTCTTTAAAAGAATATAGAAACTCCGAACATAAGGCGATTTATTCCTTCATCAAAGCTATTAGAGAAGTCATAATCAATGGCTGAATTAACATATTTGTAATTTGTATTTCCTAATAAAGGTATGAAATAAGATACATTTAATTGAAATCTGTGTTTTGCTTTGATTTCTATTCCTGCTCTTAATGCAAAATCAAGTGTTAATGGATTTTCAAAACTTAAATATTCTGTGCTAGAAATAACTGTATTGTATTCTGGAAGAGGTGTTTCAATGTGATATAGTTCTTTTTCTTTTGTTAAGTAGAATGAGGCATTTGCTCCTGCTGCTGCAAGAAAATTAACGTTTTGTGTAATTGGTAATCTATAGTTTACAAGTATTGGAAGGCTTAATGTATGAATAGAGTAATTGTCTTCTATACTTGTTATTGGGTTATTAATAGTTAATAAATGATTTGTATATCCTGGCTCTGCGGTTAATGAAAAGGTATTCTTCTTGTTTAACATGTATTCGTATTTAAATGCTATATCAAATGCAACTGCACTTTTCAAATCGGTAACACCACGATCTATTACTTCAACATAGTCTTTTCCCATTGGAAAACTTCCAAAATCTAAGCTAAGACCGAAATTGTGTTTTTTCAAATCTTCTTGTTGTGCAAACATTGTGCAACACAACATAATTCCTACAAGTGTTAAAAATGTTTTTTTCATACTTTTATTTAAAAAAAATTAATAATTCATGTCAAATTCTATCGTTCTACTATTATTGCATTTTACTTTTGTTTTATAATTTGTTTCTTCACATGCCACAAATGGCAACATAAGCATTAAATGCTAAACGTTTTACTATTCTTTTTATTGTTATTTTCATTGTTCTTTAAATTTTATTATTTATAATTTCACTCCTATTCTTTTAGTTATACAATTCCACAAAAGCGATAGGAGTTGATAATTACTTTTGCGAAATTGTGCTTGTTTTCATTGTTGTTTCGTTTGGTTTTTAGTACTAAAAAAATTGTGAAAATTTTCGTTTGCAAAAATATAGTAAAAAAAACTGAAAACTATTTCTAATTTTGATAACAAGAATTATTTTACGTTCATATTTTTTAAAAAAAGAAAAATGAAGAAAACTGCAAAGACTTTAATAGATGAAAGGATTATAAAAGAGGCAAAGCGTATGCTGAAAGAATCTTCGTTATCTATTGAACAAATTGCAAGAGAATTGAGATTTTCTTCAATAGATGTTTTTTCAAGATTCTTTAAAAGAGTTGCAGGAGTAAGTCCAAGTCAATTCAGAAGATAGAATTATGAAAAAAAGTCTTTGATTTTTTTAATTTTTTCTTTGAAATATTTTGAAAAAGCAAAGAATTATTTTTCTGATGTTTTGAAAACAAAAATCTTATTCAAAAAGAAGGAAAGTATTGCGTTTGGTAAGAGGGTAATTGCTTGCCCTATTACATCTCCTACTTTGTTTTGATTGATTGGAAGTGTGTCTAAGAAATCCATGATAGGCAAAGAGAGTATGTATTCATAAATATTAGAAGAGTCCAATAGGTATAGTTCGCCTAAATTAAAGAGATACACCACTCCATAGACCAAAAAGAATTGCAAAATCAAGCGATTGCTTTTGTTTGAAAAGACAATATAACCTGTTGTTTTATAATTGAAAAGTATTCCAAGGATATTAGCACACAAAAGGGCTATTGAGTAGTGCATTCCAAACCAAATGAAAAGCACAAACATACCATAACCAAACATTGTATTGATTACACCAACAAATAGAAAACGTATGAATTTGTTTTCTATCTTTTGTAACAATCTAACAGGATATAAAATTAGTTTATTAAGCATTTCTCAAATTTTTCAACTGCAAAATTAGTAATAAATTCCCAAATTTTTCATTTCTTTTCGTATCTTTGCCTTTTATATTACGATAATAATAAACTATGGAAAAGAAACGCCCACTAATTTTCATAACTAACGATGATAGTTATTTTTCAAAAGGCATTAGTGTATTGATTCGTTTAATGAAGCAATTAGGTGATGTGATTGTTGTTGCACCAAAGGACGAGATGTCAGGCAAAAGTCATTCAATTACTTCAAATGCACCTTTGAAATTAAAAACAATGGAAATTTCTCAGGGCTATGAAGGATATATATTAAACGGAACGCCTGTTGATTGTGTAAAAATAGCAATCAATAAAATACTTGCAAATAGGAAAATCGACCTTTTGGTTTCGGGAATCAATCACGGAAGCAACGCCTCTATAAATACGATTTATTCTGGCACAATGGCCGCAGTTTTTGAAGGCTGTGCAGAAAGCATTCCAAGTGTTGGATTCTCTATTGACACAGCAGACAAAGAAGCAGACTTTACAAACTGCGAAAATATCATAACAAAAATTTGTAAAGACGTGCTTGAAAACGGCTTAGAGCAAGGCGTATGTTTAAATGTCAATTTCCCTGTAGGAGAAATCAAAGGCACAAAAGTATGTCATCAAGCAAAAGCATATTGGGAAGAAGAATTTGTAGAATATAAAACGCCTCACGGAGAGCCATACTATTGGTTGAGCGGAACATATCATTGCCAAGACAATTCCCCTCAAGCAGATTATCTTGCAATGCAACAATCCTATGCAAGCATTGTGCCTATGCAGGTAGATTTCACTGCATATAAAGTAATGGAACAAATAAAAAACAGATTTGAACAATGTTAAAAAAAGATAATTTTTGGGTTGGCTTATCTCTTGCCGTAATTCTCTGCATAGTTTCAATGGGAGCAATTTATCTTTGCTTGCATCTGCTTAATTGTTCTATAAATGACAATGCAAAATTATTCTTATTTGCTTTTGTTCCCGATATATTACTACTTCGTTACTATGCTAAAAAACAATATTCAAAAGCAACAAAAGGCTTAATCTTAATTTTAGTTTTCGGGTTCTGCCTTTTGCTATATTTTTTGAACTTTATTGGTGGTCTTAATTTTAGTTCTTAATTTTGTAGCTTTATGAAATATTATATAATAGCAGGAGAACATTCAGGAGACTTACACGCCTCTTACCTAATGAAAGAAATAAAACTTCGAGATAAAGAAGCAGAATTTCGTTTTTGGGGAGGAGATAGAATGATTGCGCAAGCTAATGAATCAAGCCTTGTAAAACACATAAAAGAACTTGCAATTATGGGTTTTATTGAGGTTGTAATGAATTTAAAAACAGTACTTGGCAATCTATCTTTATGCAAAAAGGACCTGCTTACATGGAAACCCGATGCACTTATTTTAGTTGATTATCCAGGTTTTAATCTACGAATTGCAAAATTCGCACATAAAAACGGAATTAAAAGCTATTATTATATCTCTCCGCAAGTTTGGGCTTGGAAAAAAGGAAGAATAAAAACAATGAAAAGAATCCTTGAAAAATTATATGTGATTCTTCCTTTTGAAAAAGAGTTTTACGCTAAGCATTCTATGGAAGTTGAGTATAAAGGCAATCCTTTGTTAGACGAAATACACGATTACTCTTTGAATGCTGACAAACAAGCCTTTTTAGACAAGTATGATTTAGGTAAAAAGCCTATTATTGCACTTTTACCTGGCTCTCGCACTCAGGAGATAAAGAAAATGCTTCCCATTCAATTATCTTTAGTGGATAAGTACCCAGAATTTGATTTCATCATAGCAGGAGTAAATACTCATAGCGAGAATTTTTATAAAAACTTCATAGGTGAGAAAAACAATGTAAGACTTATCTACAACCAAACTTACTCTATTTTAAACAATGCACACGCTGCGGTCGTTACCTCAGGGACTGCTACTTTAGAAACAGCTCTTTTCAATGTTCCAGAAGTGGTTTGTTACAAGGCAAACGCTCTTTCATTTCTTGCTGCTAAGTATTTAGTAAAAATAGAATACATTTCTCTTGTCAATATCATTCTAAAAGAAAAAGCAGTCGTAGAATTATTGCAAGATAATTGGAAAGAGGATTGTTTAGAAAAAGAGTTTAAGAAAATATGTTTCGACGAAAATTATCGCGAACAAATGCAATATTTATTTAATAAATTGAAAAATTTATTAGGTGATAGTGGTGCTTCTGCCTCTATTGCACAATCAATAATAGAGCACGTAAACAAACAGAAATGAAGAAGATATTTTTAATCCTAACCTTAATATTTGTTTTTAGTTTCAATGCTTTCTCTCAAGCAAGTAGTATTGAAAATGTAAGAATACGCATATTCAGCGACAAAAACGTTGAAGAAGTTTTGTTTATCCCTTCTTTTGGAAATTATTACTTAGAAACCGACAAGGGAGATAAGATAAAATTAAACAAAACCGCTAAGGTAAAAATCACAGATTTAGATGGACAAATTGAAATCAAGATAAACGACAGCGTTTATCAAAAAGCAAAAAAAATAAACCTAAGTTCAACAGGATTAAAATCGTTTTTTCAAATAAAGCCTCTTAAACCTCAAATTGCAGAACGTAGATATGAAGATGGTTTAGAGATTAGTAGCAAGAATAAATCTTTATTTATCATCAATGTTGTAAAGACAGACAACTATATTGCAGGAGTTGTACAAAGCGAAACTTGGGGAGCAACTACAAATGTTGATTTTTTCAAGATTCAAGCAATATGTTGTAGAAACTATTTGATGAATAATTTAGAAAAACACGCCTCTGAGGGTTACAATCTTTGTGATGGAGTGCATTGTCAAGCATACAAAACACGAGCAAACAAAAAAGAAGTAACAGAAGGCGCATATAAAAGCAGAGGGGAAGTGATTGTTGATGCAGAAGGCAAGATAATAGAAACCCTTTTCCATTCAAACTCTGGTGGAATCACTGCAAATGCAAAAGATGTATGGGGGAAAGAAGTGCCGTACTTAGTTAGCATTGAGGATAGCTTTTCTGTAGGAGGTAAAAACTATCAATGGGAAAAATATATCAAACTAAAAGATTGGACAAACTATTTTAAACACAAAGGACTCAATGTAAAGGATAAAGAAATTGAAGATGTCTTACTTAATTTCTCGCAAAAAGAAGGCAGAAAAACAGATATAATGGGTATTCCTCTTACTACAATAAGAAAAGACTTTAACCTAAAATCAACTTACTTTAGTGTTCAAATATGGGCCAATGAAGTAAAACTCACAGGCAAAGGTTATGGACACGGAGTTGGTATGAGTCAAGAAGGAGCCATTAGAATGTGTGAGGAAGGTTATGAATATTGGGAAGTTATTGAACATTATTTCAAAGGAGTAAAAGTAATAAAACAATAATAAAAAAAAGAAAAGACTATGAACAGTAAAAAAATTATTTTTAGCGTATTATTCTTGACAATTGGCTTATTTGGCATTTCACAAGAAAAGATAAATTGGATAAAAATCAACAAAGTAGAAAAGGAAATGTCTAAAAAAGAAAATGCTGACAAGAAATATTTTATTGATTGCTACACTGACTGGTGTGGTTGGTGCAAAAAAATGGACAGTGACACATTTTCTGATACCTTAATTGCAAAATTGATGAATCATTACTTTGTTGCCTCAAAATTTGACGCAGAACAAAGCGAAGATGTTACCATAAAAGATAAGACTTATCAAAATCCAGGTTATAACCCTAATGCAAAAAGAAAAACTGCTCATCAATTAGCCTTGTATTTACTTAACAATCGTCTTTCTTTCCCTTCTTTCTCAATCTTAGATAAAGACTTCAATGTAATAACTGTTGTTCCAGGTTACTATCCTGCTGCTGAATTTGAAAAAGTTATTGTTTACATTGGAGAAAACTATATAAAGGATATTCCATTTGAAACTTTCTCAAAAGAATATCAAGAAAAATATAGAGAAGACGCATTGAAAAAAGTATATTCTGAAAAATAAACTTTTAAACTTATGACAAGACAAGAAAGCATCAAAAGGTTAATGCAAGAAAACATTGTTTTGGCAGTTGGTTGTACAGAACCCGTTGCAGTAGCCTTGGCTGTCGCAAAAGCAAAAGAAGTAATAGGAGAACAAGTAGAGAGAATAGAAATGTATCTCTCTAAAAACATAATCAAAAATGCAATGGGAGTTGGTATTCCTGGCACAGGAATGATAGGACTACCGATTGCAATTTCCTTAGGTATTGTTTGTGGAGATAGCAGCAAAGAATTACAAGTCTTAGACAATGCAAAAGACAATGTAGATAAAGCAAAAGAATGGTTATCCTCTCACGAAATAAAAATTGAGGTAGCAAAAACAAGCGAAAAACTCTACATAGAATGTCGTTGTTTTGGAAGAGAAAATTATTCTAAGGTAATAATTGCTCAAAACCACTTAAACTTTATCCATATTCAAGAAGGAGAAAACATAATCCTTCACAAAGAATTGGAAAGAGTAGAAAACGCTCAAAACAACTCAGACACCTTAGTTGTAGATACACTTTGTGCACAAGAAATCTTTGATTACGCTACAAAAACCGATATAAACTTTTTAGAATGGATATATCAAACAGCTGAAATCAACGATAAAATTGGACAAGAAGGTCTTACAAACGACTATGGCTTAGGTATCGGAAAGCATTTAAGCAAAATAGCAGAGGGAGATATAAGAAAACAAGTAATTGCTAAGTCTTGTGCAGCCTCAGATGCAAGAATGGACGGAGCAACCCTTGCAGTATTTAGCAATTCTGGTAGCGGAAATCAAGGATTGACTTGTACCCTACCTGTTTACGAATACGGAAGACTTACAAACAAAACAAAAGAAGAAATCATTCGTGCTTTGACTCTTTCTCACCTTATGTCTATTTACATAAAGAGCAAAATCGGAAGATTATCTGCCCTTTGCGGAATTGTGAATGCGTCAATGGGTGCAGCCTCTGGCATAATTCTTTTAAAGGGTGGTAATATTTACCAAATGTGTTATGCAATTAGAAATATGATTAACACAATTACAGGTATGGCTTGCGATGGCGCAAAACCAAGTTGTGCATTGAAAGTATCTGCAGGACTAAATTCTGCTTTTGATTCCATTCTTTTGGCAATGAATAATAGAGTTGTTGATTCAACTGACGGAATTGCAGAGGGTTGTGTGGATCGTTCTATTGAAAATCTTGGAAAAATAGGACGTTTTGCAATGGATGAAATGGATAATATGATATTAGAAATAATGGTAAATAAGGAAAAGTAAATTTTCTCTTTACTTAAAAAAATAAAGCTAAGAAATCTTAAATTTTTTCTTAGCTTTATTTTTTTATTTCTTAGAAAGGCAAATCGCCTAATTTGGTTAATTCCGTATCTTCTGCAAGAATTTTTGATAAGTTGCTGTCTTGCTCTGAGATTGGATAGTTTTCTTCCATCAAACTATCGTATATCAAATCCGTATTAGCGTCATCTGTATTGGAACTTTGATAAGAGTGTGCTCTGTTTAAGATTTTGAAATTTTCTGCCACTATTTCTACTACTCTTTTCTTATTTCCTTCTTTGTCTTCTCTAATTCTTGATTTTATTTTGCCTTCAACATATAGATGAGTCCCTTTTTTCAAGAATTTTTCTGCCACTTCTGCCAAACCTCTCCAACATATTACGTTATGCCATTCGGTTTCTTCTATTTTTGTACCATCTTTGGTTTTATGTGTTTCAGTAGTAGCTAACGAAAACGAAGCTTTCTTTACATCATCAAAGGATATTATTTCTGGATCCTTTCCTAAATTGCCTATAAGTATTACCTTGTTTACTCCAATCATGTCTTTTCCTTTTTTAATTTGTGCAAAGATACAATAAAGTTTCAATATTTTTTTTTATTTTTGCAGTTTAATCAAAAAAAATATAATTGTATGAGTTGCGAATTAAGTGAACAAGAACTATTAAGAAGACAGGCTACTGAAAAAATGCGAGAATTAGGAATAGATCCTTATCCTGCTGCTTTATATGAGGTTAATGCTAAAACAAACGAAATATTAGAAAAATTCCCTACGGATAATAGCCTATTCCAAGAGGTGAGTATTGCTGGTAGAATAATGAGTAGAAGAATTATGGGTGCAGCATCTTTTGTGGTTATTCAGGATTCTTGGGGCAAAATACAATTGTATATTAAAAGAGATGAGATTTGCGAAGGCGAAGACAAGTCTTTATACAATACAGTCTTTAAAAAACTTTTAGATATTGGTGATATAATCGGTGTAAAGGGCTATGTGTTCGTTACACAAATGGGAGAAATTTCTATACATGTTAAAGAACTTACTGTATTGAGTAAGAGTGTGAAACCTCTTCCTGTGGTTAAGGAAAAAGATGGTGTGATTTATGATGCGTTTACTAATACAGAACAACGCTATCGCCAAAGATATTTGGATTTAATCGTAAATCCTGAGGTTAAGGACGTGTTTGTAAAACGTACTAAGATACTTAATACTATCAGAGACTTCTTTAATTCTTTCGGATACATAGAAGTGGAAACTCCTGTTTTGCAATCTATCCCTGGTGGAGCGGCTGCAAGACCGTTTATCACTCATCATAATACTCTTGACATACCTTTGTATTTGAGAATTGCAAATGAATTGTATCTAAAGCGTTTGATTGTTGGTGGATTTGAGGGTGTATATGAGTTTTCAAGAAACTTCCGTAACGAAGGTATGGACCGTACTCACAATCCTGAGTTTACTTGTTTGGAAATTTACGTTGCATACAAGGATTATTTCTGGATGATGGATTTCACTGAACAAATGATTGAAAAAGTAGCACTTGCACTTCACGGACAAACAAAAGTTCAATTGGGTGATAAAGAAATTGATTTCAAACGTCCTTTTGCAAGAGTTTCTATGCGTGATGCTATCATGGAACACACAGGATATGACATCTACACTATGGAAGAGGAGGATTTAAGAAAGGCTTGTAAGGATTTGGGCATAGAGGTAGATGCTACTATGGGTAAAGGAAAATTGATTGACGAAATATTCGGAGAAAAATGTGAGCATCACTATGTTCAACCTACATTCATATATGACTATCCTAAGGAAATGTCTCCTTTAACTAAGAAACACAGAAGTATTGAGGGATTAACTGAACGTTTTGAGTTATTTGTAAATGGTAAAGAATTGGCTAATGCTTATTCTGAGTTGAATGACCCTATTGATCAATTGGAAAGATTCCAAGACCAATTGAAATTACAAGAAAGAGGCGATGATGAGGCTATGTATATCGACTATGATTTTGTTAGAGCTTTGGAATATGGTATGCCTCCTACTTCTGGAATGGGAATTGGTATAGATAGATTGTGTATGTTTATGACAAATTCTCCTTCTATACAAGATGTATTGCTTTTTCCTCAAATGAAACCTGAAAATAAATAGTTTGCGTGAAAAGAACTAATAGAACAATTTTAATTGTCTTTGTCTCCATCTTATTTATTATGGTGTTGGTGGATTTGTTCCTACCAAAGGTAAATTCTATCTCTGTTTTAAACTTCAATAAGTTGGATCATGTGATGAATTTAGTTAAAACACAATATGTAGATGAGGTAAATGCAGATTCTTTGCAAGATGTGGCAATTAGAAGTTTTCTTGAAGTTTTAGATCCTCACTCTGTTTATCTGACAAGAGAAGAAATTGCAAAAGAAAACGAAAATTTACAAGGCAATTTCGATGGAATAGGTGTACAATTTAGAATAATTGATGACACAATCGTTGTAATTCAACCCATAGTGCAAGGTCCTTCGTTTAAAGCTGGCATTATGGCAGGAGATAGAATTGTGGAGGTTGATGGAAAGAAGGTTTGCGGAAATGGAATTACAAATGAAGATGTCTTTAAACTATTAAAAGGTAAGAGAGGAACAAAGGTAAAGTTAGGAATTAAGCGTTCTAACATAGAAAAATTATTGTTTTTCACTATAAAAAGGGACGTAATTCCTATACATAGTGTGGATTATAGCGGAATGCTTGATTCTAATACTGCTTATATTAAGCTTTCTCAATTTTCTGCTAATTCTCATCAAGAGGTTTCTTCTGCTTTGATTGATTTAAAGAAGAAAGGTATGCAGCAATTAATATTTGATTTGAGAGGAAACGGTGGTGGTTATCTCGATCAGGCTATAAATATTGCTGATGAATTTCTTTCCGATGGAGATTTGATTGTCTTCACAAAAGGAAGAGCAAAGGGACGAAACGATTATTTTGCAAGTTCAAAGGGAAGTTTTGAAAATGGAAAAATAGTTGTTCTTATTGATGAGGTTTCTGCCTCTGCTTCTGAAATTGTTGCTGGTGCATTACAGGATAATGATAGAGCGTATATTGTTGGTAGAAGAACTTTTGGTAAAGGCTTGGTGCAAGAGCAAAAAGAGTTAGCCGATGGTTCGGTTCTTCGTCTTACAGTTTCTCGTTATTATACTCCGAGTGGCAGATGTATTCAACGACCTTATACAATGGGCGATTCTGAAAAGTATTATATGGATTTTATTGAAAGGTATGCTGATATGGAAAATAATGCTGATACTATTTCGCATACTGATTCATTGAAATACAAGACAAAGAAAGGTAGAATTGTATATGGTGGTGGTGGAATTGAGCCTGATAAGGAATTGCCTTACAATCTTTATAAAAAGAGCGATTCTTACACTATGTTATTGAAAAAGGGCTTGATTTACAAGTATTGTTTTGACTATTTGGATAAGAATAGAGAGGTTTTCTCAAAATTTGAAAGTGGTGAAGAGTTCTTAAATAGTGATATTATTTCACCGCAACTATATCAAGATATGATAGCCTTTGCTAAAAGTCAGGATGTGAATACAAATGGTATTACCAATGACGAGAAAAAAGAAATAAAACTATTGATGAAATCTTATTTAGCTCAAAATCTTTTTGGTGATGAGTATTTTTATAAACTTTATCTTGAAATAGATGAAGATGTTCAAAGAGTAATTAATCTAATAAGTGAATTATGAGTACAGATAAATATACTTTAAGAGGTGTAAGTGCGTCAAAAGAAGATGTACATAATGCAATAAAAAATATAGACAAAGGTTTATTCCCAAAAGCCTTTTGTAAGGTTGTTCCAGATATTCTAACAGGCGATGAAAACTATTGTATTGTTATGCATGCTGATGGAGCGGGAACAAAATCTTCGCTTGCATACGCTTATTGGAAAGAAACAGGTGATGTTTCTGTATGGAAGGGTATCGCTATTGATTCAATAGTTATGAATATTGATGATTTGTTGTGCGTAGGTATAACTGACAATATTCTTCTTTCTTCAACAATTGGCAGAAACAAACAATTAATTCCAGGAGAAGTTATTTCTCATATCATAAATGGTACAGAAGAATTTTTATCTCAATTAAGAGATTTAGGAGTTGGTATTTACTCAACAGGAGGTGAAACTGCTGATGTGGGAGATCTTGTAAGAACTATTATTGTTGATAGTACTGTTACTGCAAGAGCTAAACGCTCCGATATTATCTCTAATCACAATATTAAACCTGGTAATGTAATTGTGGGATTGGCCTCTTTTGGACAAGCAACCTATGAAACAGAATATAATGGTGGTATGGGAAGTAATGGTCTTACTTCTGCAAGACATGATGTCTTTAATAAATCAATAGCAGATAAATATCCTGAAACTTATGATAGTTCTTTGGATAAAGATGTAGTTTATTGCGGTGGTTTAGGTTTAACCTCTCCAAGCACTGTTGAAGGTATTAGTGCAGGAAAGTTAGTTTTGTCTCCTACAAGAACGTATGCTCCTATTTTAGCTAAGATATTAAAAGAATATCGTCATAAAATAGATGGTTTAGTTCATTGTAGCGGTGGTGCTCAAACTAAGGTATTACATTTTTTGAATGAAGGCTGTCGCGTAATTAAGGATAACTTATTCCCTATTCCTCCTTTATTCTCTATGATTCAAGAACAATCAAAAACAGATTGGAAAGAAATGTATAAAGTCTTTAATATGGGTCATAGAATGGAAATATATACTGATGAGAATACTGCATTAGAATTGATAGAAATAAGTAAAAGTTTTAATGTTGATGCACAAATTGTTGGTAGGGTTGAAAAAGCAGAAGGTAAAAGCGTAGAAATAATAAGTCCTTACGGCAAATTCATATACTAAGATAATGAATCTTGGAATTTTTGTTTCTTGTTGTGTAAATCAATTTTCACCTCAAACTGCTAACAACTTATTATCTTTACTTGATGATTTGGGGTATCAAACGGATTCCCCTATTGAGCAAACTTGTTGTGGTAAACTATTGTATGAAAATGGAGATTGGAAAACAGCAAGAGCATTAGGTGAAAGATTTATTGAGCTTTTTAAAAGCTATGATTACATAATAGGGACTTCTAATTCGTGCATTAGTTATATAAGAAATAATTTTGGAAAACTATTTTTCAACTCTTCTAATCACAACCTTTATAAAACATTAAGAAATAAGGTAATTGATATAAGTGAGTTTTTATGTGATGTTGATAAAACAATGTCTTTTGGGTCAAATTTTCCTTATAAGGTTTATTTGCACACTAATTGTCAATCCTTGCATGAGTATAATGTTGTAAATAAAACAAGAGAAGTTTTAAAAAAGGTAAAAGGTTTAACTTTATTGGAGGGAAATCATACTGATAACTTTTGTTGTGGTTACGGAGGTAGTTTTTCAATATACAATCCGTATGTAAGCAAGGCTTTGGCCGAACAAAAAATAAAGGCTGTTTTAGATACAGGTGCAGAATATATTGTAAGCAACGATATGAGTTGCTTACTGCATTTGCAATCGTATGTAGAAAAAAACAATATTAATTTAAAGACTATTCATTTAATAGATTTATTGATGTACAACAAATAATTATGGAATTATCTAAGTACATTTGGGGACATAATAGGCCGTTTAACGCATATTCTAACTACTTTAAGCAAAGGTTTGGACAGAGATTACAAAAGCTATCCATAGATGCTGGTTTTACTTGCCCAAATAGAGATGGGAAAATTTCGTTTCACGGATGCTCTTTCTGTGATAACAATGCTTTTAATCCTTCTTATTGTGAAAAAACTAAGTCTATATATCAACAAATTGAAGAAGGAATTGAGTTTCATTCTTGGAGATATAAAAATGTTAAAAATTACTTAGCGTATTTTCAAGCTTATTCTAATACTTACGCCCCTTTAAATGTATTAAAAGAAAGATATACTCAGGCGCTCTCTCACCCGCAAGTAATAGGTCTTGTAATTGGTACTCGCCCCGATTGTGTTAATGATGAGATTCTTGATTATTTAGCAGAATTACAAAAGGAGCATCATATAATTGTTGAATATGGAATAGAGAGTTGTTATGATCAAACTCTTAAAAGAATAAATCGTGGTCATAGTTTTGCACAAACAAAAGAGGCTATTGAGAAAACTGCAAGCAGAGGCATAACAACAGGTGGGCATATCATATTTGGTTTGCCAGGAGAAAGTATTGAGATGATGCAAAACGAAGCTGAAATTTTAAGTTCTTTACCTTTACATTCTGTTAAGTTTCATCAATTAATTTTAGTAAAGAATACTCCTATTTTAAAAGACTATCAAGAAAATCCAAACGACTTTGTGTTCATGAAATTTGAAGAATACAAAGAATTTATGATTGACTTCTTAGAAAAATTATCGCCGAATATTGTTATAGAACGCTTTGCAGGAGAAGTGCCACCAAGATTTCAAGCTGGTGGTTCTAATTGGGAGTTGTTAAGAAACGAAACTCTCGTTAGCAAGATAGAGCAAAGAATGATTGAAAGAAATACTTATCAAGGTAGATTATATAAACCATAATTTATGAACAAGAAACAAAGTCTTTTTGGTAAGACATTAGATGAGTTAAAAGAAATTTGCAAAGATTTGTCTTTACCTTCTTTTGCAAGTAAACAGATTGCCGATTGGTTATACAAAAAACAAATTTCCTCAATAGATGAAATGACTAATCTTTCTTTAAGTGCTAGAGAAAGATTAAAAGAAAATTATGATTTTGGACTAACTCCTTATATTGATTTTATGCTCTCAATAGATGGAACTAAGAAATATCTTTATGAGTATGAGGATAATGCTTTTGTTGAGGCGGTTATGATTCCAGATAAGGATAGATATACTCTTTGTGTTTCAACACAGGTTGGTTGTAAGATGAATTGCCAATTTTGTGCTACGGCTCGTCAGGGTTTTAAAAGGAATTTATCTACTAATGAAATATTGAATATTATTAGATCGATAGATGAATATTCTCTTTTGACTAATATTGTTTACATGGGTATGGGGGAACCTTTGGATAACTATGAAAATGTTGTCAAAAGTATAGAAATCCTAACTAGTTCTTGGGCTATGGCTATGAGTCCAAAAAGAATTACGGTATCTACTTGTGGTTATCTGCCTCGTTTAAAAGATTTTTTAGATTCTACTCAAGTGCATATTGCTATAAGTCTTCACAATATGATTGCAAATGAAAGAGAAGAAATAATGCCTATTGAAAAGGCTTATAAGATTGAAGATGTTATAGAATTATTAAAGCAATATGATTGGAGCGGACAACGTCGTCTTACTTTTGAATACATAGTTTTCAAAAATCTTAATGACGATTATCGCCATATTTTCGCTCTTGTAAGTAATCTTTCTGATATTGAGTGTAGAATAAACTTAATTAGATTTCACACTATACCAAATACAATCTTCCAACAAGCAGATGACAAAGAGATGATAAAAATTAGAGATATTTTGACTTCAAAAGGTCTAATTGCAACAATAAGAGCATCTCGCGGAGAGGACATATTGGCGGCGTGTGGTTTGTTATCTACAAAAAAGTTATTATCTTTGCCGATTAAATCAAAGAAATAAATTATTAACTTATGAAGAAAATTTTTTTAGTCTTAGCTTTATTAGTATGTTTTGCTAATAATTTATTTGCTGTTGTAGCATATCCTTATCCTTTAACTTATAATCAAAGTGATAACACTCAACTTACTGTGAGTTTACGTGGAGATGAGAAAGTTAATTGGGGTAAAACCACAGATGATTACACGCTTATGAGAGCTAAAAATGGAGATTGGGTGTATGCTATTCCAAGTGAAAATGGTGGAATGCAACCTTCAACAATAATAGCTCATAATCCAGAGCAACGTACAGAAGCAGAAATACGTTTTTTAGAGAATATAGACAAAACATTATTTTATTCTCAAGAGCAAATCTCATACTTAAAACAATTATGGGATATAAATGATGATTTCCAATCAAGAGTAAAATCTGCCATAGGCACAGATACTTCACTTGTTGCTCAAGAAAATTATAAATTAGTAGTAATCTTAATGAGTTATAATGACCTTGCATTTTCAACAGATAGACAAGAAATAGAAAATCTATTTAATCAAGTTGGATATTCTTCAAATGGAAGTCAAGGAAGTGTTCATGACTATTTCACAGCTTCATCTTTTGGAAAATTAAACGTTGAAGCAACCGTTGTTGGTCCATACACAACATTAAATAACATGGATTATTATGGAGAAAACTATTCTGGCGGTGGAGATATGAGAGCTAGAGAATTGATAGTTGAAGCAGTAGAGGCTGCTGACCCTGTAATAGATTACTCACAATATACAAATGAATCAGAATCATACGTTTCGTGTGTTTATGTAATTTATGCAGGATTTGCAGAATCAAGTGGTGGTGGAGCAAACACTATTTGGCCACACCGTTCAGCAGTTTATCCTCCAATTATGAAAGATGGCGTAAATATTTATGACTATGCTTGTTCTTCAGAAAAGAATGGTACACAATATTATCCAGAACCATTAGTAATAGGAACTATTTGCCACGAATTTTCTCACGTTTTAGGATTACCAGACTTCTATGATACAAATTACGAAGAAGATGGTAGTTTCTCTCATCACGATACATGGGACTTAATGTGTAGTGGAAACTATAATAATGGAGGAAAATGCCCTCCAACTTGGAACGCATATCAAAGAGCAACAAGAAACTACATAAATATTCAAGAATTAACAACAGAAGGCAATATTACACTACAACCATTGATTACAGACAATGTTGCATATAAATTAAGTTTTAATAATAATGAATATTTCATTTTAGAAAATAGACAGCAAACAAGCTGGGACAGATACTTATCAGGACATGGTATGCTAATATTCCATGTAAACCTAAACTCCTCAGGTTGGTCTAATCATTGTATAAATTGTAATCCAAACAATCCAGGATTTGACTTAGAAGAAGCAGGCGGTTCAGGTTGGAATTCATCAAGATCATCAAATCCTTTCCCAGGAACATCAAACAATAGCGAATTTACAGACGCTTCTACTCCTAATAGCCAATCATTCAACGGAACAAACTTAAATAGACCAATAGTAGGCATTACAGAAAATACAAATACAAAAAACATTAACTTCATATATGGACAAACAAACACAAATAGACCTGTTATACAAACAACAAATGTTGATGCCATATTAGACACTGTAAAAGTAAACTTTGCAGTAACAAACTTCTCTGCATCAAACATAATAGAAACAGGAATATGTTATAGTATAAACAATACATTACCAACAGAAAACGTAGATAACACTCTTAGTACATCTACACCTCAAAGCAGTGCCTTAGTAAACATAACAGGATTACTACCAAACACAGAATATTATGTTAGAGCCTACGCAAAAACAGCAACAACAATAGGCTATGGAGAAGTATTAAAAATAAGAACTCTTTGCCAAGCATTTAATGATTTTCCTTATCATGAATCATTTGAAGACATAAACGAATTGATGTGTTGGACACAAGAATCTAACGAATACGTTGATAACGCTTGGGTAACAATAGACTCAGCTTTTACCCCAGGAGCAATATCAACAGCAAAAGAAGGCAACAGTTGGGCATTGATAAAAAGTGATAGAACAAGTGGTTCTCAAACCACAACATTAGTATCAACTCCAATAGATATAACAATGCTTAATCAACCAGTACTATCTTTTTCTCATGCTCAAAAAACAAGAAATAGTAAAACAGACGTACTAAAAATAAAACACAAAACATCTGCACAAGACACATGGACACAAATATCATCATACACAACAAGTGAATCTTCATGGGCAGATAAAATAGTAAACTTACCAACAAATGAAGATTATATAATAATAGGTTTTGAAGCAGAAGTAAAAGGAGGATACGGAGTAGCATTAGACGATTTACAAATTTACGATGCAGATCAATCAGCCTATCCACAAGTACAAACACTATCTATCAGTTCAATAACAGACGAAAGAGCAAACATATCTGCAAAACTAAATGCACACGGTAACAATAACGTTCACACATTAGGAATCTGCCTATCTACAAATCCGCTTCCAACAATAGACGACATAGTAATACTAACAGAAGTAACAGAAGACGTATTTACAATTAACTTAGAAGACTTAATTCCACATACCACCTATTATGTAAGAGCCTTTGCAAAAAATAATGGACACATCTCTTATGGTGAAGAATTAAGTTTTGTAACAGAATGTGCAAAAATAGAAGACTATCCATTCTATGCAAACACAGAAGAAATACAACCATGTTTAGAAATAAATGCCTCATGGGAATACGACACAACAACATCAATCTACACCTTTACCGCAGACCAACAATCCTCTACATCTAAACTAGTATTACCAATATTAGATATGTCAAACAGAGAAGCGACCTACATAAGTTTTGACAGAAAACAATTATCACAAAACAATAATACCGATGCCTTAAGAGTATTATACAAAAATGATGTAACAGCAGAATGGAGCGAACTTGCAACTTACACAACAGCCACAACCGACTTCCAAAGAGACTCTATATTATTACAAAACCTAAGTTCCACTTATTTCATCGCCTTTGAAGGAATCTCAAACCTTTCTTCAATAGAAGTAAAAGACATAATAGTTTATGCAACCTACCAATTACCTATTGTAGAAATAAGTTCTACAAATGCAACACATAATTCTATTTCAATTTCAGCAGAAGTAATTTATGAAGGTGTAAGTGGAGTAACAAACAAAGGAATCTGCTGGGGAACAAATCCAAACATAGACATCACAAACTCAACAGTAATTCCATTAGGAAACGGATTAGGAAGTTTCTCAACAACAATCAACAACTTAAACGAACACACAACCTACTACATCAAAGCCTTTGCAACAAATGACAACGGAACATCATACACCTATCCACAAGAAATCACAACACTCTATACACCAATCTTCAACAACACCATCTCAGATGACCAAACCATTTGCGAAGGAAGTGTTGCAAACGTATTAACAGGTTCACAACCAACAGGAGGAGATGGAATCAACTACACATACCTATGGATAATGAGTACAGACCAACAAACTTGGGAAACAGCAGACATAGGCTCTGACTACACAGGACAAAACCTTGATATGCGACAACTATTCGACACAACTTACTTCAGAAGAATTGTTTTCTCTAACCATGTTTTAGACACAAGTAACGTAGTAACCATAAACGTTCACGCAACAACCAAAGCAGGAAACGTATTCGTTCTAACAAACTCCATACCATTAGGAGAAAGTGCAGAATTACAACTAAGAGCCTCTGTTGGAGAAGTACTTTATTGGGAATACAAAAAACCAGAATTTAATTGGTTACCAATAGAAAACTCAGAAATAGTAAAAGTAATCACACATCAACCAGACCAAATGGGAGAATGGAAATACCGAGTAGTAGTTCAAAACGGAGTATGTCCATCAAAAATATCAGGAGAAGGAGTAGTTACAGTAACAGAAGGAGTTGGCTTAAACGACCCACAACAAACAACAAGCATAAAACTATTACCTAACCCAACAAAAGGAATAGTAAAATTTGCAACAAACAATCCTTCAAGCCAAAGCGTTAGATTAGAAGTTTATGATATGCAATCACGCATAGTTTATGTAGAAGAAAACACAACACTAAATCAATTAACACAAAACCCAATAGATTTAACACATCTAACAAACGGAACCTACCTAATAAAACTAATATCTTCTGACAAAACAGAATGGAGTGAAAAATTGGTAATCTATAAATAAGAAAACAAAATGTTGGACAAATACAGACAACAAATAATTTCACACATACAATTAGCACTCAAAGAAGACGTGGGAGAAGCCGACCACTCTTCTTTGTCGTGCATTGAGAAAGGCACAAAAGACAAAGCAAAACTTGTAGCAAAACAAGACTGCATAATATGTGGTATTGAAATAGCAAGATTAGTCTATCAAACAGTAGATGAAACTGTGAAGTTCACCGCCCTAAAACGCGATGGAGACAAAGTAAAAAAGGGAGAAGAAATCTTCAAAGTCGAAGGAGAAGCCATCTCAATCCTAACAGCAGAACGCACAGCCTTAAACTACATGCAAAGACTAAGTGCAATCTCAACTAGAACCAACTATTATCAATCCTTAATAGAAGGAACCTCTGCGCAACTCTTAGACACAAGAAAAACAACCCCTACAATGAGAGTACTAGAAAAGTATGCAGTAAAAGTAGGTGGCGGAACAAATCATCGTTTTGGCTTATACGATATGATAATGCTAAAAGATAATCACATAGACTTTGCAGGCGGAATCACACAAGCAATAGACAAAGTAACAAAATACCTAAAAGACAATTCTCTTAACATAAAAATAGAAATAGAGGTAAGAAACTTTGAAGAATTAGACCAAGTTTTGCAAAGAGGTGGCGTAGACAGAATAATGCTTGATAACTTTTCTGTTGAAGACACAAAAAAAGCAGTATCTATTATTAACAATAGATACGAAATAGAAAGTTCGGGAGGAATCACCCAAACAACCATATCAGAATACGCAAAAACAGGCGTAAACTATATATCAGTTGGAGCATTAACTCACAAAATTGACAGCATAGATTTAAGTCTTGTAGCAGATAATTAAATGACAAGACAACAAAATAGGTATCTAAGAAAAATATTATATTGGAGACCCGTCAGGACTCTTTTACATTATTCAAGATTATTGGTTTTGCCGGGTTTCCAAGGAATACCTTTATTTGACGTTTCAATATTTTTTATAAAAGGACTAATGAAAGGCTCTATAAATCAACGAGCCTCCTCTGCCTCTTTCCGATTTATGATGGCAATCTTCCCAATGTTATTATTTTTTTTCACACTCCTACCCTATTTTGATACGCAATACTACTCTGAACAAATATTTTCCTTACTCAAAGACGCACTTCCAAACGACATTTACCTACCTATTGAAGCCACACTCAATGAAATATTGAACCGAAAGTACAACAGCCTAATGTCAATCGGTATCATATTTGCCATTTATGCAAGTTCAAGTGGCATAAACGCAATGATGGTTTCTTTTCAATCCTCTCACCGAGACACAATTGAACAACGCAGTTGGTGGAAACGCCGTTTAATCTCTATGATTATGGTAATCTTTTTAGTAATTGGCATAATCATAGTCCTAACCCTAATGGGAGGATTCCAATGGTTTATAAACTATCTTAAATCTGCAGAAATCATAAACACAACCTTTCAAATATTTTTCATAGGAGCAGTCCGTTGGATTATTATCATATCAATGATATATTTTGCCATAGCCTCACTCTATTATTTCTCACTAAAATCAAAAAAAGGCTATAAATTCTTTTCCGCAGGAGCAAGCCTTGCAACAATTCTCTTCATTCTCATAACACAAGCCTATATTACCTACATCCGTTTCTTTCCAAACTACAATGCACTCTACGGCTCAATTGGAGTTTTAATCTTCTTATTTCTTTGGATTTATATAACGTGCTTTACAATCATTATAGGCTTTGAACTAAACGCGAGCATATCCGATGCCTACAAAGAAAAACACTCTGAAGAAGTAATAACAATTTCAAGAACAGCACGAACAACCAACATTCCTAAAAGAATAGGAAAACTCATATTAAGATTAAGAATAAAATACCGAAATAAAAAAACAAAATAAAATATGAAAATACCATTTTCTCCTCCGTATATAGACGAAGATGTAATAAATTCTGTTTGCGAATCGCTAAATAGTGGTTGGATTACCACAGGGCCAAAAGTAGCAGCATTAGAAACAGAATTAAAAGACTACTTAAAAGCAAAAAGTGTCGTATGTGTTAATTCCTGGACCTCAGGTGCAACCTTAGTTCTAAGATGGTTAGGAGTAGAGCAAGATGACGAAGTAATAGTTCCTGCATACACCTATTGTGCAACAGCAATGGCCGTAATGGAAGCGGGAGCAAAACCTGTAATGGTAGATATTTCTCCACGAGATTTAACAATAGATGTAGAAAAAATAAGACAAGCCATAACCCCTCGTACAAAAGCAATCATAACTGTTGATATAGCAGGAATGCCTTGCCAATACGACAAAATAAGACAAATGCTTGAAACCGCAGAAGTCAAAGAAAAATTCTCTCCAAGCTCAGATGTTCAAAAAAAACTAAATAGAATCCTTTTGATTTCTGACTCTGCACACGCTATCGGAGCTAAATATCAAGACAAAACAATAACTCAATGGGTAGATATAAGCGTTCAATCTTTCCATGCAGTAAAAAACATAACCTCTGCCGAAGGAGGAGCAATTTGTCTTAACCTTCCAGAGGAATTTGAAGCAGAAGAAACAAGAAAATTCTTCAAACTAATGACTCTGAACGGACAAACAAAAGACGCCTTCACCAAAAACCAAGCAGGAGCATGGCGTTACGACATAGTAGAGTTTGGAATGAAAATAAATCTTCCAGACATAAACGCAGCAGTAGCCTTAGCACAATTAAGAAAATATGACTATTTACTTGAAGAACGTAAAAGAGTTTTCAATCTCTATCATTCCCTTCTAAGCGAATACCATTGGGCTATTCTACCTCCAAAATCTAACAACAATTTTCAATCAGTTTATCATCTACTGCTTCTAAGAATAAACCCAATTACAGAAGAGCAAAGAAATAAACTAATAGAAAACCTATCTAAGAAAGAAATTGCAACCAATGTTCACTATATCCCTATGCCAGAATTAACACTTTTCAAACGCATGGGCTACAAAATAGAAGATTATCCTCAATCCCAAGATGCTTATTCAAGAGAAATCACACTACCTCTTTATCCTCAACTTACAAACCAACAAATAGAATACATCGTAAGGAATTTAGTAGAGGAATATTACAATGTTATAAATCAATAACCATAAAATGAAAAGACTATTTGATATAACAGCATCTGTTTTTGGAATAATAATTCTCTCTCCTTTGTTTATCTTCATAGGATTGTGGGTTGGACTATCGAGCAAAGGCGGAATATTTTACACACAAACCAGAGTAGGAAAAAACAATAAAGACTTCAAACTATATAAGTTTCGTTCAATGAGAGTAAACTCAGACAAACAAGGCTTACTCACCGTTGGCAGCAAAGATTCACGCATCACAAAAGCAGGGTATTTCATAAGAAAATACAAAATTGATGAATTGCCACAACTTTTCAATGTCTTTCTTGGAGATATGAGTTTTGTAGGGCCAAGACCCGAAGTAAGACGCTATGTAGATATGTACAACCAAGAGCAAATGAAAGTATTAAAGGTAAGACCAGGAATAACCGATCCTGCTTCCATTAAATACAGAAACGAAAACGACTTATTATCCTCTGCAAGCAATCCAGAAGAATATTATATTCAACATATAATGCCCGATAAACTTAGGATAAATATTGAATACATTAATACGCAAAACTTTTTCAAAGACCTAAGGATAATATTTCAAACAATTTTCGGATAAAGTCAAATAAAAAAGGAGGAATAATCCTCCTTTTTTTATTTTAATCCATAAAAGGATACGTGAAATCTGTTGGTGGAACGAGGGTTTCTTTTATACATCTTGGAGAAACCCAACGATATAGATTTAATTCCGAGCCTGCCTTGTCATTTGTACCAGAACTTCTTGCTCCTCCAAAAGGTTGATTTCCTACTACGGCTCCTGTTGGTTTGTCGTTAATGTAAAAATTACCTGCGCTATATCTTAATTTATTCATTGCTGTTGCAATATCATATCTTGATTTAGCAAATATTGAGCCTGTCAAAGCATACGGAGATGTTTTGTCGCACAATTCTAATGTTTCTTCATATTTGTTGCCATCATATAAATAAATTGTGATTACAGGTCCAAATAATTCTGTTTCCATTGTAGCATAGCGAGGATTATTTGTGATAATAATTGTTGGAGATATAAAATAACCTACACTCTTGTCGCATTTACCTCCTAATACCACTGCCGCATCAGAATCAGTCTTTGCCTTTTCAATGTAAGATGCGATATTGTCAAATGATTTCTCATCTATAACAGAGTTCATAAAGCAACCCATTTCCATAGATGAGCCCATTTTGATTTTTTCTGCCATCTCTTTTATGTGAGCAAAGGTTTCTTCCCATATTTCGTTTGGCACGTATGCTCTTGATGCAGCAGAACATTTTTGTCCTTGATATTCAAATGCTCCTCTTACGATTGCAACTGCTAATTGTCTTGGATCAGCTGATTTATGAGCAAAGATAAAGTCCTTTCCTCCTGTTTCACCTACTATTTTTGGATAGGTCTTATAATTATTTATGTTTTCTCCTATCAATTTCCAGAAGTTGTTGAAGGTACGTGTTGAACCTGTAAAGTGAACTCCCGCTAAATCTTTTGAAGCAAAGCAAACCTCAGAAATAACACTACCATCTCCTGGCACAAAGTTAATAACTCCATCAGGGACTCCTGCTTCTTGTAGAATTTTCATTAGATAATAATTAGATAATACAGCTGTTGTAGCAGGTTTCCATACAGTTACATTTCCCATTAAAACAGGAGAAATATTTAAGTTACAAGCTATTGAAGTGAAGTTAAAAGGCGAAATTGCATAAACAAATCCTTCTAATCCTCTATACTCTAATCTATTTATAGCTGTGTTATCGCTAAGAGGTTGTTGTGCATATATTTTTGAAGCATAATGAACATTAAATCTTAAAAAGTCAATTGTTTCACAGGCTGAGTCAATTTCTGCTTGGAAAGGGTTCTTTCCTTGTCCTAACATCGTTGCTGCATTTATTACATAGCGATATTTACCTGCTAAAAGCTCAGCTGCTCTTAGCATAATGCTGCAACGATCAATCCAATCTACATTTTCCCATTTTTTTCTAGCCTCAAGAGCTGCCTCAATTGCTAATTGAACAGTTGCTTTGTCGGCTTTATGAAACTTTGCAAGCACATGAGAATGCTCACTTGGCATTACAACATCGGCGCAATTGCCTGTTCTAATTTCCTTTCCATTGATTATTATTGGAATTTCAATACGTTTATTATATTGTCTTTCCAATTCTTCTGCTAATAATTGCCTTTCCTTTGAATTTGGGGCATACGAATAAACAGCTTCGTTTTTTGGCTGTGTAAAAGAAAATGTTGAATTGTTCATAACTCAATATATTAAAATAATACGTGCAAATGTATGTATATTTTTTAATTTTATCAAAAGAAAAAGCGTAAATTTGCAGAAATTTTTGAAGAATGCGACAAAAAACCAAATATATTGTTGATGTAAAAGAGTTGTTATTACAACAAACTGACATAAGCGTGTTAGGCGTTGTGTCAATTTGTATTGATTTTACTTTTGTTGCTCGTGTAAATAGATTCACTAAATATAATTTTTATAAGGGTGAAGATTTCGCTTTATGGAAAAAAAACAAAAAAGACTACGATAAGTTTACTTCCTATTACTATAACTACAAGGAAAAGGGTTGTAGAATTATTATTGTAAACACAAAAAATGCTAATAACGACACTTTTATCAATAATTGGAAAGACTACAATAATATTATCATAATTGTAGGAAGGGATAACAAAATTGTTGCAGAAGAAATATTGAAAAACATAAAGAAAGAAACGAGTATTGCAGAGATTTTAAGCTTAGAGGAAGAATATGTTTTAGAAACAGTTAATAGTGTTGCGCAAATGGATATGTTTGGCCAGGTGCAAAACATCACAACCTCAAAGCAAAAAAAATGTGGCATTAGTTTAGAAAATTTAGACAACTTTTTCATCGCAGTAGAAGACTACTTAACAATCGTAGATAAATATGGGAAATAATTGTTTTTTAAAAAGATTGATTTTACTTCTGTGTCTTACTATCATATCAGGGAATATTTTTTGTCAAGACAAATTATTATCAATGAAAATCATCTATTCTGTTCCGATTATGCGTTCAGAAATAAAATCATCAATAGAAAAGGATTCTATTGAATATAGTTTTGTTGTTGATAAACGTTTCTGGTGGCAGGCTTTCGATAATGCAATCTTAAAAAGCCAAATTAATTATGACAGCATAGTAACTAATCTTTCAAAAACACTAAAAGAACGTTTCAAAAGAGAGTTTAGCATTGCAGAAACAAAGACTTTAATTGATAATAACATAAGAAGAGTTGAGTTTGAAGAAAGATGGTGGTACGACACCAAGACAATGCTTATTAAAGCTGAGGTTACTGCTTTTCAACCTATTGTTACAATAGATTCCATCGTGTTTAACGGAGACGATATTGCAGTAGAAGAGGTTTTTTCCTATCATTTAGGCTGGTTTAAGCCAATATTATCAAACAAAAAGAATGAAGATAAAATAATAGTTGCAAGTAATATAGAATTTACTATGCCTATTTACAATCCTATTCCTTATCAATACTATTTCAATCACTTAGAAGCAGAATATTCTTTACCGTTTTTGGATATGCTTCTTGCAAAAGCAGAAAATGTTGATGTAAAAACATACGAAATGCCTACATCTACTGCTGCATATAGCAAGCTTGAAGTTGTTAAACGTATGGGACATGATGAATTACAGCAGATTGTAGTTGAGGATTCTTTATCTAACGTTATTGAAAAGGACACTATTATAAGAATGCGTTACAATTCTGATGATATTGAGTACTTTAGATTTGGACAACAATGGGTTTTTGATTTGGAAACATTGACCTTTACAAAGCAAATTAACTATTTTGCTCCTGTTATAGCACTTAGTGCTTCTGATGGTACATTTAGAGGTTTTTATCCTTTGTTTTATATACGTAAAGACTAAGTTATGAAGAAAATTATAATAATATTATTTTTGATAATCGGCTTTGGAGTTTCTGCTCAAAGCTTTGGTGAACATTCCATTGAACATGAATTTCATCAAGTTGGAGTTTTCAATCCTCAATGGGAGATTGACAAGGTGCTTAACCCTGTTAAATATGAGCATCTCACAGGTTATTTTAGAGATGAATTGGCTGGCGTAATTTTTTCTGCCGTTAAGCAAAACAGAGTAAAAATCTACAACGAAAGAAAAAGAGAAATAAGCCTTGATAGCGTAATTAATAATATAATTGCTTTTGAAAAAGAGCACTTTAACATAACCTTAGGAAAAGATAGCGTATTTTCTTACATAAAAAAATACGTTTCAGCCTATCAATTTGAAGAATTTGTAGATTATAACTACAAAAACGTTTCTCTAAGTAAGAAGGTAAAGGCTTATTGTCCTTATTTGGTGAGATACAAAGCCTTTAACGGAGAAGAAAAAGACAGCGTGCAACTACCTTTATTTTGGATTTTCCCTGAAAGTGCAGAGGTAGAAAACGATGTTGATAGATTCTATATTTATGACACTATTCTATCGCTTCATCAGTTAAAATATCCTGTTCAAATGCCGTTTGCATCAAGTCTTTTCACAAAAATAAAAAATGGAGAAATAAAATCCTACAAAGTAAACGGAGATGAATTTCCTACAAAAAAAGATATAGATAATTTATTCTTTACAGAAAACAATTTTCTAATATATAACGAGGAAACAGATTCGGAAATAGCACAAAAATCCTATTCAGATATTGTGCCAGAGGATATAATTGCAATCAGAATTGGTGAGAATTGGAGCATAAACCCCTACACCTTAGAAATATTCAAAGTGGTGCAATTCTACCTACCGCTATATAAATATGATGATAAGATTTATAGTCAATTAGGAGTTAGAATCTATAATAGAGTTCAAAAATGAGAGAGAAACTTTCAATGCAACAATTAGGGAGAATAAGTGTTGATGAGTTTAAATCTTCCGAAAAATTCCCTCTTATCGTAATTGTAGATAATGTACGAAGTATGCACAATGTAGGAAGCATATTTCGCACAAGCGATGCTTTCCTTGTGGAAAAGATTTATTTATGTGGCATCACTCCTACCCCTCCTCACAGAGAGATTCAAAAGACTGCTCTTGGTGCAACCGAAAGCGTGGATTGGCAATACGTGGAAAACACCTTAGATGTGATAAATCAACTAAAAAAAGAAGGGTGGACAATTCTTGCCTTGGAGCAAACAACAAATAGTGTAATGCTTGATGAACTCAAAGTAGAGAAAGGAGAAAAAATTGCAATAGTTCTCGGCAACGAAGTAGAGGGAGTAAATCAAGAGGTGATAAATCTTTGCCACAAAGCAGTGGAAATTCCTCAATTTGGCACAAAACACTCCTTTAATGTATCGGTTTCTTGCGGAATTATGCTATGGCAGGTTTATCTTTGTTTAAAATAAAGACAAACAGTCTATCTTCTGAATTGACTTGGACTTGCTCCTGCAACTCTTTTAAAGAATTTTGAAAAAGCAGAAAGAGAATTAAAACCCATTTTTGCAGCAATTTCATCAACGGATAAATCAGTTTTACAAAGCAATCTTTTGCTTTCAGTAATAATACGCTCATCTATATGAGACCTTATGGTTCTTCCTGTCTTTTTTCTTAGAAGAAGATTTAAATGCCCCTTAGAAATAGCTAAATTTTCAGCATAAAAATCAACTGCTTTTTCTTTAAAATAATTCTCTTCCAACAAAAGTAAAAACTTTTCGCATTTTCCATAATCCTCTACGGAATTAACAGCATATATTTTATAGAAAAAGAAATAATAACGATAGATATTAAAATGAGTAAACGCCTCTAATCTGTAAGGATTGTCAATTGCATTTAGAATTTCCTTTACTCCAAACACATAATGTTTTGCATCCCTTATATCTTCATCTAAAACCAAATTACTAAAAGGTTGAATCTTCATCTTAGAGTGAAAAGAAACGTTCTTAGCGTGAGTTTCTAAAAGTTCTCCTCTTACATTTTTAGAAACAATAAGTATATAAATAACGGGATTATCACAAGAAATAAACCTAAATTCGCTATCCGGCTGAAAGACCAATGCAGTTGGAGATGTAAGAAGATATTTTTCTGCATTCAACTCAAAACAAAATTCCCCACTTTCAAAAAATATATCAACAAAATACTCCATTGTATATCTTTTGTAATCATTTTTGAGAATTTCAATATCCTCACAATACATTACATCATAACCTATTTTTCTATTCTGTTCTGTTTTGTCAAACATTTCTTTCCAAGAAAGTCTTTCAACTGCAATTTTCATTTCTTTTTCAACAACTAAATTCTGCGACAAATTTACATACTTTATTTTAATAAAAAAACACAAATATTCAAAATAGGAAAATTCCTGTTCTATATCGGAAAAACATAGTAAAAAAAGAAAAAAACTCGTTCAAAAACGGAAAAAAATTTCAAAATTTTTATTATATTTTTGCAAACGTTATAGCAACGCATTTCTAATATTAGAAAAACAAAAAGAAACAACAATGAAAACAAGCACAATTTCGCAAAAGTAATTATTAACTCCTATCGCTTTTGTGGAATTGAAGAATTAAGTATAGGAGTAAAATTATTAACAAATAAAAACGAAAGATGAAAAAGGCGATTTTAATTGTATCATTAATGACATTATCTACATTTGCTTTTTCTCAAACAAAAATAGATAAAGAAGATGTAAAATATGTAGAGATAGGAGTTGATGAAGAAAATCCACAAGATTACAAAACTTTGGAGATTCAAACAAAAGACGGAGAAAAAAGCAAGATAAAAATGAAAAAATTAAAGTTTGACAAATCGGAAATGACAGAAGGCTCTATAACATCAAGAGCATACAGCGTAGAAGATTTGAAAAACAAAATAGAAAAAAACAAAGAGAAATATTTTGTAAAGGCTATGTATGAAGAAAACAATGTCTATTACATCTTGTTTCATGAAAGGAAATAATTAAATCAAGTCTACGAGACTATACTTTTTTAATTCTGTAATATGTATTAGAATAGTAATCTCGTAGGCTTTGTAAAAAAACAAGCATTTACAATATAAGGACAAAAGACAACGTTAGCAAATTAGTAATTTCTAAATAAATAGATTATGAAAAGAACATTGTTATTAGCAATTGCACTATTAATGTGTGGAGTTGCAGTTTCGCAAGAGAAAGAAAAGAAGTTTACATTAAGTATTCAAGAGAATGTTGTTTCGTTTACTGATATAATGCTCTTAACTAACAAGAGTTACGTATCATCAGATGATATCAACAATACTATTTTACTAAACTATATCCCGTCTTTTGAATTGGATTATGATAATAAGTATTCTGCACGTCTTAGGTTTAATTATTTAAGAACAGATAAGAGTATTATTGAAGAGAATGGTGGTTGTTTTAAATCATTTCCACATAATGCTCTAAAAACTACCTATAAATATGACCACAAGTTTTATTCTTCTTCTGCCGTTTTAGGATATAATTTTCTAAATGAGTCAAAAGCCCATAGATTAAAGGCAGGTGTGATTTTGGGAGGGGTTTATGCTGATACCAAAGGCGAAAATTATGAAATTCGATTTGAAACATACTCTTGGCATTTTCAAGTTGGAGGAGAGTTATCTTATCAATACTTTTTACCAAGCACTAATTACCGTTTAGGACTTGGTGCAAGTTGTGAGTATTCTTATGTAAATAATTTGTGGTATCCACATTTTTTCAACTTTAACCTTAATGTAAGCTGGAAACTCTTTAACTTCTAAAAATAAAACAAAGAAAAAATTAAAAGAAACAACGATGAAAACAAGCACTATTTCGCAAAAGTAATTATTAACTCCTATCGCTTTTGTGGAATTGTAGAACTAAAAGATAGGAGTAACATTATTAACAAATAAAAAAGTAAAACAATGAAAAAAGTATTAATATTATTACTTGCCATATTTACAATGCAAATAGCAAGTGCACAAGAAGAAGTTAAAAAACATAACTTTGGAATAGGAGTTTCGACAGAAACGTGGTTAGATAAAGATAATCACCTATCATCAAATGCTGTTTATGATATATGGTATGATAATGCGTTACAAACACAACTATATGCAAGCACCACACTAATAGATTGGCAAACACTATCACTACATTTTGATTACACATATAAATTCAATAAATCATTTTCATTAACAGGAAAATTCAAATGTTCATTTGTAGATGCAGACATACTAAGTTCAGTCTTTGACAAAGAGAAAAAAGTATTACCAACAGGCTTTAATTCGGAAAATATAAGCGTTTACAACGTAGGATTAGAGATTCCACTATCAGTAAACTATAATTGGAATATCAAAGATAATGTAGCATGGACTTTTTCCTTAGGAGGTGGACTTAGAAGTATGATGATTCTGAACAATACAACAAAGTATGAATTAGGAATGGGAATAGAACCTAAAAATTTTATAACATTTCGAGACAACTTACAACCTTTTTTACTTTTTGGGACAGGTACAGAATTTAAAATAGGAGAAAAAAGAATGAAACTATTTTTGAATTACAGCCTATATGATGCAGATTACTTTACAATAGCTAATGATTATTCTATAAAAAGTGGTAATCTTACAGGCGTAAATGTGCATGAAATAAACAATACAAAACTAAATCCAAATCAATTAGAATTAGGATTTACCTATTTCTTCTAAAAGTAAAATAAAACAAAGAAAAAACAAAATATCTCTTAGGAATGATTTACCAAACCTAAGAGATATTTTTTTAGTACAATAAGCCTCAAAAAAAAGTCTTTGCTTTTTCAAAATATTTCTAAGAAAAAATTAAAAAAAGCAAAGAAAAAAAATAAAAAATCAAAGAAAAATTTTCCTTTGTTTTTATAGTCCTAATTCTTGTTTTATTCTTTCTATTTTTTCAAAAGCTTTTGTTTGAAGATTTTCATATTCGCCTTTGTCTTTCATTGGTATTACTATACTAAAATAGAATTTAATTTTTGGTTCTGTACCGCTTGGACGAACAGATACTTTACTTCCGCTTTTTAATAGGTATTGCAATATCGATACGGTGATGTTAAAATGGGGTATGTAAGAAAATACATACCCTAAAAGGAGAGAGAACCATGTTAGCAGAAATTCTGGAAACTCTGATGATCCTGAGCTTTGGCATTTCCTGGCCTATCAATCTGTCCAAGGCCATCCGCAGCCGATCCACCGGTGGTAAGAGTATCATGTTCGATTACTTCATCGGCTTTGGCTATGTCTGCGGTATCGTGTCCAAGATGCTGGCCCACAACTATAATCTGGCATTTTGGTTTTATTTCCCCAACCTGATTATGGTCACGCTGGATATTATCCTCTACTACCGCAACAAGAAGCTGGAAGAAGCAGCCAAGAAGTAAGATAGGGAAGACATCGATGAATATCAAGCATTTGCAATATATGATCGAGATCGAGCGTGTGGGCTCCATCTCCCAGGCGGCAAAGAACCTGTATGTTGGTCAGCCGAACCTGAGCCGCATCCTGCGGGAGGTGGAGGAGTCTGTAGGCTGCACCATCTTTGACCGTACCCACCAGGGTATTCGCCCCACAGAGCGGGGCATGGCATTTCTGCAGCATGCCCACAATATCCTCCGGGAGATGGATGCCATTGAAACTATGGGCTCCGGTGTGACGGAAGGAAACCGTCTGCGCGTGTGCATTCCTCATTCCACCGCTTCTTTCCATATGATCTGCAAGTATCTGGTGCCTCTGATTGAAAGCAAGCGGATCAATGCTGTGATCCGGGAATCCCACCCCAAAAAGACATTGGAGCTGCTGGCAGGTGGCCAGGCAGAACTGGGAGTCATCCGCTTCCGTGAGGAATACCGGCAGTATTTCTCTGAAATCGCAGCCAATGCAAACCTGAAATTCCAGTTGCTGAAGAACTGGATTTAAAAAAAGCCGCAAAATCTGCCGGTGAGATTGACCTGAAAGTATATTCTTCTGACGGTATGCCTTTCACAATTTTGGAAGCACTGAATATCTCCACTGCGCATCCGTG
>CALCUN010000064.1 GCA_937906975.1 uncultured Bacteroidales bacterium
GTTTTTGCTTTATTGGAATTAAGATGTTCTTGAAAAAGAACGGAGAATTCAAACGTCGCTGTGCAAATGTGGACCCTTACACAGGCGATAGAAGTAACTGCGTATGTGGAAAACGCAATGTATTAAAAGACAAATGCGATTCACATCACAAATACAATCCTTTAGAAGTTAATAAAGAGCTTTTAGAAGAGTAAAACAAAGAAATAAAAAAATAAAACGCTCGTTTGTCAAAATAAAACTAAGACTCACGAGCGTTTTTCTTTACCTTATATATATTGGTAGTCGTTTAATCAATATTTCTTACCGTAAACTTTTCCTGTACCACAACATTTACCGCATTTACCTTTGTTTGAATAACAACAATTCGGACATTCTACTGTTCCTGTTCCATAAGGATTATTATACCACCCTTTTCCGCCACATGTTTGGCACGTCCCGGTACCACGACACAAATGACAATCTTTCTCACCATAGCTGTCAAAGTAATTATCTGTCTTTTGGTGATCCGTATTGTTGTTATCGTAACCACCAGAGTAAGTATTGATAGGCTCAAATGTCGTATTGTTTTGTTTTATGGACGCATTTTGTAATTGTCTGAATTCATTTTCTGTATAAAAAAGAACTCTTATCCATTTTGTATTAGGATTTGGATCGTATTCACCATCGAAATACATTAATGAAAGGTAAGGATCAGGGTCTCTCCATGCAATACTTCTATTCTTTGATATACAAAATGTAAAACCATAACCAACGATAACTCCATTAGAAAGATTAGTTACTTCTGGTGACACAAAGACTGTACAGTGATTTTTATCAAAGCCTTGAAATTCAAAAGTTTTTTTTCCGTTTAAAACCACTTTATTGTTGTAAAATTTAGCAGTTCCAATAAGTCCAGAGTAATCACCGCCTAATTCTTTTATTTCTCTTGGGATTATATTACTACTTTGATTATCATAATCTAATACATAGTATAATGTAAATGGTGTAGTATTAAATCCTTCCCATTGTGCAAAAACTTTATTTAAACAGCAGGTAAATATCAATAGCATTAAAAAATACAAAATTCTTGTTTTCATTTCTTTTGCTTTTATTTTTTAGTTATAGTCTTTGAGTTATGGTTCATAACTTCCTATTATTGTCTCTCCCGACAACCTTATAGAAGTATCATCATCTAAATAATAAACTTGCTGAACCCATTTTCCATAATCTTCACAGTATATTTTTACTTTTTCCGCACTTGATGCGGCAGTAAATGTACGTGAATTACCATTGTACATATAGGCATTTTTAATACTAACCCTTTCATTGTCTTCATTATACTCATAAATACGTATTTCGCCGATATTATAAGAAGAACTTATAGTGTATTCTGTTTCAAAAATACCTTCACAAGATGAAAATAAAGTTAATGATGATATAACTAAAAATAAACTTAATAATTTTTTCATAACAAATACTTTTTAAAATCTTAAAGACAATCCTAATCCTGTTGTTAATTGAGGGCTCATACTACCGCTTGGCATCATCATATTGTTGTATGACAACTCCGGACGAAAGCCTAAACTTACTTTATCGTTAATTTGGAAAGACATATAGCCGTTTTCCAAATTTGCTATTTTTGCCAATTTAACTGCTTCCATCATAGATCCAATCCAAGTAACTGTATGAAATATTCCAATCATAAAAATACCAAAACTTAATCCATCATATCCAAATAAAGAACTGATTCCAAGTAGAGCTGGTTCTCCTAATAATACCCATAATAATGTAATACCACCTTCTTCCCAATTTGTAGCATATAATTCTCCTGCACCTGGTAACATAAATGAAAGAAATCCTGCTAAAAATGGAGATTTTCTTGGTTGCATATAAGCCATATTTGATTTTTTCACCATTTGATTATTTTCTTGTTGTGTTAAATTGGAATTAGTGTTTTCAATAGTTTCTTTTGTCATCTTTTCCACTTCTTCCATCTTGTAAACAAAGACACTACCATCGGCTGTTTGAACTTTTATGCTTTCATTAGGAATCTGTTCTATTATAATTCCCTTTGTAATTCCGCCATTTTTCAAATGAACTACGTCTCTCATATTTGTTTGAGCAGATACTGCTAATCCCATAAAAAGGATTGCAAATAAAATACTTAATTTTTTTACCATTTTTGTTTGTTTTAAATTTATAAATCTTTTCTTTGCCCAAGTCCCAAATGGCGATATGTTGTTTCTCTTCTTTGACTTACGGGCATAAAAAAACGTGGGACTTTTTCTTATTGATTTCTTGAGGTCCTGAACTACCTAACTCACCAAATAAGTAAAGCCCACGATATTACTCGTGAGCGTTTACTGCTTTACTTTGATGAGTTTTTTGAAATTGTTCAGGTTTCAAGAAATCAAATATAAGCAAAAACGCTTTTATGTCGTATTAAAATACTAAGTCTAAATTATAATTATTCTTTTTCTCCTTTTATTCCTCCTATTTTTCAAGTTAATAACTTGCTTGCAAAGGTATAACATTTTTTAATAACTGCAAAAGAAATCTTTGCTTTGTTTTAGAAAATTACAAAGGTATCATAATGGTATTACAATCGTATCGTAATACCATTACAATAACTTTGTAATAGCATTACGATACGATTGTAAAAAAGCAAAAAAGGCTTGAAGTTTTTCAAACCTTTTTTTGTTTTTTTATTTCTTTACGATTTAAATTCCTCTATTAGTCTGCGGTCTTTTTTGCTTGGACGGCCTATTCCTCTGTCGCGTTTTTCAAAGGCGTATTCTCTTGCCATGCGTATTCTCTCTATTTCTTGAATGTCGGTTTGGTCTTCTAAATAATTTTCTACAAGTTTTGCGCCGACTCTGTTGTTGAGAAGTTGTTTTACTTTTACTTTTTTGTGCAACTGCTCAATGTTTACCACATACACATCGCCTTCTTTTACAATTTTTGAGGGTTTTACCACACTGCCCTCACAGGTTACCTTCCCTAATCGACAGGCATCGGTGGCTAAGGCTCTTGTTTTGTAAAGCCTTACCGCCCATAACCATTTGTCAATCCTTACTTCCATATTGGTTTTATTTCTGACGGAAGAATATTGTAATAGGTACGCCATTGAAGTCGTACATTTCTCTTAGTCTGTTTTCAACAAATCGTTTGTAAGGGTCTTTTATGTATTGTGGTAAGTTGCAATAGAAAACGAATTGTGGATATGCGGTTTTCAATTGCATGATGTATTTTATTTTTACATACTTTCCTTTGTAGGCTGGTGGAGGATTTTGTTCTTTTACTATTGGTAGTAGTCTTTCGTTAAGCTCTGAGGTTGGTATTTGACGTGAGCGTGATTGGTAAACCTTTCTTGCAGTTTCCAATACTTTGAATATTCTTTGTTTGTTTATCACTGAGGTAAACACAATAGGCACATCGTCAAATGGTGCTATTTTTGCTCTAATTTTTTGTTCAAATTCAAGTATTGTTTTGTTGTCTTTTTCTATCAAATCCCATTTATTGACTACAATAACAACGCCTTTGTTGTTGCGATTGATAAGGGAGAATAGATTTATGTCTTGACTCTCTAAGCCTTGTGAGGCATCTATCATAAGAAGACAAACATCTGAGTTTTCTATTGAACGAATGGAACGCATTACTGAATAAAATTCCACATCGTCCATTTCTTTGCTCTTTTTTCTTACGCCAGCTGTGTCAATAATCACAAAATCAAAGCCGAAAAGGTTATATCTTGTGTCAAGCGAATCGCGTGTTGTACCTGCTGAGTTGTGAACTATGTTTCTTTCTTGTCCAA
The DNA here is from genome assembly GCA_937906975.1 of uncultured Bacteroidales bacterium. Classification (GTDB taxonomy): domain Bacteria; phylum Bacteroidota; class Bacteroidia; order Bacteroidales; family P3; genus Onthomorpha. The sequence goes on from CALCUN010000064.1 coordinate 3,794, forward strand.
TTAGGGTGTTGATTAGGGAACTTTTTCCAACATTTGGACGACCTACCACGCATAGTTTTGGAATGCCTGCATTTTCATCAACAAATGTTTCATCTTCAGAAAAGTCTTTTACAAGTTCATCTAACATTTCTCCTGTTCCTGAGCCGTTTATTGCCGAGATTGTAAAGACTTCACCTAAACCGAATGAGTAAAATTCATAGTGGTCATTTGCTCTAGCAGAGTTATCTACCTTGTTGGCAACTAAAACCACTTTTTTGTCGCAACGTCTTAAAAGTTCTGCTACTTCTTCATCATCTGGTGTGATGCCTTCTTTCACATCTACCATAAATACAATAGCATCTGCCTCATCTATGGCAAGAAGAACTTGTTTTCTTATCTCTCCTTCAAATACGTCTTCACTTCCTATTACATATCCTCCTGTATCGATTACAGAGAACTCTTTTCCGTTCCAATTTGACTTACCATAATGGCGGTCTCTTGTAACTCCTGCTTCGGAGTGAATGATTGCATCTCTTGTTTCTGTTAAACGATTAAATAAAGTTGATTTACCAACGTTGGGACGTCCTACTATTGCTACTATATTGCTCATTCTTGTACTTATTTAGACTACAAAGATACAACAAAAAAACGAATCAAATAAAAAATCAAAGAAAACGTAAATTTTTTACGAGAAATAATTTACGTTTTCTTTGATTTAATTTTCTTTTTCTTAGACTTTAAAAATGCGAGAAAAAATAAAAATACTTTCAAGCATTTTTATCGTCTTTCTACAAGTAAGAAGCCATTTCTTCTTGCAATTCTTTTGCTTTAAGAGCTGCTACTTGAGCAAAGTTTTCTGTTGTATCGGCAAAGATAATTCCTCTTGAAGAATTTACTAACAATCCACATTCTTCGTTAAGCCCATATTTGCAAACCTCTTGTAAAGAACCGCCTTGTGCTCCTACACCTGGAACAAGAAGAAAATGCTTTGGAGCTATTTCTCTTATTCTTGCAAACATCTCTGCTTGTGTTGCGCCACAAACAAACATAAGGTTTTCTTCTGTACCCCATTCTTGTGCTTTGCCTAATACGGTTTCAAATAATGGTTTTCCGTTTTCGTCTTTTATGAATTGGAAATCATTTGCTCCTTTATTAGATGTTAGAGCTAAAAGTATAACCCATTTCTCTGGATAAACAGTGAATGGTTTTACTGAATCTTCTCCCATGTATGGAGCAATAGTCATTGAATCAAATTTGAAATCTCCTTCTTCTGAAAGAAAGGCTTTCGCATATTGTTCTGAGGTATTGCCAATGTCTCCACGTTTTGCGTCAGCTATTGTGAAACATTCATTTTTGAATTGACGCAAATAATCCATTGTTTTCTTCAAACTAACTAATCCTTCTATTCCTCTTGATTCATAGAAAGCTAAGTTTGGTTTGTAAGCTACGGTGTATGACAATGTTGCATCTATTATTGCTTTGTTAAATTCAAAAACAGGATCTTCTTTTGCAAGAAGGTGTTTTGGTATTTTGTTTATATCACTGTCTAATCCTACGCATAAGAAGCTTTTCTTTCTTCTTATAAGCTCTACTAATTCTTTCCTATTCATAATCTTTATTTATATTAAGTTTAAGAAATGTTGGTATAATTTTTTTTCTATTTCTAATATATTCATCTCTTCTTGCAGACCTAATTCTTTTTTCAAAGAGGTTACGCCTTTATCTGTAAATCCGCAAGGGTTAATGTAATTGAAATATTGTAAATCTGTGTTGATGTTAAGAGCGAATCCGTGCATTGTTATTCCTCTTGAGGCTTTCACTCCTATGGCACATATCTTTCGTGCTTTTGTTGTGTGAGCATCTATCCATACTCCTGTAGCTCCTTTCAGCCTTTCGCAGTTTATGGAATAGTCTTTCATTAGTTGGATAACACTTTCTTCGACTGTTTCAATGTAGGTTCTTAGAGTTAAGCCTAATTTATCTAAGTCAAGACTTGGATATCCTACAATTTGTCCCGGTCCGTGATAGGTTATATCTCCTCCGCGATTGATGTGATGAAAGCTTGCACCTATTTGTTTTAGGAATTGTTCGTTTGCTAAGAGGTTTGTCGCCTTTCCATGTTTACCAAGTGTGTAAACATGGGGATGTTGGCATACAATGAAGTCTTGTGAGATGGTTTCATCGGCAATAAGTTTTTGATTAACCTTTTTATTAAAGATTTCTTCTTGCTCTCTCAAAGCTTCATCGTATGCTTTTAAGCCCCAATCAACAAAATTTAGTTGCATTTTATGCTTTTCTAATGTTTATTGCTAATTCTTTACCTTCTATTACATCTATTGTTTGTAGCGGATTTTCCACTCTTTCAACAAATTTTAGTTCTTGTGTAAGGGTTTCACTACAAATATATTCTTTAAATGTATCTGCTGCTTGGCAAAGTTCTTCGCATAGTTCTATTTCAACAATTATGTTGTCTGTTACATCGAAATCTTGTTCTTTTCTGATGTTTTGTATTCTGTTCACAAGTTCTCTTGAAATTCCTTCTTGACGTAGGGCTTCTGTAATAGTAGTGTCTAATGCTACTGTTAGGTCTGCGTCATTAGTTACTACCCAACCTGGTATATCTTGTGTGATTATTTCAACATCTGTTATTGCTATTTCAATCTCAGTGTTGTCTATGTTCAATGCGTATTTGCCTTCGGCTTCTATTTTTGCAATATCTTCTTGCGAGAATGCTGTTATGGCAGCAGCAATTGCTTTCATCTTACTTCCAAATTTTGGTCCTAAGGTCTTGAAGTTTGCTTTTATGCTTTTTACCAATACATTGTTCTCTTTTGTTAAGAAGTCTATGTTTTTGATGTTTACTTCTGAAAGTATTAGGTCTTTTACCGCTTCTATTTGGCTTTGTTGATGAGCATCTTTTGCTGGAATCATTATTTTAGATAGAGGCTGACGTACTTTTAGATTGTTTCTTTTTCTTAATGAAAGCACTAACGAGCATATCTTTTGTGCCATTTGCATTCTTTCTTCCAATTCTTTGTCTATCAATGCTTGATTGCATTGTGGGAAGTCTGTTGCATGAACAGAGAATGTTGTATGACGTTTGCTTACGTTGTTTAAGTCAGTAAATAATCTGTCTGCAAAGAATGGTGCTATTGGTGCTATAAGTTGAGAAAGTGTTTCTAAGCAAGTGTAAAGTGTTTGATATGCTGATATTTTGTCTTGTGAGTATTCTCCTTTCCAAAAACGTCTTCTGCAAAGTCTTACATACCAATTGCTCAAATATTCATCTACAAAGTTTGCTATTGCTCTACCTGCTTTTGTTGGTTCGTAATCTGCGTATGATTTATCGCAATATTCTACAAGTGAATTTAATTCTGAAAGTATCCAACGGTCAATTTCTGGTCTTTCGCTTGGCTCTACGTCTTTTTCTGCATAAGAGAAATTGTCTATGTTTGCGTAAAGAGCAAAGAAAGAGTAGGTATTATAAAGCGTTCCAAAGAATTTTCTTCTTACTTCGTCTATTCCGCTTGGGTCAAACTTCAAATTCTCCCATGGTTGTGTGTTGGTAATCATATACCATCTTGTTGCGTCAGGACCATATTGAGAAAGTATGTCAAATGGATTGACAGCGTTGCCTAAACGTTTAGACATCTTGTTTCCATTCTTGTCTAACACCAATCCGTTTGATACTACGTTTTTAAATGATATTGTATCGAAACAAAGTGTTGCTATTGCGTGAAGTGTAAAGAACCAACCTCTTGTTTGGTCTACTCCTTCTGCAATGAAATCTGCAGGGAAGTTGTTTGCTAATTCCTTATCGTCGCAATCAAATGGGTAGTGAACTTGTGCGTATGGCATTGCTCCTGAGTCAAACCAAACATCTATTAGATCTGTTTCCCTTTTCATCTTTTCGCCATTTGGTGCTACTAAGATTACTGAGTCAATGTATGGTCTGTGAAGGTCAAAACTATCGTAGTTTTTATGATCTTTGTATGGGTTTTCACTCATAAAGCCTGCCGCAATACTCTTTTCTATTTCGTTAGAAAGCATTTCAACAGAACTTATGCAGATTTCGTGTTTCCCATCTTCTGTTCTCCAAATTGGAAGTGGTGTTCCCCAATATCTTGAACGGCTTAGGTTCCAATCCACAAGGTTTTCTAACCAATTACCAAAGCGTCCGCTTCCTGTTGCCTCAGGTTTCCAATTTATTGTTTTGTTCAATTCTATCATTCTATCTTTTATAGCAGTTGTTCTTATAAACCAACTGTCTAATGGATAGTAAAGAATTGGTTTGTCTGTTCTCCAACAGTGTGGATAGTTGTGTGTATGTTTTTCTATTTTGAATGCTTTGTTTGCTTGTTTTAAGTAAACGCAAATATCAACATCAAGAGTAGGATCTTTTTCTGTTAAATTTGGATCAAATGCGTTTTTAACAAAGCGTCCTGCAAATTCTTTGTATGATTCGTTTACGTATTTGTTTACAAAGTCTGCATCTAAATCTTCTATAAGGAAAAATTTACCTGTTCTATCTACCATCGGTTGATTTTTTCCTTCTTTATCGACAACAAACATCGGAACAATACCCGCTTGTTTTGCAACTCTGTCGTCATCTGCTCCAAAGGTTGGTGCAATGTGCACTATACCTGTTCCGTCTGCTGTTGAAACGTAATCTCCTTCTATTACCTTGAAGGCTTCTCCCATTGGAGTTACAAAATCTGTTAAGGCTTCGTATTCTACTCCTTTTAAATCCTTTCCTTTACATTCTGCTAATATTTGGAATGGGATTGCTTTGTCGCCTGGTTTGTATTCTTCAAACGATAGCTCTGCATTTTTTTCTGGGAAGAATGAACCTAATAATGCTTTTGCTAAAACAACTATTGCAGGAGCGCCAGAATAAGGATTAAATGTTTTAACAAATACATAATCTATATTAGGCCCTACTGCTAAAGCTGTATTTGAAGGTAGAGTCCATGGAGTTGTTGTCCAAGCTATGAAATAAATATCTTCTGAGTGTGTTTGTCCTGCTAAATATTTTGTTTTTAGTGCTTCTTGATTTTTAGCTCTGAATTGTGCTACCATGGTTGTGTCTTTTACATCTCTGTAACAACCTGGCATATTTAATTCGTGAGAACTTAATCCTGTACCTGCTGCAGGTGAGAATGGTTGAATAGTGTATCCTTTATATAAGTAGCCTTTTTCGTGTAGTATTCCTAATAGATACCATAGTGTTTCTATGTATTCGTTCTTAAATGTGATGTATGGATCATTTAAATCTACCCAATATCCCATTTGAACAGTAAGTTTATCCCACATGTCTTTGTATTTCATTACTTCGTTGCGACATGCTTCGTTATATTCATCAACAGAAATTTTCTTTCCTATATCTTCTTTTGTTATTCCTAATTGTTTTTCTACTCCTAATTCAACTGGTAAACCGTGAGTATCCCAACCAGCTTTTCTTGCAACGTAATACCCCTTTTGTGTTTTGTATCTACAAAATATATCTTTGATTGCACGTGCCATAACGTGGTGGATTCCTGGTTGTCCGTTTGCAGAAGGAGGCCCTTCAAAGAAAATAAACGGCTTTGCACCTTCTCTTAATTCCAAACACTTTTCAAAGGTGTTTTCTTCTTGCCATTTTTTCAAAATTTCATCTGAAATTTGAGTCAAATTAAGTTGTTTATACTCTGCGTACTTTGTGTTCATATTCATTATTATTTACAAATTGGTTGCAAAAATAATAAAAACAACAAAGATTTTTTGTTTTTTCAATGAAATTCTATGGTTTTTTTATATTTTTGCAGAGTTTATTTTAACAAGTTAAAGGTTTATATGTCTATTTCGCACAAAGAAGACGAGATTTTATGGTATGCTATGAGGGTTCCTTATAGAAATGAATTAAAGGTGCAAGATAGGCTGCAAGACAAAGGAATTGAAGTGTTCATTCCTACAAAAAGGAAGTTGATAAAAAGACGAGGAAAAACTATTTACGAATTAACTCCAGCTATAAACAACCTAATATTTGTTCATAGTAAACTTTGTATTATTAAAGAATTAAAAAAAGAAATACTGAATTTACAATATTTAGTTAATAAAGAAAACGGACAAAGTACGCCTATAACTGTTAGAGATAATGAAATGCAACAATTCATTAAAGCATCAAAAAATGTTAATGAAGAAGCAATTTATCTAACGCCAGAGGAAATAAACATAGCAAAAGGTACGAAAGTTAGAATTATTGGAGGAAATTTTGACGGCATTGAAGGAGTATTTGTAAAAGTAAAAGGCAAAAGAAGCAAAAGAGTTGTTGTTATGTTAGATAAATTATTAGCAGTAGCTATGGCAGAAGTTGAACCAGATTATATAGAAGTGATTAAAAATTAAAATATATGAAACAAAACAAAATTAAATCATATCTTGCATTAAGCATCCTATGTATTACAACATTATTTTTACATTCTTGTACTTCCACTGACGCAATTGTATATTATCAAGACGTAGATTCTATTTCGGAATTAGATGTTCCACCCGCACAAGAAATAATTTTGTCTCCAGGAGATAAGATTTCTGTAATCGTCAATTGTAAAGACCCAAAACTTTCAGAACTTTTTAATCTACCATACGTTTCTCAACGATTGGGATATACGAGTTTGTATGGCAGAACTTCAAGTAGCGGACAAATATGTAGTTATACGATAGACAAGGAAGGTTTTATTGACATGCCTGCAATAGGACAAGTTTATGTTGCAGGGATAACACGTAAAGAAGCAGAACAAAGAATAAAGCAAACAATCATTGCGCAAGAACAAGCAACAGAAGCCGTTGTTACAATCGAGTATATGAATTTGAATATTGAAATAATAGGAGAAGTTGCAAGGCCTGGAAGATACGCAATAGACAAAGACGTTTACACTCTAACAGAAGCTCTAAGTGCGGCAGGAGATTTGACAATATACGGGAAAAGAGATAATATTTTAGTAATGAGAAAAGAAAGCGGAGTACAAAAGACATATAGGGTTAATCTATGCTCCGCACAAGACGTTTTCACTTCTCCCGTGTTTTATTTAAAGCAAAATGACATCATTTACGTAGAACCAAACGATACAAGAATGAGACAATCCACTGTAAATGGTAATAATGTTCGTTCAACCTCATTTTGGATTTCGGTTGCCTCACTTTTAACATCTGTTTTATTAGTATTTATTAGATAATTAATAAGAAAAAATTGTGGAACAAATAGAAAGAAACAAACAAGAACAAGAAGAACAAATTCTTGACATACGAAACATAATTTATTATTGTATTTCAAAATGGTATTGGTTTGTAATATCTGTTATTTTAGCAGTAGCAATTGCATTCCTATACACACAAAAAATAGAGCCTCAATATTCTGCAAATGCAGAAATACAAATAAAATCCGACTCAAAGAGCAATTCTGCTATGGGTGAGATAGATTTCAACAACACAGGATTTTTCAAAAGCAGTACCAACGTTCAAAATGAAATAGTAGCGTTTGCCTCTACTGACTTAATGGAAGAGGTTGTAGATAGGCTTAAACTACAAATTGATTATCGCAAACCAGGACTTTTTTATGACAAGTTACTATATGGCACAAGTCTTCCTATAACTATTTCTATGCCTGATCTTGCAGACAACGCAGTTGCATCATTTACCATAAAACTTTTAGAAAAAGAAAAGTTCATTATTTCTAATTTATCATTTAACGGAGAAAAATTCTACGATAAAAAATTAGAAGGGCGCTTATATGACACTATCACTTCGCCATACGGAAGTTTAATTATTGCACCTACAATTCACTATAACAAAGAACTCGTTGAAGAAACTAACGAAATCCTTGTTAGCAGAGCTAGTAAAAATGCCACTGTTTCAAAATATTCTGCACGATTAGGAGTAGAACAAAACAACAAAGAAGCCGATGTTATCACTCTTTTTGTTAATGATGTTTCCGTACAAAGAGCAGAAGACTTTTTAAGTACATTAATCCTTGTTTATAATGAACACTGGATTAAAGACAAGAATCAAATAGCAAATTCCACATCAATTTTCATTAACGATCGTTTATTAGTAATAGAAAACGAATTAGCAAACGTAGATAGCGACATTTCTTCATACAAATCAGTAAACTTACTGCCAGATGTTGATGCTGTCGCTAACATGTATTTGCAACAAAACTCCAACATAAACGAAGAAATCAGAGAGTTAAGCAATCAAATTTGGATGGCACACTATATTAAAGACTATCTTTCAAAAAATGCTATTACCTCTGAGCTTTTACCTGTAAACTCTGGAATACAAAACGCAAATATCGAAAGATTAATCTCAGAGCACAACGCAAAACTATTGGAAAGAAACAATTTAGTATCCAATAGTAGTGAAAAAAACGTGCTTGTTAAGGATATGGACAAAGCCTTATTGGAGATGAGAAGAATTATTGGTGTTTCCGTTGATAATCAAATAGTCGTTCTTCAAAATCAAATGAACGAACTTCAAAGAACAGAAAAACAAACCTCAGCAAAACTTGCTTCAAATCCAAATCAAGCAAAAGTTCTTCTTTCAGTTGAAAGACAACAATCAGTAAAACAATCTCTATACTTATATCTATTACAAAAACGTGAAGAAAACGAACTTTCACAAGCATTCACAGCATACAACACACGTATTATTCAAAAGCCAAGAGCAGGAATCTTCCCTGTTGCACCAAGAAGCACAATGATTCTTCTTGTAGGTTTTGTAATAGGAATGGCTATTCCACTTGGAATAATCGTTCTTAGAGAATACTTCACAACAACCGTTAGAGGACGACAAGATTTAAAGAATTTAACCCTACCATTCTTAGGAGAAATTCCAAACTGTTTCCCTAAACGCACAGGATTAGCACGATTAAAGAAGAAAACAGAAGAAGAAAACAAAAAAGTTGTTGTTAAAGCAGGTAGCAGAAACGTAATAAATGAAGCATTCCGTAGTTTAAGAACCAATTTAGATTTTATGACAGAAAACAGTGGTTCAAACGCAATTGCTATTACCTCTTACAATCCTGGAAGTGGTAAATCATTTATCTCAATTAACTTAGCGATAGCCTTAGCTATTCAAAACAAAAAAGTTTTAGTAATAGACGCAGACTTACGCCACGCTTCTACATCTCAATTTGTAGGACAACCTAAATTAGGTTTATCAAACTTTTTAGCAAAAAGCGTTTCAGAAATAAATGACGTTATAGTAAAAAGCAAAGACTACGATTCATTATACATTTTACCTGTAGGAACAATTCCTCCTAACCCAGCCGAATTACTATCACAAAACTTGTTCAAAACAATGATAGAAAATTTAAAAAAAGACTATGACTACATTTTTGTAGACTGTCCACCAATTGAAATTGTTACAGATACACACATCATAGAACGCAGTGTAGATAGAACAATCTTTGTAATTAGAGCTGGATTATTAGAAAGAAATATGTTAGGCGACTTAGAAAAACTTTATGTAAATAATTCATTTAAAAATATGTCTTGCATACTAAACGGAACCGAAACAAGCAGTAGTAATTATGGCAAATACGGATACAAGTATGGCTATAAATATGGTTATCGTTATGGAAGCTACTACTCAAACAACGAAAACTAAAATCACAACAAGACTTGGCAAATTTTTTCAGCAAACTATTCAAGAAAGAAAATAAATTAAAAAAGAGTGGATTGTTAGATTGCAAATCTGACGTCCACTCTCATATTCTCTATGGTGTAGATGATGGAGTCGAACACTTAGAAGAGAGTTTAGAAATCCTAAAAGAATTAGAGGGCTTAGGCTTTGAACATCTTTGGTGTACGCCTCACATAATGGAGGACATTCCTAATGAAACTAAGTTTTTACAAGATAGATTTCTTGAATTGCAAAACGCTTACAAAGGAAAGATTAATTTACACCTTTCCGCAGAATATATGATAGACACCATATTTTACAAACGCTTGTCCGAAAAAGACCTATTGCCACACGGAGAATTAAAAAATCAAATCTTAGTAGAGACTTCCTATTTCAATCCACCGCTAAATTTAAATGCAACTTTAAAAGAAATTCACTCCATAGGCTATTATCCACTACTTGCACACCCTGAACGATATGTCTATATGACAGAGAAAGACTACTCAAAATTAAAATCCGAAGGCATAAAATTCCAACTAAATCTTCTTTCCTTAGAAGGAATGTATGGAAAAATGGCACAAAAGAAAGCCGAATGGTTGCTATCTAAAAACTACTACGACCAAGTTGGTAGCGACATTCACTCAATAAAACAAATTCGTGCTCTAAAAAACTTATTAAAACATGATTGATTCAAAACAACATTATCAAGTCCTTGATTCTCTAAGAGGGCTTGCCGCAATCATTGTCGTTTGTTACCATATTTTTGAAGGCTTTTCCTTTGCACAAATCACCAATCAAGCAGGCGATGGCTTAATAAGAATTTTCAATCACGGCTACTTAGCAGTTGATTTCTTCTTTTTACTATCGGGATTCGTAATAAACTATGCCTATAACGACAGATGGGATAAAATGACTACGGCTTCCTTTTTCAAACGCCGACTAATACGCCTTCACCCTATGTTAATTGTGGGAGCATTCATCGGTTTAATATGTTTTCTCATAGGAGGCTCTATGCAATGGAGTGGAAATACAATTCCTTTTTATATTTCAATAATCACATTCTTGCTAACCTGTTTTATGATTCCAGCCTTACCAGGCTCTTTCAATGAAATAAGAGGCAATGGTGAGTTATTCCCACTCAATGGCCCTATGTGGTCGCTATTTTTTGAATACATAGGAAACATTCTCTATGCTATATTTATCAGAAGGCTAAGCACAAAACTCCTAACCATTTTAGTTGTAATCTTAGGCTTGCTCCACAGTATATTTGCCATAGGAAACCTATCGGGATACGGCTCAATAGGAGTTGGTTGGACCTTTGACACAATCAATTTCTTTGGAGGAATGTTGCGAATGCTTTTTCCTTTCACCTTAGGAATGATTATCTCTCGCAAATTCAAATCAATCAAACTCCCATACCCTTTTTTAATCTCTGCAATCATACTCATAACAACTCTTTCCATTCCTTACCTATCGCCCCTCAATGCAATAAATCTCAATGGCATTTATGAAGAAATCTGTATTGCGATTATCTTTCCTCTAATTGTAATCATTGGAGCCTCAAGCAAAGAAAACAGCAGAGCGAGTCAATTATTAGGAGAGATTTCCTATCCTTTGTATATCATTCACTATCCAATAATGTATCTATTCTATCAATGGCTAATAGAAACCAAACAATACACCCTACAAGAAACCTATCCCGTAGCATTATTTGTGGTATTTATATCAATAATTCTCGCCTTTGTTTTAGCAAGTTTTTACGACAAACCTATACGTAAAAGGCTAAAAAAATATTCCTAAGAAAACGAAAAATATTCCTAAGAAAACAAAAAATATTTCTAAGAGAAAAAAAAATATTCCTAAGAGAAAATTTGAGGGTATTTGTTTTTAATTTTTGTGTATAAAAAATATATCAACCAGCCTAAAACAACGCCTAATAATCCTCCACAAATCACATCTCCCGGATAGTGAACGCCACAATATATGCGAGAATAAGCCGTAAGAAATGCCCAAAGCAAAAGTAAAATCCAAGAAAGTCTCTTGCGAGATATGAGCCCAAAAAGCGTTGCTATGCAAAAAGCATTTGTAGCGTGCGAAGAAACAAATCCATACATACCGCCCTTGCTTGTATATACGAGATGAAAGTCTTTAAACTTTACAAGAAAAACATCTTGCAAAGCATGAGAAGGTCTTAATCTTTCAAACACATCTTTAAATCCCATAACCGAAACTCTATCTCCTAAAAGGAAACAAAGCCCTATAAGAATTAGAACTATCCACCATGTTTTTTTGAAATTTTTATATGCGAAGCAAATGAAAATGCTCGCTACCACAAGAGCGAAAAACAGATGTGAAGAAATAACGGCAAAGAACCAATCAAAAAAATCGTTCCTTGCCGAATTTATCAAATAAAACGCTTGTGTATCTAAGTCGTTTAAATATTCTATCATTTATTTAACACTCTCCAAAGTGTGTCTTTTAATTGTTGTATATTCTCTCCTGTTACCGAAGAAATGAAAATACTTTCTATGTTTTCAGGGAGGAGTTTTTTCATTTCGTTTTTCATTTGCTCATCAAGCATATCACACTTTGTTATCGCCAACACTCTTTCTTTATCTAAGAGTTCAGGATTGTAACGTTCAAGCTCTGTAAGCAAGATATTGTATTCTTTCTTTATGTCATCACAATCGCAAGGAATCATAAACAAAAGAGCAGCGTTTCTTTCAATATGACGCAAGAATCTATGACCTAAGCCTCTGCCTTCTGAGGCTCCTTCTATTATTCCTGGAATATCTGCCATCACAAAGCTTTTATCCTCACGATAAGACACCATTCCAAGATTTGGAACCAAAGTAGTAAATGGATAATCTGCGATTTCAGGTTTCGCAGCCGAAACAACACTTAGCAAAGTGCTTTTACCTGCGTTAGGAAATCCCACAAGTCCTACATCGGCAAGTATCTTTAATTCTATTATCTTCCAGACTTCAAGTCCGTCTTCACCAGGTTGTGCATAGCGTGGCGTACGATTTGTTGGCGATTTAAAGTGATCATTTCCCAATCCTCCTCTTCCGCCTTTTGCTATTATGACTTGTTGTCCGTCTTCAACAATTTCGCATTCGATTTCTTTGGTTTCAAAATCTTTGCAAACTGTTCCTAACGGCACATCAACAATAACGTCTTTTCCATTCTTACCATGAAGACGGTTTTCGCCACCATTTCCTCCTGCTTCTGCAATTAGGTGCTTAGTATATTTGAGGTGAAGAAGAGTCCAATACTGTTTGTTTCCTCTTAGTATGATATGTCCACCTCTTCCGCCATCTCCTCCATCAGGACCGCCTTTTGCATCGCCCTTTGTCCTAAGAAGGTGTGCCGAGCCTGCACCTCCTTTTCCAGAACGACAGCATACCTTTACGTAATCTACAAAATTCGATGCCACTTCTTTAAGATTTTAATGCTTTATCAACAGTGTCGCAAACGTTTTCAAATACCACTTCAACATCTTCATCACCGTTTACGCTGTAATACTTATTTTTGTTTGTATAATACTCTCTTACTTTATTAGCACAGCTTTCGTATGTTTCTAACCTATGAATTATTGTATCTGTGTCTAAGTCATAGATGCGTTTGTCGTCAGTTTTGCTTCTTGTAACTAAACGTTTAACACATTGTATCGGATTTGATTTTATTTCTACAACACATGTAACTGAGGAATGTATTCTATCTAATATTCCGTCTAAGATATAAGCTTGTACATACGTAGAAGGGAATCCTTTAAACACAAATCCTTTTGCGTTTGGATTGTCTTTGATTTTCTTTTCTATCAATCGTATTGCTACCTCATCAGGAACATTATCTCCTTGTTCGATATATGGCAAACAAATCTTACCTAATTCAGTGTTTTGTTTGATTTCTTCTCTTATCATTGCACCTGTTGAAACATAAACCAAAGAATATCTTTCTGCAATGCGTTTAGCCTGTGTTCCTCTGCCCGATCCTGGCATTCCATACAATACAATATTTCTGTATGCTGTCTCTAATGTTTCTTCAATCTTGTTTGTAAGACGAGAAAACACCTCTTCCATTGAGCCGACTCCGTTTATAGGATAGTAAATACCTTTTTCTTTGTAGAAATCTGCAACAGGTTGAGTTTTTTCATCGTATTCTTTAAAACGATTCTTTATTACCTCTTCATTATCGTCAGCTCTGCCCTCAATTGCTGCACGTTTAAGCATTCTTTCTATTAGTTCCTCTCTTGGAACCTCTAAGCTCAACATACAAAGCAGTCTTCTGTTCATTCTATGCAATAATCCCTCTAAAATATATGCTTGAACAACAGTACGAGGAAAGCCATCAAAAAGTATTCCTCCGTGATCTTCTTTTTCTATTATCTTTTCTATAATTTGAACTATGAGTTCATCGCTCACAAGTCCACCTTTGTTGATAATATCCTTTGCTTGCAATCCTAATTCGCTTCCTGCTGCAATTTCTTTTCTTAGAATATCTCCTGTAGAGATGTAAGTAAGATCATATTTCTTTACTAACTCTTTTGATTGTGTTCCTTTTCCTGCACCAGGTGCTCCAAATAATGCTATATTTAACATAATTTATAATTTTTTTCTTTGATAAACATTGGCAAGATTACGTCCCTTATCATTAAAGTCAAGTCCGTAACCAACAATAAAGTCGTTTTCAATACTCTTTCCAATGTATTTTATATTATAATCGCCTTTAAAATTCTCTGGTTTAAAAAATAATGTACAAACCTCAAGACTTGCAGGATTTTCCTTTTGCAATCTTTCAAGAAGTTTTTGCATTGTCAATCCAGAATCCACAATATCTTCTATGATTACAACGTCTTTTCCTTCTAAAACACAAGAGGGCAATCCCGAAATCTGTACTTGATTTGTGCTTTCCATTCCTTGGTAAGAGGAAACCTTTATGAAATATACTAAACATGAAGAGTCAAATTCGCGAAGCAAGTCTGCAGCAAAGACAAACGCACCATTCAAAACCACAAGAAAAGTAATCTCCTTATCTTTGTAGTCATCTATGATTTGTTTTGCACAACGGCTTACGACTTCTTTAATCTCGCTTGCCGAAATTGCCTTTTCAAAAATTATATCTTCGATTTCCACTTGATTTAACATAATGCAAAGGTAAAACTTTTTTTGCGTAAAAACGCTACCATTCTATAATAAAATCACTATCCTCGAATTGCTTACCACTAACCACAGTATCCTTTTCTTCTCCCCATTCAATGATAAACTCTCCCTTTTCTTGCTTTTCCCATTCCTTTTTATCCTTCTTTGCTTCTTCAAGATTGAGTTTAAAATCCTTATCAATAGCGTTTATTATCTCGCGTTTGTCTTGATTTACCTTTTCTTTTACTTTCTTCATATCGCTTTGCAGGTTGAATTTAAACTTAGGATCATTTAAAAATCCTTCAACCTTTACAAACAACTTTACTTTTGCTGAATTTTTATCAGCATTTTTCAAAAGGTTTATCGCAAATTGATAGTCAATCTTATTGTCTAAATCGTGTTTTCCAAAACATTCAAAATCCACAACATTAGAACGCACCACAATAGGTTCAAAATTAATGGAAGAATTATTCATTTGCAAAGAAGATGTTATGTTTTCAAACTTCACATCTTTCAAAGCCTCCTCCTTAACAAACAAAGAAAGTTTTTTCATCAAATCAAACTCCTTTAATCTGCCTTTTGCGATAGAGTAATTCACATTAAACGAGGAGCGATTTGACAAAAAATTAAACTTCTTATCAAAATAAAGATTAAAAACAGCATCTGCATTCAATCGTCCTTCCAAATTCTTGTCGGTAATCACCTTTTGAGAAAAATTATTTAAAGTTTTGAATGTCTGTTTTATGTTCAAATTATTCACTCTACAACTTCCGCTTAACACATTCTCCTTTTCAGCAAAAATTAACTTGCAATCCTTTGAGCTAACCTTACCTTCAAAAATATCAAATTGTAAATCATTTGTAGAAGCTACCCTATCTGAATAGAAAACCTTACCCTTAATATTATCTATCACCAAGTCCTCAAATTTATATCGCTTCAAATCAACATCTGCACTTATTTTCTTAGAATCTATTAAAGCATTTGCAGTCAATTTCTCAGAATTAAACAAGGTTTCTAAGTTGTTAATTCTTATTTTCTTGTTGTCAAACAACGCCTCACAAGATAAATTATCCAATACCACTGCATCTAATCTCAAATCCTTAAAAGCTGCATTTTTTATCTTAGCACTGCCCGAACAAACCAAAGAATTAAGATTTTTTATCTTGGTTTTCACCCTCACATCTGCTGACAAATCTCCTTTAAGCACCTGCAAACTGTCTTGTTTCAAAAACGCCTTAACATCTTCAAGCTTTAACTGAGTTTTTATCTGTGCATCAATTTTAATATCCGAAAAATCGCTAACAAATAACTTGCCTTGGAAAAATCCATTGTTTAATTTAAGAGAAAAATCCTCCACACTCAACTGAGAAGTCTTTGAATTTCTTTTCTCTCCATTTGAATAACTTCCTTTTAAACTAATATTTTCGCAAAAAATATTAAGCTTTTTATTTCTAAGTCCTCCTTTTTCAATATTGAAATCTGCATTTATTTGAGGTAAAACCTCTTTTGACAATTCGCCTTTTACGCTCATTGAAAAATCAACCAAGCCCTCGCTTTCATATCCCTTTAACAACTCTTGGCTATCTATGTCAAAAATAGAGAAAACCTCTTTTAAATCTATTTCTTTACCAACTAAGGCAAGGTCAATCACAGATTTATTATCATAGGAGTAAGCCCCCGTTAAATCAAAGAGCATTTGCTCCAAACATACCTCTGCTTTCTTAATGCTAAGCAAGCTTTTGTCAGTATTGTTGTGAGCATTAATCTCACAGGTCAGTCTTTGAGAATCGCTTATCTTAAACTCATCAAACACAAGTGTGTTAAGCATTAAATCTGCCTGCAATTGCAAGTCTTGAAACTTGTCAGAAAAATTTCCTTTTGCTGCTAACTCATCGGCTTTTGCCTTTATAAATAAGCGAGATATGTCGTTGCGAAAGCTAAACTCCACATCGTTAAACTCAACTAAGTTAAGGGCAAATGAAAACTCTGTTTCTTTATCTTTTTCCTCTCTTTGTTTCCAAAAAATGTAATTACTCTCTCCTTGAGAATTTACTCTAAGATTGATTTGTCCGTTTTCTACCGATATTTTCTTTGCATTGTATCTTCCAGAGAGAATATCCAAAACGCTAAACTTTACTCCTAATTGTTTAACCTCAACAAACCTATCTTTTTTCAAAGTGTCTAAGACATCATTTATGACAACATCGTTGAAAACCACCGAAACCATAGGAAATGAAGAAAGGAATTTCACTTCTATCTCACTTACCTTAACCTCTGTTAATAAGGACTTATTCAGTTCCTTTACAACGATTTGTTTAATCTTTGATTCGTTTGCCCAAATAAATATTGCGGAGGCTAAAAAGCACAAAACGAGCAAAAGAATTATTACTAATAATATCTTTTTTGCTCGTTTTGTCAATGTGAAATGAGGTATTCTCATCTATAACATCTTTAAGAAATTAATTTCTTTTTCGGTTAGAAATCTACATCTACCTCTTGGAAGGTCTTTCTTGGTCAATCCTGCAAAACTTACTCTATCTAGTTTTGTAACATAGTAACCCATAGCTTCAAACATACGTCTTACAATTCTGTTTTTACCACTATGCAATTCTACTCCTACAACTTTTTTATCGTTGTAGTATTCTACAAATTGAATATCGTCAAATCTTGTAAATCCGTCCTCCAATTCTATTCCATCAAGCAAGGATTGCATATCGTTTCTTGCAAGTGGTTTATCCAATTCTACATGATAGATTTTTCTTGCACCAAATGATGGGTGAGTTAGCTTTTTTGTCATATCTCCATCATTGGTAAAAAGCAATAAGCCTGTGGTATTTCTATCTAAACGTCCAACTGGATAAATTCTTTCTTTACATGCTTTTTCCACAAGACTCATAACTGTTTTTCTTTCTTGAGGATCGTCAAGGGTTGTTATAAATCCTTTTGGTTTATTCAACAAAAGATATACTTTTTTCTCGTGAGAGAGTCTTTCTCCATCGTAACAAACAACATCAGAGGTTGAAACCTTAACACCCATTTGTGTTACAACTTTACCATTCACAGTTACTGCACCTGATGCTATTAAAACATCAGCCTCTCTTCTTGAACAAACGCCAGAATTTGCTATAAATCTATTCAAACGTATGTCTTTATCAAAAGATTTTGCAGGTTTTTCTGTAAAGGTCTTTGGCTCTTTATCGAACTTTCTTGGTTCTCTGTCAAATCTTCTTGAATTTCTATCAAAAGGCTTTGTTTCTCTTTCAAAAGTTCTTTCTCTACGAGGAAATCTCTCTTTTTTATCAGAAAATCTATCTGTTTTCTCAAAAGATTGCTCCCTTTTTCTTTTAAATTCTCTTGGAGCCTGCTCGCTATCTCTTTCAAATCTTCTTGAAAAAGGCTTTTTTTCTTCTCTTCTTTCTTTGTTAAAGCCTCCTTTTTGAGGTCTTTTCCAATCTCTATTTTCGTTTCTTCTTTCCATTTTTCTTACTTTGTACCGATATTCTCATCGGGATAATTTTGCAAACTGCAAAGGTACAAATTTTTCTTAGGAATATTTTTCTAAAGCTAAGAAATATTTTTTTAAAGCTAAGAAAAAAATTTCTAAAGCTAAGAAAAATCTGAAGGTGTTTTCTCTTTGAAAAAGTAAACTTAGGCTAAGAAGATATTTTTCTTAGGAAAATGAAGAATAGTTAAGTCTTTTTTGTATATTTGCAGGTTTAGATTTTAGATATTTTTAGTATGAAGAAAAAATTATTGTTGATTGGATTGGCTATTTCAATGATTATGCCAAGCGTATTTGCAGATGAGGGAATGTGGTTACCTCTTTTGTTAAAGAATAAGCAAGCTGATATGCAAAAAAACGGAATGCGTATTAGCGCAGAGGATATTTACAACGTAAATAGTGCGTCTTTAAAAGATGCAGTTATGTTGTTTGGAACAGGTTGTACAGGAGAGTTTGTCTCAGAAGAAGGCTTGCTTCTTACAAATCATCACTGCGGTTATAGTTTCATTGTTTCACATTCTACTGTTGAAAGAGACTATCTTACAAATGGCTTTTGGGCTATGAGCAGAGAAGAAGAACTTCCTTGCAGAGGGCTAACAATTACTCGTTTAGTTTACATGGAAGATGTAACTGCGCAAGTATTAAATGGAGTTGGCGAAAAAATGTCGGAAGAGGAACGTCAAAAAATAATTGAAGCAAACATTCAAAAAGTAAAAGAAAAGGCAACTAATGGCAATCATTACACTGCTGTTATCAAACCTTTCTATTACGGTAATCAATACTTTATGTATGTAAACGAAATCTTTAAAGATGTTCGTTTAGTTGGAGCTCCACCTAGCAATATTGGTAAGTTCGGAGGAGATACTGACAATTGGATGTGGCCAAGACACACGGGTGATTTCTCAGTGTTTAGAGTTTATGCTGACAAAGATGGAAAACCTGCCGATTATTCAAAGGACAATGTTCCTTACAAACCTAAAAAACATTTAAAAGTTAATATAAAAGGTGTGGAAGAGGGCGAATTTACTTTTGTTTTTGGCTATCCTGGAACTACTAAACAGTTTCTTACTTCCGATGCTGTGAACTATGTTCAAAACTTTGAAGACCCTACAAGAATTAAACTAAGAACAGCACGTCTTGATGTATATAACAGAGCTATGAACGAAACTCCTGCTCAAAGATTGCGTTATGCTTCAAAGGTTGCTTCGGTTGCAAACGGCTGGAAAAAGTGGCAAGGTGAGGTAAGAGGATTAAAAAGATTAAATGCAATAGAAAAGAAAAAAGCGTTAGAAAAAGATTTTAATGCTTGGGCAATGAAGAATGAAAAATACAAAAACGTACTTTCAGACTTAAAGGACTGCTATGCAAATATTCAAAATTCAAATTTATCTTACACCTATTTGAATGAGGCTGTGTTTGCTTCGGATTTGATGATAAACGTTAGAAAACTAACAAGTCTTATTGAAAACAACGATGAAGCAAGTCTTGGAAATGAAATGCTTAAATTTTATAGTAGCTTATTAAAATATTATGCAAATGATTACGAAAATCATCGCAAAGTAGATAAAGAAATCTTTGTTAGAACTATGTCTATTTTCTACAATGACTATGCAAAAGACAACTATGCGTGGTTAAAAGAAGTTGTAGAAAAAGAATTTAATACTCCAGAGGCGTATTTTGATAATATTTATGAAAACTCTTTATTGACTTGTCCTAAAAAAGCTGATAAAATGTTTAAGGCTTTCAGTGCTAAAAACGTAAAAAAATTGAAGAATGACCCTGCTTTTAAACTCTTTACTCCTATTTGGAATCAGTATATGGAAAAAGACAGATTTACATTAGCTATTTATGATAGTAAGATTGATAGTTTGTATAGAATTTATGTAGATGGTTTGATGAAAAAGAACACTCAAAAAGAATTTTACCCAGATGCTAATCTTACTTTGAGAGTTGCTTATGGAAACATAAAGACTTACGAGCCTAAAAACGCTATTACCTATGAAGCTTTCTCTACTATTGAGGGGATAATGGAGAAAGAAAATCCTGATATTTATGATTATGTTGTTGAACCTAAGCTAAAACAACTTTATGAAAACAAAGACTATGGTCAATACGCTGATAAAAATGGAGATTTGCCTGTTGCATTCATAGCAAGCAATCACACAACAGGAGGAAACTCAGGTAGCCCTGTTTTGGATAAAGACGGAAACTTAATAGGTATTAACTTCGATAGAAATTGGGAAGGAACAATGAGTGATATTATGTATGACCCTTCTCAATGTAGAAACATATCTTTGGATATTCGTTATTGTTTATTTATAATTGATAAATTTGCTGGTGCATCTCATCTTGTTGATGAAATGACTTTAATAAAATAAAATTTTTGCGAAAATGAAAATATCATATAATTGGCTTAAAAAATATGTTGATACTAATATATCAGCAGAAGAGATAGCAAATCTTTTAACTTTCGGAGGTTTGGAAGTAGAAGATGTGGAGTTGGTTGAAAGTATAAAAGGTAGCTTGAAAAATTTCTTTGTTGGGCATGTGCTTTCTTGCGTAATACACCCAAATTCTGACCACCTTCATATAACAAAGGTTGATGTTGGTGGTGCTGAGCCTTTGAATATTGTTTGCGGCGCTCCAAATGTGGCAGAGGGACAAAAGGTTATTGTTGCTACTGTGGGTGCAAAAATTTATGAAGAAAACGGAGATTGTTTTGAAATAAAGAAAAGCAAACTTAGAGGCGAACCAAGTGAGGGTATGATATGCTCTGAAAAAGAACTTTGCTTGAGTGATAACAACGATGGCATACTTGTCTTGGACCCGTCTGCAAAAGTAGGTACTCCTGCCAAGGAATATTTCAACATTGAAGAAGATTATGTTTTTGAAATCGGACTTACAGCTAACCGCTCTGATGCTACTTCTCACATTGGCGTAGCAAGAGATGTGGTTGCTTTGCTTCAAAGTCAGTTGAAAGAAGAAAAAACTTTAAATCTACCAAGTGTGGAAGATTTTAAAGTGGAAGAAACAAGCGAAAACGTAAAAATAAACATAGATACTAATCTTTGCAAAAGATATAGTGCGGTTGTAGTAAAGGGAGTTGAAGTAAAAGAATCTCCAAAGTGGTTGGCAGATTGTTTAAGAACGATAGGCTTACGTCCTGTTAATAACATTGTCGATGTAACCAACTTTGTATTGATGGAAATTGGGCAACCGCTTCACGCTTTTGACTTCGCTAAAGTAATAGGCAAAGAAATCAATGTTAAATCTCTCGAAAAGGACACAACTTTTGTTACTCTTGACGGTGTAGAAAGAAAGTTGAATGGTAAGGAGGCTATGGTTTGCAATGCAGAAGAGGCAATGTGTATGGGTGGTATTTACGGTGGATTAGATTCTGGCGTGAGCGAATCTACTACTGACGTACTTATTGAAAGTGCTTACTTTGATCCTGTTGTGATTCGTAAGGGTGCTAAATACCACACTTTGAAAACAGATGCTTCTTTCCGTTACGAGAGAGGTGCTGACCCTAATATTACTCTTTATGCTTTGAAACGTGCTGCTCTTTTAATAAAGGAAGTTGCAGGAGGTAAGATTTGTTCTGAAATTGTTGATATTTATCCAGAAGAAATAAAGCCTAAAGAAATTGAACTTTCATTTGAGAGAATGGATTCTTTGATTGGCAAAAAGCTAGATAGAGAAATTGTAAAGAATATCTTAAATAAATTAAATATTGAAACCTCTTTAAAAGAAGATGGTTTGACTGCTATTGTGCCTACAAACAAAGTAGATGTTACAAGAGAGTGTGATTTGATTGAAGAAATACTTAGAATTTACGGATACAACAATGTGGAAATTTCTGCAAGCATGAAAAATTGTATTTCTTCTTCTGCTAAGCCTAATGCTGAAAAAATACAAGCCTTTGTTTCGGATATGTTAGCTGCAAAAGGCTTTAACGAAACAATGAATAACTCACTTACAAAAATTTCTTACTACGAAAACAACGCAGACTTCCCACAAGAAAAATCTGTCTTAGTGATGAATGCTCTAAGTAAAGACCTTGGACAAATGCGTCAAACACTTCTTTATGGTCAATTAGAAACAATTTCTTATAACATTAACAGAAAGACTTCTGATTTAAGATTATTTGAATTTGGAAACTGTTATGAGAAAAATATTGAAGGATTTGAATCGGAAAACATCACAAAAAGATATACCGAGCACAAGCATTTGGCTATGCTAACCACAGGAAAAAGCATAGAAAGCTGGCAAGCAAAAAGAGTAGATGAAGATTTCTATTATTTAAAGAATATTTTATTAAATATTTTCTCAGAACTTAGAGTAAATATGACTCGTTTTGAAGTTAAACAAATAGAAAACGAATCTTATCTTTACGCTTTGGCATACGTTGCAAAAGATAGCAAAAAAACAATTGCGACAGTCGGAATGCTAAAACCTTCACTTTGCAAAAAATGGGACATAAAACAAGGCATATTCTATGCTGATGTAGATTGGACTTTGCTTTATCGTTACATTCCTTCTAAGAGTGTGAGATATGAAGAAATATCAAAATTCCCAGAAGTAAGAAGAGATTTGGCTTTAGTTGTAAAAGAAGAAGTTTCTTTCGCAGAAATGGAAGCCTTGGCTTATCAAACAGAAAAGAAACTATTGAAAAAAGTTTCTCTTTTTGATGTTTACAAAGGCGACAAACTACCAGAAGGACACAAACAATATGCTTTGAGTTTTGTTCTTCAAGACAACGAAAAGACTTTGACAGACAAACAAATTGAAGCCATAATGTCAAAGTTGTTAAAGACTTTTGAACAAAAATTAGATGCTAAATTAAGATAATATTATGCGAAGCCTCTTACATTACGATATAAAAATTCTGATAGTCTTACTTGAATCTTTAAAAGGAAACAAGGATTTCTTTATGTTTTTAGTAAAAAACGGATTTCCCGAACTAGCAGCTTGGAGCAATGCTGTCAGAGGTGATGAGGAGGCTTTGCATTGGCTTTTTGACAACGGATTTGGTACCCTTGGAGTATTGAGTAACGCTATTGATGGCGAAAAAAAGGCTGTGCAATGGGTGCTTCGCTCCAACGATGACTTTTTAATTAATTTTTCAGCAGCCTGCAGAAAAGAAGATGACGGAAAACGCTGGTTAGAAGACAATGAACTTCATATCTTTTTAAAGATGTCGGAAGAAATTATCACAATTCTTGACAAACAAGTCAAAGACAGAATGTTTTGGTATAAATGGAGAAAATAGTAAACAACGTTATAATTTTCATACTTGCTTATCTTCTTGTATTTTTTGTGGTACAAATCTCCACAATTCTACCTGCTTTCTCTCACGATGTGCCTGTTATTGTTTATAGCTCTTACTTAGATTTCAACGCTCTAACCTCTGCCAACTCAGATGAAGTATGGAAGAGTGCCGACAACGTGATTAACATCTTTGGAAGTGCGATAATTCTATTAGTTCTTTTGTTTTTCATTTCAGTTGTTTTGCTTTTACGATGGAAATCAAAAAGAATTTGGATACAACGCCTACTTTTTTGGGTGATTATTTGTAGTTTCATAAGATTCTTCAATGGTTTTGTTTGTGGACATTTGTTTACTCTATGGAGTTTTAACTTAGTAACCGATTTCATTGGACTTACCTTTCCCTCAAAAATAGCAAAAGTTTTTTTTGTAATAGTAATGATTATCCTTCTTGGATTTGGAATGTATTTTCTAAGAGAAATCATTGTTGGAATAATCAATCCATTATTGGAAGATGTAAAAAAACAATTAAAAAACAACGTAATCTATCCCTCTATCATAGGAAGCCTACTTGTTTTTCTTATCCTCTTTCCCATTTCTCATAAATCTGCAACAATAGAGACAGTAAACATAATAATAACACCGCTTCTTTTAGCCTCTTTATTTAGATTGGGTGTTGCGAAAAAGTTCTCTTTTATTGACAAATCCGCAATCGAAATAGAAGAAAAAAAAGAACGCTTATTTATTCCCTTGCTTATTCTCACCGCTCTATTATCTGTAAGTTTAAGAGTCGTTTTTGACAAAGGAGTAAAGATTACACCAAACAATTATGACAACTACATTTTAGATAATCTTCTTGCTTTCGTTGTAATTTCTTTACTTTTAATTCTATTTTTGTATTTGTTGTTTGCTTATTTCCATCATCACAAAAAACAAAAACAAGAAACACAAGAGCAAATCAACACCGAAAAAGCATATCAAGAGATGAGAGATTATCACATGTTTGATTTCAGCAAATCACGCAATCTTCACAAATGCAATAGAGGCTGGGACGAAATGGATAACGAAAAATAAACTTTCGAAACATCGCTCTTTTACTCTCTTTGCACATTCATACAATCAACAGCAAATGATTCCTCCGACTCTGTGTAAAGACGAATTATGTTTTCCCCTTTTTTAAGTTTATGTTTTAGGCTTACCACGCTGCTATTCTCATTTAGCGTAAGTTGAATAGGCTTATTGTCGTTTACAACAATGTTTATCGGTTCTGCTTTCCCGAAAAAGAATATCGTAATTTCGTATTCCCCACCTTTTTCGCTGTAAACGTTTCTCCATTGCAAATCATTTTTAGAATTATATCCAAGATTCTTCACTACTGCTCCGCCTGATAATCCCTCAACTTCTTCATATATTGCAGTCTTTGTTGTTTCTCCTGTTTCTAATTCTTGATATGCTGAAAGCCATGCTGTTTCTGCTTCGTATAGACTACGTTCCAATCTTTTGTTTGCTTCAAGGGTATAAATCCTTGTTGCATGTGGCGGAATATTTACAATAAATTCTTCTTTAAATGTGCCAATATCTTTACGCTCATATACATCTCTTACTTTAATCTTTCCATCTAAATCAAGCAAAGCAAAATCCACCGACACAGTTTGTGCTTTTTCGCTTGGATTATACACAGCAACTGCTCTTTTCTTGCCATATAGTTTTTCTATATCTTTGACTAATATATAGCAATCGTTCTTTCGCTCCACAACGTATGCTTGTAAGCCGAGCAAATCTTGGTTTAAGGCTATCAACTCTTCGTTTTGCAAAAGTGAAACGGCATTTAGCTGTATGGAATTAAGGTCGCAACCTATCAAAAGCGGAGAAGACATCATGCACCACATACCAAAATGAGTTTTATCTTCTTCTTCGCTTAGCCCTCTGCCGACTTCAAGCATATCCATATCGTTATAATGTCCAAAACTTGCGTATGCAGATAAGTAAAGGTTTTGATGAATAATGCTTTTTATGGATTCCCAACCCAAATATATGTCTTCGCTCATACGCCATGAGTCTGCAATTTCGCTAACCCAAGTCCCAGGAAAAGCCCATCGGCAAACATTCCAAGAAACCTCCTTTTTCTCTACTCCTTTTATATGCTTGGCAATTTCCTTAAAGCGTTTTTCTTCTTCTAAATCCAATCTGTCAATATTGTTTCTTGCATCTGCTCCACAATAATCCACTTTCAGAAAATCAAAATCAAGTTCATCAAAAAACAATCTTAAATCCTCTGCCTCATGTCCATAAAGTCCTACTCCAATTCCTATTGTATCTTTTGGATTTCCCCAATATGAAGCACAAGTATTCTTTCCTGCATCGGTGTAAATGCCTGCTTTCAATCCCAAAGCGTGAATATAATCTACCAAACCTTTCAATCCGTTGGGAAATCTTTTAGGGTGAATTAGCAAATTACCCTTTTCATCTCTCCCTCCAAAATATCCGTCATCTATATTTATATATCGATAGCCTTTTTCTAAGAATCCAAGCCTTACCATAGCATCTGCCTGAGTCTTTATCAAAGAATCGTTGATTTCCACTCCGTAAGTATTCCAAGAACTCCAACCCATCAAAGGCGGTTGTTGTGCATTAGCATTTACAAATAACAAAAGACTAATCGCAAATATTACAAATAGTTTTTTCATATCAATAAATAGTGTATTAAAACACAAAATTACTTAATTTTTTCACTCATAACATAACAATCAATCGTTTTTTCCGTACTATATACCAAACAAATATTTATAACATTAAACCTATGGCAAAGAAATATCTTTTAATCCTATTGGTGTTTGTTGGATTTGTGTCTTGTCAAACATCATCAAAAGTAATAGAAACAAAAGTTCCTAAACGTCCAAAGGGACAAACTCACGTTGTTGGCTTAGTTGCTCCAAAGATAGATACGGTTCGCATCGGTATAGTAGGACTTGGAATGCGTGGAATAAGTGCTGTGGAAAGATTTATCCACATTCCAGGAGTGGAAATAAAGGCTCTTTGTGATATTCGCCCCGAATTAACCGCAAGAGCAGAGAAAGTATTGCTCAATGCAGGCAAAGAAAAACCTACTTCTTATCATGGAAGTGAGGATTTATGGAAAAAGGTTTGCGAAAGAGAAGACATTGATTTGATATATGTAGTAACAGATTGGGAAAACCACGCAAACATTGGTGTTTACGCAATGGAGCATGGCAAACACGTTGCAATAGAAGTCCCTGCCGCAATGTCCTTAGAGGAGATTTGGGACTTGATAAACACAAGCGAAAGAACAAGAAAACATTGCATACAATTAGAAAACTGTGTCTATGATTACTTTGAAATGACTACGCTAAACATGGCACAACAAGGCTTATTCGGAGAATTGCTTCACACAGAAGGAGCATACATTCACTACTTAGAAGAGTTTTGGACTTACTATTATGATAATTGGCGTTTGGATTACAACAACGAACACCGAGGAGATGTCTATCCAACTCACGGAATAGGACCTATTTGTCAGTTATTGAACATTCATCGTGGAGATAGAATGAAGACTTTGGTGTCTATGGATACTAAATCTATAAATGGTAAAAAGTTTGCAAAGAAATTAGGCGTTAAAAACAAAGATATAGAATTTCAAAACGCAGACCACACCCTTACTTTCATTCAAACAGAAAACGGAAAGACAATGCACTTGCAACATAACGTAATGACACCACGTCCATACAGCAGAATGTATCAAGTAACCGGCACAGAAGGCTTTGCAAACAAATACCCAATAGAACAATACTGCTTTCAACCAGAAAATATTGACACAACCATTGTTCCAGACCACGAAAACCTAAACGTACACAGAGCAGTAAGCGAAGAAATCAAAGCAAAACTAATGCAAAAGTACAAACACCCTATTCATATTGAGTTAGAAACAATAGCAAAACAAGTAGGCGGACACGGCGGAATGGACTTTATAATGGATTGGCGTTTGATTTATTGTTTGCAAAACGGACTTCCTTTGGATATGGACGTATATGACCTTGCCGAATGGTGTAGTGTGATAGAACTTTCTCGCATTTCAATAGAGAATAACAACGCTCCCGTTTCCGTTCCCGACTTTACAAGAGGACATTGGCAAGAGGTAAAAGGCTACAAGCACGCTTTTGTAAAATAATGGAAAGAAACATAGCAAACGCCCTTTTTTAAAATTGTCATTCTCGCAAGGGTTAGAGCAATAGAAGATTTAGGTGAATTATTTCTTCGACTTAGAAAATTATTAAGTTTACTATTTTTTCATAGGTGCAAAGATAGCAAAAAGAAAAAAAGCGGTAATTTTGCAACTTATAAAAAATAATTAGAATTTTTATATGAGAAAGTTATCTTGAAACAAGGTAACGTAAATAAAAATAACAACAGCAATAACAACAATTAAACCTTTTTTCACAAAAATCACCCTTTTTGATTTTTTCTAAATTCCTTGAATCTTTTTTCTAACACTTTCGCTAATTCTGATTCATTCTTATTATCATCAAATAAGTAATTTGATTTAACATCTGCATATATTTACGCATTACTTATAGAAAAGCACTGTGTTACACCATTTAAAGAAGTAGATGTAAATACATTTGATTTAAAAATATTCAATATTTTGCTATATTTTTTTAAAAAACTGTAGACTTTTTTTGCTATTAGTGATATAATATACATAATAATTTAAAAGATTGGAGATCAAATATGTCAATTAATAACGCTTTTGAAGTGATCAGCTGTGTTACCGATAACAACACGCTCGTTAAAAAAAGCTATATCGAAAATTTCAACACTCAATCCCAGTTGATCGTAAATGAATCCCAGGAAGCCCTGTTTTATAAAGAGGGAAAAATGGAAATAGAAAAGAAATATCTAAACAATTAACAAAAAAAACACCTTGCCCAAAATGCAAGGTGTTTTTTGTATTATAGCAAAAATTACATTTATGGCAATCACAATAGCATTTAAATGTCATTTGTTTTCTTTTATTATCATAAGTAAGACCATCTTTTACTGTTTTTTCAAATGCTTCTGGTGAAAAAATATATAAAAATATTCTTTATGAATTTTTTGA
>CALCUN010000065.1 GCA_937906975.1 uncultured Bacteroidales bacterium
CTTGTATTATTATCTATATCTATTATTGTATTATTATTCTTAATTATATTAGATAATATATATCTTATATTTTGTGGTATTTCATATTTATCATATAATAAAGAATTAAATAATAAAGGATGTGAATTACGTATATCTACTTGAAATTTAATATTCAAAAAATACTTTAATTCTCTTGGTGTTGATGTTAAAATATGATATATTCTATTATCGTTTTCGTTTGGTACTTTTATTTTAAATTTCTTTCTTTGATAATCTTTTAAAATGTTTAAGTGATAATTTTTCGGTTTTTTGTCCCCTCTCTTTGCGTCCATAAAACGTATATCTATGTATTCTTGTGCTTTTGTATAGTTTATTTTTAGTTTTTTTAGGGCATTTAGGTATTTTCTATAAATAGGTTTTGTTAAATTTTCTTTTGTCTTTTTAAGACTTTCTTTCCCCTCTTCTTTTAATACCTTTTTAAGTCTTTCTACATAAACACGATAAGGATAGAAATAAGGCTTTTCACTATAAATAATGTTTTTCTCTAAATTAACAACCCTATAACCCCTGCTATGCTTACCTATAATAGCTTGTGAAACTACTTTAATTTTCTTGCTTTCTATCAAGAATTCAAGTATTTCTTTATACTCATCTCCCAAAACAGACCATAATACCTCTGCATTAAGATATGCTGTATCATTATAAGAATAGATTTGTCTTGAAATTAGATTGTGAATCAAAAAACTACACTTCTTTTCCATAGTTTCTTTTGATTGTCTTTTGTCTAATTCCACCTTTTCTTGATAACTTTTGTAAAACCCCTCAATGTTGAAGTCTTTTAAGCTATAATATAACTTATTTTGTGTCATATTTGTATGTTTTTTATATCTACAAAAGTACAAAAAAATCATCAAAAAAACAAATTTTTCGCCATTAAAAAAGCACTTTTTTTATGTTTAACTTTTCTTGTGTAAATATTTGGTAATCAGAAAGATTTTTTGTATATTTGCATGTATTAATTATTAAAATAGGAGGTTAAATGGCAGAGAAGTTAAAAACTAGTAAAGAAGTATGTTTGGAACTTGGGATAAGTTATTCTACATTGTATCGTTTAAGAAAAGAGATAGGAATGTTTACAACCGAAAAGAAGTTGAAAAACTACTATTCGGAAGCTGATATCAAAGAAATTGAACTCCAATTAAAAAAGGAAAACGCTTGTAGAGGCTAAAAAAAACAAAGAAAAACCAAGAAAAAGCAAAGGATTTTTCCAAAAAAGCAAAGAAAAATTTAAAAAAAGTAAAGGAAAAAAGGTTCGGTTAATTCGCCGAACCGTTTTTTATTTGATTTTATCCTTTCCTTTTACAACTGCAAAATACAATTTACACGAATTAATTTAGTGTTTGTTTTTAGTAAAACTCTATAACGTTATTTTTATAATCAATATTAACTCGTCCAAAATTTTCTAATGCAGATTGTCCAAATAAAAGTGGTGCGTCTATATTATCCACAACTGTTGCTTGTACATCCTTAATAACCACATCTCCTATTTGGACAGTTTTAAGATTAATGATAGTTCCAACAGCAATACTTCCATCAGCAATTTGGTAATATGCTTCCCCTTGAATATCCTCTTTCAATAATTTACCTTGTTTTTTCATAAAAAGAGCTTCAACCGAAGATATTACTATATCGGAAGCTCCTGTATCAAATATAACTTCCATATCAACACCGTTTATACGTACAGGTATATATAACACTCCATTTGCTTTTCTAAATGCTATTCTACACCCATTAGAAAATTTGGCGTTTGGTCTATTTTCGCTTTTTGATGTATTGGTTTTTTCAGATGCTGGATGTATTTTTGACCTTGGTCCACATGCAAAAAACAAGCTAATTATCAATAAATGTATAATAATCTTCATTTTCATTACTATTAATTTCTTCAACAAAATTACCTGGCTTAGGAATGATATGTATAACAAAACGCTGATTAGCCTTATTGCCTGCAATATCTGGTTTTATTCTAAATTTACTGCTCACTCCACTTCCTGAAACAATAAGTTCACAAGGTAATCCTTCAAACTCAATCCCTTCATTTTTCCAATAATTAACCAAAGCCAAAGCCCTTTTATAGCTCAAAACATCATTATCATAATAATTATCTCTCGAGCTTTGACCCTCAATAATCACTAAATATTCCGCATCAGGTAGAGTCTTTTTTGCATGTTCCATAAAATTAACAATAGATTTTCCAGCAGACACAATACGTTCAAGATTGTTTTTGTCTATATCATAAATATTAGGAGAGGCTGGCTCAAATTCAATAGATATATTTTTTAGTGTATGCCTTTTGTATTCTTCATTGTATTGAAAATATATTGTGTCTATATTTTTGATAGAATTTTCTAATTGTCGAATTTTTTCTAATTGTTTTTCTGTTGCTTTTCTCCCTTTTTCTATTTCAACAATTTTATTATGTAATAAAGCTATAGCAAGTATAAACAATATCAACATAACAAAAAACATTGAAGTCATCAAGTCCGAATAACTTGTCCAAAAAAAAGATTCTTTTTTATTTTTGCCCATTACTAAAATCTAATTATTCCCAAATAATGATATGATATTCAATACTAATTGCCAAATACAGTAAGTGCAAATAATTACTCCTCCTGCTATTAAAGGAATTTTCACCCAAATAGATAATTTTTCTCTTTTAATAGTAATATTACCAGCTGCCTTTTGGGTTGCTAAAATTCTAATTTCTTCTACAAGCGAGTTTATTGATTGACTTTGTTGTTTGGCTGAATTATTAAGATTCTCTATCATTTTGGAGATAGAGGAGAAATTGCTAACAAGTTGAGAAATCTCTTTCGTTTTTTGTTGTAACACATTGTATTGTTCATCAATAGCCTTTTGTAATCTTTGTCCTTGTTCTGTTGTATATGCAGTTAATTCTGAGATTTCTTTTGTAGATACTTCTTTTAGATTTTCAATAGTGTTATGCAAACTATTTTCAATAGCTCCAACAGATTGATTGATACGACTATTCATTTGTTCAAGGTTTGCTCGTTCCTCTTTAAAGAATATAGCCATATCTTCAATAGCTCGTGTTCGTTGTTCTGAAGCATCTAATTTTTCATTTAGCGCTTTTACTGAATCTAAGTATTCTCTACAAGCACTAATATGTTTAGCAATCATTCCTATTTCATCAGTACAATTTTTTAATTTATCATAGACTTCTATATTAGCGGTAACAACTTTTTTAATTTTTAATTCATTAATTGTTTGAAGTAATTGAGCCTGTCCTGCTGTTGCTTGATTAACATCATTTAATACATTATGTAATTCTTTTGCATTTGTAGCAAATGTTTTATTAAATTCATTAAGATTAGCAGATACTTTATCCAAGACACTTCCAAAATCATTATTCAATTTCGGCAAAAGTTCTGCTTGTATCCAACTTAAAACATTATGCTTTCTTTTTTCAACAATGATTTTTTCTGTTTTCATTTTTGTAGTACCCCAAATTGTCATTCCTATACCGACGGCACTACATATCATTGCTATTGCTACTCCTCCAAGAAGTCCACTTATACTATCTGTTGCAGTTTCGAATTCATTTATACTAAGTAATGAGTTTAATCCTCCTGAAACCCACAAATAGCCAACCCCTATAACAATACCCGCCATTGTTCCGATTAAACCATAGTAAAGAGGTATAGGAATTTGAGATTGAATTGCCTCTTCTTCTGCATCACAATTTCTATCAACAATATCCTTTATGAGATGAAAATCATTAACATTACCATTATTTTTATCTAAATATTTATTGATACCTTTAACTATTGTTTCCCAAACTTCATTTCTTTTTACTTTCTTATTTACCTTTTTTATATTTTCTATTTTTTCTTTTAATTCTTTTTTTTCTTTATATTTATACTCTTTTTCCATATTTGATAATGGAAATGTTACTTTTTCGTCCCACTCAATGAATTCAATCTCTTTTTCTACGTCACGTAATTTTGTTTTTAGAGTTTGTAGTTCTTGGCTTTCTTTATCTTTTATTATACCTTTTTGTCCTATTACATATTCTTTCTCTATTGAGGTTGGAAAAATTTCACTATAACTTTTTAGACGTTGTTTTATACTTAAATAATTTTGTATTTGTAATACAAGAATTACTATAACTGCGACTATAATTAAAACGTAATGCATAATTTTCTAATTTAAATATTCAATAATTGCTTTTTTTGTTACTTGCCATTTATTATTTGCCTTTCTCTCACATTTCCCTTTTTGCAAGGTTTTTATTTGTTTTGCAGTATTACTATTGCCTTTTATATCACAAACGCCTTCAAAAACAGAATCCCTATTATTTATAGCCATTTCAACATCTCCTTTAAATTCAAATTCACCTGTATTTCTTCCAGAGATGTAACTTATTTCATAATAAGCATCTATCGCACACTGAACTTCTTCAAATTCTCCATTTTTAAAATGTTTCACCAAACAAGTTTCAAATGTTACTGTATTTTTCGGTTGATTGATTACAAACTCTGGCTGACAATTATTTGAAGATACGTTTTGATTTTTTTGTACTATCTGAGGTTTTACTAGTTGAGCCTTTTTTATTTCATCTACAACTTTATTTATTTCACCTATAATTTTATAGAAAGTATCTTCAGAAATATATTTAGATTTCCTAATACCCCTTTCTTTATCTAATTTCTTTTCTAACTTTTTTAACCCACAAAATAGTATTATAATTAACACACTCAATACAACAACCACAACAATTAATCCCCATAACAACAGATTATTTTCATTATCATTTGGTAGAGAATCTAATATATTGTCACTTTTATTTACAACAGTGACATTAGTTGTTGTATTCTTAGCAGTATCTATTTCTGAAATTTTATCCGTGTTTGTTACATTTGATATATCTTGTATAGGAACACTTTTTTTATCACAAGCACTTATCACAAAACATATTAAAGATAATATTATCCAAATTCTTTTTTTCATACATTTAATTTTTAATATTTTCACTTAATTCATGCAACATTCCTATCATTGGATAGAAGAATAATGTTTCTTCAATAGGGTCATTATCTTGATTTTCTTTTTGTTTTTCTGTTAATCCATTATCAAAGAAAGTGCCTAAGTCTTTTTGGCAAATATTAAAAGCCCTTTCCATAACATCATTCTCTATTCCAAAATTATTTTTAATAGAAAAATGTGTCTTGTTTTTGAATATAAAATCAAGTAAATCCCTTACATCTTTTACAACACTTTGTTTTAAGGTGTCGTTAATAAGTTTGTAAGTATCATTTTCTGTAAAGAACATTTGTTCATTGATAGTTCTCAATATCACTTTATCACCAACAGATACATTTATATTGTTACGCAAAATGTTAATTCCTCCTTTGCAGGTTGCTATCTTTGGATTATCCATAAGAATAATGTCAAGTCCATCTATATCATATTTGTCATATCCAAATACTCGACAGAAAATATCCTTAGTATATTCAGCCAAAGTATTATTATTAGGACTTAGAATAGAAACAACCTTTGCTCCATTTCCAGAAAATGCAATATGACGAGGAAGTGCAAGTCCTTTTAATTTCATAATATTAGCAATGTGATATATGATTGCTGTATAGAATATTAAAAACACTACTTTAAAATCATTGTCTTGTTGTAACATAACATTCCAATCCAATAAATTTGCAATGTTTTTTTCTTTCACTTTATCATCATTTTTTAGAGAAAAATAGAATGAAGCCAACTCTGTTGATAATCCTTTATTTTTTAATTCATTATGTATATTCTCTAACTCTGACAAATCATTACTGTTTAATATATTTGAAATACGATTAGTATAATCATTCACAATACCATTAAGAGTTGCATTGCTTGTATAACCATCTCCAAATATCGTATTTGCAGCAAAACGGAAAGATGTTGTATAATTAATTTGTCCTTTTTCTGCAAAAACTACATCCGTTGTTTCTCCTCCAATATCAACACTTACCATTCTTGAAGCTGCTTGGGTAGTTGAACGAAAATGTTCGTATGGAGCAACAGATTCCATTACAGATTTAATATTTTCAAGTTGATTGCCGAAATATTTTTGATAAGAGGATTGCCATAACCTTTCATAAACATTACGTCTTGCTACTGTCATTGAAGCAGGATAGAACCATACAATTTGAGTTTTATCTAATGTTCCTCCTCCTATAAGAACTTTGTTTCTCATAAGAATCATTAGATTTTCTATATAACTTTCAACTCGCCTGCTATTTTGTGGCTCATTACTCCATTTCAAATCTGTTGTTATTTCATTATATTTATGAATAACCCTATGTCCGTAAACAATAGGAACATTGGTTTGTGCCATAGGAATTACATTGGTTTCCCAATTAACATTTCCAGCTTCTGATAATACCGTTCTTGCAGGAAAATTAAACTTGTTTCCTATTTCTTTTGGAACTAACTCTGCTTCAAGAAGCTTTTCTGTTGCCGCAGAAAAATTTGCCCAAAATACTAATTGCTTATCATTTTCATTTATATCAAATGCCGAAGCTGCATTTATTCCATCTGAATATTCGATATGAGTATTTGTAGTTCCAAAGTCTATTGCAAATGAATATGTTTTATTTCTGCAAGAATTATTACATAATGGAATAACAAAGCCATAAACATGACCTACACAAACTCTAATAGAATCAATGGATGTTAAATCATAAGCAAAAATATGGGCTTTTAAATAACTATTGTCATTAGTATTTCTAATAATTTCTTCTCCATTGCTTAATTTTTGTCCATTGCGATAACATTCTATTTGATGAATAGAAGTGTCTCTAAATTTATGTGTTATTGCTATACGATAACAAGTATTATCAGATAATACTAATGGCATCATTGCCAATCCAAAATCAGAATCAAGTATTTTAATTCCTCCTCTATTACAATTTACATCAGGAGTTGAATTTTTGTAATAATTTCTTGTATAAGTAATATTACCAGATGAAACAGGTATTGTCAATGTAACACTAATATCTTCTCCATTTATAGTCTTCATAGACAATATAGGTACTCCATTAATTCCATTTATCAACTGATCTATTGAATAAAATTCAAAAAATAAAGGTTTTATTGGTAACATTACACTTGTATTCCTTGTATTATCCCAATTGCCAAAAAAGAAATCTTGATCATTTGCTAAATGAGGATACATTAAAATTGTATCTTCCAAAAAATCATCAATAGTTAAATATGGGTATGGTATTCCAGAAAAAGGCAAAGTACGGTTTTGCCAATTGTTTGAGTCAAAATATGGTGCTTTATTTTGATTTCCCCAATTTGCTTGTACATAAAATACATTTGCATATTGATTACCCGATTCAACAGGTAATACCAAAGGCATTTTACTTCCTTTAAAATGTGTTTGTGAAATTTCAAAACCACTTGAAATATTTGTTTGAATAGGTTTTGTATGATAAGGGTAACCTAATATATCAACAGTATTTGCATTATTGAAGTTAAGGATTTGAAAATTTTGAATAGAATTAGCATTTAAATTATCTACATCTTGCTTTAAATTAAATGGTAATGCATTAAAGGTTTCATCTAAATATTTATTCATCTCTTCAAAATATTGTGCAAAATTTGTTGTTCCATAAGATTGACGAAACGCAAATAAATATTCTATAAATTTAGAATCACGTTTATATAATGGTTGATATTCTCCATCAAAAGGGTGGTCGTTGCCAAATGATATTTCTTGAGAAATATAACTTAAATCATTTGCAGGAGTAAAGAAAAGAGTTGCAGGAGATGTTGCTCCCACTACGTCCATTTGACTTTTTCTATTAGGTCCCATATACACTAAAATGTACAATCTTTTCATCTTGTCAAAATTATACACTTTATCATCTTGCTTAATAAATATATCAAGAGCATTATAAACTTCTGGGTGAGTATTTTTTAAACTTTCAAGATCGGTTAAATCCCAAGTAATAATTTGAAAAAGGTGTTTTAAAGTATTAAAATTGAAGAAAATTTCTGCTACATCTAAAGCATCTGACACCATTTTGTGATAAATTGTATCACCATCCATATTTTTTGATTCGACTACTTCTTTAAACGCATTTTTTACTAATGCAATACGAGCAAATGGAGAAGGTATGGATGTTATTTCTTTTCTTGCTGTTGATCCATTCGGTGCAATAATTTGATTTATTACATTCGTTCCATAAGGCAAACTGTTATTCCAATCTGTATTTGTATTTGCTCCATTATTATGAAGTCTAAATATATGTGCCATAAACTAAAAGTTTAAGTTATTATTTGTTATTTGTTTTGTGGAATTGTAAAATAGTTCAACAAACCATTGTTCTTTACTAATTCCTGTCGGTCTTTTCTCTCTATTTAGAGTAGCATCAAAAAGAGCATAATTAGATAATCTACTCTTTTTGTCTGCAATATTCTTAACCATTTTCAAAACATTGCGTTTTTTGTCTAAATCAAAAGGAGAAAAAGCCCTCATATTATCATTTAGTTCTTGTAACCAATTAACATAAAGTTCAAGAATGTTCTCTACATCTTTTTCAAATCCATTTCCAAAGAAAGATTTATCAAACTCAGGGTCAATCGCCCATGGTTGATGTTTATACTGAGAACTACGCTCATGACGTAAGTATTTATCAAATAATAAGAATTGTGTTAAGGGTTTTGCTATTTGATTGTATGTTACTTTCCCTAAATCTGAAAAAGTAATTGTATCTGTTGTTTGATTTATACCATATTCCTTGCAAACGGTTCTTCCTGTTTGCGGATTTTGCATATTAGCAAAATCTATTATAGATAAAGCACTAAATAATTCTACTACGTGAGCAGAATTATTTTGAGAATCTCCACCTTCGCTATTATTATAAGTAGGATTTTGAGTATCTGCGATATAATATAATTGATCAATACTATTTGTTCCTGTTATATTAGTATCGTAATACGCAAGAGCTGCTTTAGTTTTGTCTATAAAAGAAGAAGAATCTATTGCACTACTTTCATCTACTGCTACTGAAAAATATGGTAACACAGTAATTGCTCCAATAGGAGAAGTATTTAATAAATTAAATTTTGGTAAAGTTTTATTCCCACGTAAAGTTTTTAGAAGTAATGGGAAGCCACTTGCTCCTGTTCCTCCAAATATTGAGCTAACTATGAAAATTCTATCTCCTTGATTGAAAGAATTGGCAAATTGTTGAAAGACGCTTGAATTTACAAATTGATTTAGCACTATACTTCCAATATTTGGGTTTCCCTTAAAACCAACATTCATATTAGAAGACAAATTGTCATTTGAAAACAACATTCTCATCAATGCTTGATTATTTTCAGACATTGTTGTCAAAGAAATATAATCTTCAAACTTTTTGTTGTCTGTTTGTTGTAAAGGAATAAAAAATCGATTTACATCTTCATTTATTTTTGTTCCAAAAAAATGTTCTGATGTCGTTGCATAACTAAGTTGTTGTCTAACTTTGATGTAAGCATCAAACGAAGCCACTGCACGAGTAAGACTATCTGCACTACTATCAGGGTCTATTATTATTGGTGATATTTCCATCTTGCAATCTACTCCAGAAGCAAGAAGCATTGTTAATGAACGTAGAACACGGGCTCCTGTTCCTCCTATTCCAAATACATATAATTTACTCATAATTATTTTTTTATTTATTTCTTTTAGGGAATATACTCTTCCAAGGTGTATGTCTGCAATTTATACTCCAACGTTTACCAATTATAGATACTATTCCAAATAATACAAATGATATTATTCCGTTTGCAACACCAAACATCCAACAATGATAGCTATATATATTTTGTATAACTTCACCATTTGGTTGTGTTGTGTATAAAAGGCAATCTGGTATTAAACCATCTGCTAAATAATAATTTGCACAACATCCCGCAAATAATAAATTTATTACAAACGCTCCAAGTCCTACTATTAGCCAATGCCACCATTTATTAAAGCGTGGATGATTGAGCCAATAATAGTAAATTGCAAATAATAATAAAGTTGTTAGCAACATCACCCAACCTATCATTAAATAATGATTCGTTGCTTCCCAACTATTTGTTTGACAATCATAGCCCCAAAGAAAAGAATGTAAATATTCTCCAAACAAATTTACAAACCAATAATAAATGTTTCCAAATAAATTTCCCATAATAATATTATTTTATTGTTATTTTTAATTCTGCAAGATTATCTGTATCAAATGTATAAGCATCAAATAGACCTCCTATTAGATAAGAAAAACCATAAGTTTTTTGAATTGTATCATCAGGATTAGGAAATCCTCCGTTCTCATCTGATAATTCAGTAATCCATCTTGGCTTTATATTTTTTAATTTAATAGTAATATCACCTCTTTGCTTTACAGAAGATTCAATAGTGATAATGTATTCTGTATCGCTTTGTTTAGAAACTCTACTTACCTTCCATTTTGAATTAGATGTTTCATAATTAGATACGTCTAACAAATATTCTTCGCATTGTAATAAATTAGAAAAGTCAGCTTTAACCTTTATTTGATATAATTCCCCTTGTGCGGTTTTTGTCTTTTTTAAATTTTCTACTGTATTTGACGCATCATGAGATAGTTTATATCTTCCACCAGCTACAATATTGTATTTTATATCTTTTATTCCATTGCTTATCATACATATTTCATCAGGCTGAGATTTTATCTTTTCTATTGTAGCATTATGGATTTGTTGTAAATCTTTAACATTCCCCATTAACCACAAATAATATGGTCTTTTGCCATCAAAATATTGTTTATTATCAACTGTATCATAATAATTGCCTTTAAAACTTCCCAACATTCTATATACAATCATTCCTGTTGAGTTGAAATTATGTTGTTTTCTCAAAAATGATTTAATACCTATTTGTTGATTGACTAAATATTCAGACGCATTTTTACCTCTACCTGGCGAAAATATACAATCAGACACTAATAAACTAATAGTATCATCTTGGGGATAAACTTTTACTAAAATTTCAGCAATATCTGTAGCACCACTATTTCCACCTGAGACTTTAAATGTTTTAGGTTCTAATTTATCTACAAAATCTTTTATCACAGAACCTTCTTTAATAACATCACTATTTATAAAGTTTAAGTTTAATTCTGAAACTGTGATTGAACTTTCTATATCACTCAGATAATTATATACAGTATTGCGAAATTCACTATTATTTCCTGCACCAACATATCCATACATGCTTCCAGAATTTTCTACATAAACATTTAACACAGGCGGATTATCTTCTATTGGAGTAGAAATTATTTCTGTTGATGTTTCTGTTTTTCCCTTTGGATTTTGATGAGGATTACCACAACTGCTCACTATAATTGCAAACAAACAAATATAAGTTCTAATACTATTTGTTATTTTTAATTTATTTCTCATTTCTGTTATTGTTTATTAAATTTTAATTACTAAACCACTTGACTTATGGGCATAAAAAAACGTGGGACTTTTTTCTTACTATAATGTGAGGTCCTGGAACTACCTATCAATCGAATAAGAAAAGCCCACGATATTACTCGTGAGCATTTTCGGCTTATCTTCTCGATTGATTGCATGAAATTTTCCAGGTTTCACATTATCAAGTATAAGCAAAAATGCTTTTATATGTCGTTAAAATTTGTTAAGTCTTAATGTTTTTTATTCTTTTTCTCCTTTTTGTCCTCCTTTGTTAAGGTTTAACTACTATTTTGCAAATGTATAAAATAAATATTAAAGGAAAAAATCTCTTTTTCTTTTTTCCTTTTACAACTAAATACAATATTAGTATTTCAAACTCTTTCAAAGGCTTTTAAGTCTTTGTTTTATAGTGATTTAGTGTGTATCTTTGCATTGTGATTTAATCACATAGAGGTTTTATGTTTAATTTTTAAAATTTACAGATTATGGCAGTAGAGTATGTCAAAGTGAAAAGAAACATCAACTTTGGGGAGAATCCGGGTGAGAGATTCGTAGCGAGAATTTATAGAAGTCAAGACGTGGAGCTTGACCAAATTGCTAAGGATATTTCGGAGAGTACAACTATTGGTTATCCTGATGTGTTGGGTTGTTTAAAGGCGATGGAAATTCAAATCAGCAAGTATATCTTGCAAGGACAGTCGGTTAAACTTGGCTTAATGGGTAGTTTTATTCCTTCTATCCACGCTAAGAGTCAAGAAAATGCTGATGATGTTGATGCAAGTACTATCAAAAGATTTACTTGTCGTTTCTTTCCTTCATCAACTTTTAAAGCTCAATTTGCTAAATGCTCGTTCCGCGAAGCTAATTTAGAGGTTAAGGGCTTGATAAAGTAGTTTATGGCTTTATCAATCTTTTAGAAAGAAAAACTAAATGGTAATAAGGAGTCTGCGTTTTTTAATCTTAGAACTTCGCTTTCATTTAAAAGGATTAGAACGCAGATTTCTTTTTTGCCTCTCATTTGATTTTCTTGCAAAACTTGGCGACAAGCACCGCAAGGGAATGCTTTTGTCCATTCATCTTTTGCATTTCTTGCGGCAATGGCTAATGTGGTGATTTTTTCTTTTCTTGTGCCGGCCGCAAATAAAGCAACTCTTTCTGCACACAAGCCAGAAGGATATGCAATGTTTTCTTGGTTGCTTCCGATTATGATTTCGTCATTTTCTAATCGTACTGCGGCTCCAACTTTGAAAGAAGAATAAGGAGAGTATGAAGTCTCCGTAGCCTTTTTTGCAGACTCGATTAACTCTCTCTCCTTATTGTTTAATTCATCTAAACGAAGTAAATCATAATTGATTGATAGAACTTCGTGTTTCATCTTATTTGTTATTTTGTTCTTTTAATAAATCTCTTATTTCTGTTAATAACAATTCTTCTTTACTTGGTGCAGGTGGGGCAGCTGGTGCAACGACTTCTTCTTTTTTTGATTTAAGTTTTGTTAATAAACGAATAAAACAGAAAATCGAAAAAGCAATAATTAGAAAGTCGAAACAAACTTGCAAAAAGTTACCATAATTTAATGTAACTGCGGCAAGGTCGCCTTCTGCTGCCTTTAACGTGATTTTTAGGTCGGTAAAATTAACTCCACCTATTAACACACCCAACGGAGGCATGATTATGTCGTTCACTAACGAAGTAATGATTTTACCAAATGCGCCTCCGATGATTATACCTACTGCCATATCAATCATATTTCCCTTTATGGCAAATTGTTTGAATTCATCAATAACTTTTTTTACGTTCATAGCTTTTTGTTTTTAAATTTTTACAAAAATACTACTTTTTTTGCTTAAATTTAAATTTAACATTATTTTTGCAACATAAATAGATAAAAATATGAAAGCATTAGTAAGTACAAATTTTAACTTTGTTGGACAAAAAAGTCATTATGTTGGAAAAGTAAGAGACGTTTATAATATAAACGATGACGTATTGGCTATGGTCGTTAGCGATAGAATATCAGCATTTGATGTGGTTTTGCCAAAGGGAATACCATTCAAGGGTGAGATATTAAACAAAATAGCTGCTAAGTTTTTGGATGCAACTTCTGATATATTACCTAACTGGAAGATTGCTATGCCTGATGCTATGGTAACTTTGGGAAAACTTTGCGAACCTTTCAAAGTGGAAATGGTTGTTAGAGGATATTTAGCAGGAAGTGCGTGGAGAGAATACAAAGCTGGGATGCGTACACTTTGTGGCGTGCAATTACCAGAAGGAATGAAAGAAAACGATAAATTTCCTACGCCAATCATAACTCCAACAACGAAGGCTGATGAAGGACATGACGAAAATATTAGCAGAGATGAAATAATTGCGTCAGGATTGGTTAGCAAGGAAGATTACGAACAGTTAGAAAAATACACATTAGCGTTATTTGAAAGAGGAACTCAAATAGCTGCTGAAAGAGGTCTAATACTTGTTGATACAAAGTACGAGTTTGGTAAATACAAAGGCGAGATAACGCTTATCGATGAGATACATACACCAGATTCTTCTCGCTATTTCTATGCGGAAGGCTATGAAGAACGTCAGCGAAATGGTGAAAAACAAAAACAATTATCAAAAGAATTCGTAAGAGAATGGCTAATGGAAAATGGTTTCCAAGGAAAAGAAGGACAGCAAGTGCCAGAAATGACAGACGAAATCATAAGTCAAATTTCTAATCGTTACATGGAACTTTACGAACAAATAATTGGAGAAAAATTTGTTGCGGAACAATCTGACGAAGATTTAGAAAAAAGAATAGAACGTAATGTTTCTGAATATTTAAATAAGAGATAGATGAGTAAAATTTTAAAAATAGCTTTTGTCTTTTTGCTTGTA
Source organism: uncultured Bacteroidales bacterium (assembly GCA_937906975.1). Lineage (GTDB taxonomy): Bacteria > Bacteroidota > Bacteroidia > Bacteroidales > P3 > Onthomorpha. The sequence goes on from CALCUN010000065.1 coordinate 14,377, forward strand.
GCGACACTTTCTTCGTGTAATAAATCGCAAGTTTACAAAGAATTTAAAACCTTGCCGAATTACACTTGGGATAGAATAGAAGAGGGGAAGACTTTAAAGTTTAGCGACATCAATATCGAAAACGAAGAAGATGTTTACGACATTTCTGTTCATGTACGCCACACTCCGTATATTACAGAAGATGAAATAAAATTCAAACTCAAAATAACATCACCTTCTTCCATAGTAAGAGAAAGCGTACACACGATAAAACTAAAAGATAAAGAAGGAAAAGAATGGTTAGGTGAAGCAATGGGAGATATAATTGACTTAAAAGTAGATGTAAAAACGTTCTTTACTTTTGTAGAACGTGGAAATTACACCATAGAATTAGTGAATATGGGAAGCAAATACTCATTGCAAGGAATAATGGAAATAGGTGTAGAAATAAACAAATCAGATTTAGATAGATAAGTGTCAAATCAAACACCGAAAGACGAACATATAGAAACGATACTTAAAACCCTGCCAGCAACGGCAGGGGTTTATCGTTTTCTTGACGCAGAAGGCACAGTAATTTATGTAGGTAAAGCAAAGAATTTAAAAAATCGTGTACAATCTTACTTTAAGAATGACCTATCTCATTCACCTAAAACACGATTATTAGTAAAAAAAATCCACGATATTAAGTTAGTTGTAGTAGAAAACGAAACGGAAGCACTACTCCTTGAAAACAATTTCATAAAACAATACAAACCACGTTACAATATCCTATTAAAAGACGACAAAACCTACCCTTGGATTTGTGTCAGTAACGAAGAATATCCCAGAGTATTCACTACGCGAAAGAAAGAAAAGGATGGCTCTCTTTATTTCGGACCATACCCAAACGGAAAGTTACTTAAAGAATTGCAAGACTTAATTGGCAAACTCTATCCTTACAGACGTTGCAAAATCCCTATGACGGAGCAAAACATTTTAAAGAACAAATATCGTTCTTGTTTGAATAAACAAATGAAAATATGCTCTGCACCATGCGAAGGCTGTGTTAGCAAAGACGAATACCGTAAAATCATAAATGATATTAAAGGAATACTGCGAGGAGACTTCTATCAAATAAAAAAAGACTTAAAAAATCAAATGATGGATTACGCAAATAATCTTGAATTTGAAAAAGCCCAAATAATAAAAGAAAAGATACAACTTTTAGATGTTTACACTGCAAAAACTTCTATCGTAGCCAACAGTTCGCTTAACGCAGAAATTTTTGCATACGAGGAGATTGAGAAAGGAATAATCGTAAATGCGATGAAGGTAGTAAACGGAAGTGTAATCTCTTCTATATCTCAGATTGTTAAAGCACAAATCGAAGAAGAGAACAACGAGATATTCACAAGCGCTATCATACAATTACGTTCCCAAATGGCGTGGGACAGTAATTTACTAATACTTCCAGAAATACTTCCTTTGCCTGAGGACTATGCAAGACAAACCTTAGCAGACACAAACGAAAAGAAAACACTATTAGACTTGTGTCAAAAAAACGCACTCTTTGCAAAAAATAACAAAATCAAAAGAGATACAATTCTTAACCCAGACCGTTGGAACGAAAACTTAGTTTTGCAAATACAAAAAGAGTTAAATCTTCCAAAACCACCTTATCACATGGAGTGTTTTGATAACTCCAACATACAAGGAGCAAACGCTGTTGCAGCCTGTGTGGTATTTCGCAATGGAAAACCCTCAACTAAAGAATATAGACACTTTAATATAAAAACGGTTGAGGGACCTAACGATTACGACTCTATGCGTGAGATATTGCATAGACGATATAGCCGTTTGGTAAAGGAGGAAAAACAGTTGCCTGACTTGATTATAATTGATGGAGGAAAGGGACAATTAGCCGTTGCAGTAGAAACCTTAGAAGAATTGGGACTTTATGGACAGATTCCAATAATTTCTATTGCAGAACGTTTGGAAGAAATCTATTATCCAGGCAATCCTTATCCACTTTGCTTGGATAAAAGAAGCAATAGCCTAAAAACCATTCAACACATAAGAGATGAAGCACACCGCTTTGGTATAACACATCACAGAAATAAAAGAAGCAAAGAAACTTTCCATACAGTATTGACTCAAATACCGGGAATAGGGGAGAAAACCGCGATAGATTTATTGTTGAGATTTAAAAGTGTAAAGCAAATCAAAGAAGCACCACTTTCCGAAATAGAGAAATGTATAGGAAAAGCCAAAGCAAAAAAAGTATATGAATACTTGCAAAAAAAAGTCTAAGAAAAAATAAAATAACTCTAAGGAAAAATAAAATAAGTCTAAGAAAAAATAAAATAAATCAAAGGAAATGAAAATACACTTCGAGACTGATTACATGGCGGGCACGCATCAGGAAATTTTAGAGCGATTAGTGGCTACTAATTACGAGGAAACAGTTGGTTATGGCTGTGATGAATACACTCAAAAGGCAGTTGAGTTGATTAAAAAGGCGTGTGGAAAAGAGAATGCAAGAGTTCACTTCCTTGTAGGTGGCACTCAAACAAATTCTACCGTGATTGATGGATTGCTTGCAAGACATGAGGGAGTGCTTGCTGCGGAAAGTGGACACATAAACGTGCATGAATCTGGTGCAATTGAGGCTTGTGGACACAAAGTCTTAACCCTGCCACAATATGATGGAAAAGTAAAGGCGGAAGATGTAGAGAAATATATTTCAAACTTTTATGCAGATGACACTTATTTACACATGGTAGCACCGGGCATGGTTTACATATCTTTCCCTACCGAATATGGAGCGATTTACAGTAAAAAAGAATTAGAAGACTTGCAATCGGTTTGCAGAAAGTGGGAGATACCTTTGTATATTGACGGAGCAAGATTGGGTTATGGGCTTGCAGCAGAAAATTCTGATCTAACACTAAAAGATATTGCTAATCTTTGCGATGTATTCTACATTGGAGGTACAAAACTTGGAGCTTTGTTTGGAGAAGCAGTAGTTGTGTGTAACGATTCTTTGCTTAAAAATTTCTTTCCTTTAATAAAACAACACGGAGCCTTGCTTGCAAAGGGTAGATTGCTTGCAATACAATTTGAAACCTTGTTTTCAAATAATTTATATGAAAGAGTAAGCAAGCATGCTGTTGAAATGGCAGTGAAAATCAAGCAAGCATTCATAGAAAAGGGCTATATGCCGATTGTAAATTCAACAACTAATCAACAATTCTTTCGTTTGCCAAATCAGGTGGTAGATAAGTTAAGCGAAAATGTAGGTTTTGAACTTTGGGGCGCAAGAGGAGAGAAAGAAAGTGAGGTTAGATTCGTTACCTCTTGGGCAACGAAACAAGAAGATGTAGAAATGCTAATAAAAAGACTGAATTTTTGATATTTAAATAAGTTTTGTATCTTTGTGGTGTTTAATTTAAAAAGATTTGTTATGAAGAGTTCAAAACATTTTTTGGTTTTAATTTCATTTTTTCTATTATTGTTTTCCGCTTGTAAGGATAAGCCTACTTCAACTACAGATGATTTTCTTGAGGGTAAGGAGTTGATTTATTTTTCACAAGACTCTGATGTTTGGAAAGAGGAAATAAAAGATTTAGGTAGTTGTTATGCGGTGGTAGATAATAAAGAAAATCCATCTTGGTGTGATATTGTTGTGTGTACAGAGGATGTGAAAGATTTTAATATAGATTTATATCACAAATACTTGTTTGTGCATTTTGAAGTCTCAGAAAACTCTGCTCCAAAGAATATAATTGCAGAATTTTATAAAAACAAATCAACTAATCAAGCAGGGGTGTTTGATTTAATGCTTGTTGGAAAACGATTAGAGTTGATTGTGAAAGATTTTAATCAAGAAACAATAAGCGGAAAACTCTTTGGACAAATGCAAAGCAAGGTAAATTCTGCCGATGTTAGAGATGTGGTGTTTGTCTTTAAAGATATTGAACTTAAAACTACCGATGAATTGAAAAAATGTCGTTAATTGACATATTTTTCCCTCAAAGTTGTGTTTTTTGTGGCGAGAGTTTAGTCCGTGGAGAGCGGATAATGTGTCTTAATTGCTACAAACATTATCGCTATCAAAAGAATGCCATGGTGGAGTATAAGCATAAGATTACCGAGGTGGCGTTTGAAAATTTTGATATATTCTTAGATTATGCTCATTGTAAAGAAGCCTTGCATTCTTTTAAGTATGGGGGTAATTTATTCTATGGAAAACAATTAGGTGCTTTGTGGGCAGAGCATTTAAAGGCTTTTGATTGGATAGAAGATGTGGATTTTATTATTCCGATTACTCTTCATAGAAAGAAACTCTATAAGAGAGGATACAATCAAAGCGAAGTGCTAGGCAGAGTCTTATCAAAAAAACTACAAATCCCTATTTTGACAAGCGTAGTTGAAAGAAAGGTGAATAATCCTCCACAAATAAGAGCAGAAAATCGTTGGGAAAATGTTAGGGATATATTTATTTTGAAGAGAAAACCCAATTTAGAAAACAAACATGTGTTAATCATAGATGATGTTATTACAACCTCGGCTACAACCAACTATTTTGTGAAACCTTTACGCCAATTTCCCAAATTAAAGTTATCTTTTGCTTATTTATCTTCTAATTATTAATAAATTAGTGTTATCTTTGCCGTTTAATTTAAAATATAATAATAAGACAATGAAAAGAACAAGTGTTTTTATCCTATGTTTGATTGCAACAATGCTTAGTTTTGCTCAAACAAAAATAAGTATCATTCCAGAGCCTGTTTCAGTTAAGCAGTTGAATGAAAAAGGCTTTAAATTAACCCCTTCAACACAAATAGAGGTTAATACAAATAATCCAGAATTACAATCAGCTAAATTTTTAGAAGAAAGACTTGAAGCAGGATTTAAAAAAGATATTATAGTAAAAAACCTATCTTCTACAAAAGAGGGCGAGAATAAAATCCTTTTTGTAAGAGTTAGCGATAAGGTCTTAGCAGATGAGGGGTATAGCATAAAGGTTACTGAAAAGAATATTCTTATTCAAGCAAACGAAAATGCGGGTTTCTTTTACGCTGTTCAAACTCTATTGCAGTTAATAGACCCTATGTTTGTTGGAAGCAATAATGTAGTTTGCAGTGCTTATGAAATGGTACCTGCATGTGAGATAGTGGATTATCCACGCTTTGCTTATCGTGGAAAACACCTTGATGTGGCAAGACAATTTATGAAAGTTGAAGATGTGAAACGTTACATTGATTATATGGCTTTTCACAAACTCAACGTATTGCATTGGCACTTGACAGATGATCAAGGTTGGAGAATTGAAATTAAGAAGTATCCTTCTTTGCAATCAATAGCATCGAAGAGAAAATCTACAATTATAGGACACTATAACGACAATGACGCTCGTAATCCTAACTATGACGGATTTGTTCACCAAGGATATTACACTCAAGACCAAGCAAGAGAAATTGTTGCTTACGCTAAGCAAAGAAATATCGACATTATTCCAGAGATTGAAATGCCTGGACACTCTCAATCTGTGCTTGCTGCTTATCCTGAATTGGGTTGTAAAGATACTACTTACGATGTGGCTTGTACTTGGGGAGTTATAGAAGATGTTTTGTGTACTCAAGATGAGACTATCGAGTTTATGAAAAATGTTTTGGACGAAGTAGTTGAGATTTTCCCATATAAATATGTTCATATCGGAGGAGACGAATGTCCAAAGACACGTTGGAAAGAGTGTCCTAAGTGTCAAGCTCAAATAAAGAAACATGGATTGAAAGATGAGTTTGAATTACAAAGCTGGTTCTTACAACAAATTACACAATATCTTAAAACAAAAAATCGTCAAGCTATTGCATGGAGTGAAATCCTTGAAGGTGGAATCAAAGATGAGGTTACAGTTATGTCATGGCTTGGAGAGGCAGACGGAGTGCAAGCAGCAAGACAAGGTTATGATGCTGTAATGGTGCCTTGTGCTTATTTATATTTTGATTACTATCAAGCAGAGGCTGATAACGAACCTTTGGCAATCGGTGGCTTTACTCCATTGAAAAAAGTTTATCATTACGAACCTGTTCCAAAAGAAATAATGGGAACAGATGCCGAAAAACATATAATAGGTGTACAAGCTAATATGTGGAGAGAGTACATTCCTACATTTGATTACACAATCTATATGGATTATCCAAGAACTGCTGCAATGTGTGAGTCAGCTTGGACTCCAAAAGAAAAGAAAAACTATGATTCTTTCTTAGATAGATTGGAAAATCTTTTGAAATACTACGATGCAATGGGAATGAATTATTCTCGTTCTCACTATTCTATTTCTGCTGATGTTAGTTTCAATTCTAAAACAAAGAATGTGGAACTAGAACTTAACACTCCTGCTAAAAACTCTGAGATAATCTACACTCTTGACGGAAGTGAGCCAACTCTTTCTTCTCCAAAATTAACTCAAAAGTTAGTTTTGTCTGAGACAACAACAGTTTCTGCATACGTTGTAAGAGAGGGTAAGATTATTTCAAACTTATTTAAGGCTACTTACAATCTAAATAAAGCTACAGGAAAGAAATATGAACTTAAAAATATGAATCCACAATATTCAGGTAGTACAAAAAATGCTTTAACTGACGGAATATTTGGCTCAGGTAAGAGCTACGATAAATGGATTGGTACTTACGGATATGATTATGACGTAGTTGTTGATTTAGAAAAAAGAGAAAATATAAGTTCTGTTTCATTAAATTTCTTGGATAACGTAGGTAGTTGGATTTTCCTTCCAACAAAGGTTCATTTCTACTTATCTGATGATAACAAAACTTGGAAAGAAGTTAGCGAAAGCGATATTCAACTTACAAAAGAGGGACAAATATTAAACGTAACTGCAAATTGCAAAGACAAAAAGGCACGTTATGTTAAGATTTATGCAGAAACAGTTAGAAAATGTCCTGAAGGGCACCCTGGTTGTGGATATGACGCACACTGTTTTGCAGATGAAATAATTATTAAGTAATGAAGATTCAAGAAATCACAGAATTTAAAGAAATTAACTTGCAAAAAAATAAGAAGGATATGCGTTCCTCCTGGGGGATACGCATTATCCTTCCTTTTTCCATTGCAAATGCTTTGTTCTTATTAATATTTTCTTTTTTTGGACTATTCTTTAATTCTTTTTCTGTTGATTTTATTTCTTCAACTCATTTTCCTCAAATCATGTACTTTTGGAAAGAGAATTTATTGTACTTTTTTACTCCCTCATTATTCTTTTTCCTTTTCTTATTTCTGCTAAGTATGTTAGCAATTTATTCATGCCTTTTAATGTGGTTTGGACATAAATCGGGCGTTCTTTTATATACGGTTAGTAAAGTCGGACTTATTTTTGTTCCTATTTTGTTTCTTGGAAATAGGGGCTTTTCTTATGGAGATATTATGCTGGCATTGTTTTTTATTGCTTACTACTATATTTATATGATAAAACACCCAATTAAAAAAACAAACAATGAGTGAAGCCGTTTTATACTTATTCCCAACACCTATTGCAGATATTGAAATAAATCAATGCTTGCCAGAGATAAACTCACAATTGCTTTTACAATGTGATGATTTTGTGGTAGAGCAAGTAAGGACTGCAAGACGTTTTCTAAGAAAAGCAGGATACAACAAAGATTTTGAAAACGTAAACTTTTACGAACTAAACGAACATACGGATTTAAAAGAAATAGACTCTTACTTAGAGCCACTAAGACAAGGAAGAAATCTTGGATTGATGAGCGAAGCGGGACTTCCTTGCGTTGCTGACCCTGGTGCAGCTTTGGTAAAATTGGCTCAAAAGCAAGGATTTAAAGTTTGCCCTTTGATTGGACCTTCTTCTTTATTGATGTCTTTGATGGCGAGCGGATTTAATGGACAAAATTTCGCATTCGTTGGTTATCTTCCAATAGATAAGAGTCAAAGAATAAAGAAAATAAAAGAATTAGAAACGCTTTGCTACAAGATTTCACAGACTCAGATTTTTATAGAAGCACCTTATAGAAACAATCAAATGTTTCAAGCCTTGAAAGAGGTGCTTTCTTCAAATACGATGCTTTGTTTAGGAGTAGATATAGGGCTTTCCTCTCAACAAATCATAAGCAAAACAATTTCGGAGTGGAAAAAAACTTCCATAGACCTAAACAAACGAAACACAGTCTTTTTAATTTATAAATAATCTACGATGATAAAACCATTAGCAGAGGTTTTGCGTCCTCAAACTCTTGAAGACTATATAGGACAAGAACACTTAATTGGAGAAGGAGCGATTTTGCAAAGAGCAATTAAAGAAAACAACGTTCCATCTATGATTTTGTGGGGTCCTCCTGGTGTTGGAAAAACCACACTCGCCAATATAATTGCAAATACCATATCAGCACAATTCTATACCTTATCTGCAATCAATAGTGGCGTTAAAGAAGTAAGAGAAGTCATAGATAGAGCAAAACTAAACAATGGAAATTCAATTCTTTTTGTAGATGAAATTCATCGTTTCTCTAAAAACCAACAAGATTCCTTGCTTGGAGCAGTAGAACAAGGCATAGTAAGGCTCATAGGTGCAACAACAGAAAATCCAAGCTTTGAAATCATATCACCACTTCTTTCAAGAGCTCAAGTTTATGTGTTGAAAAATCTTGAAAGACATCATTTAGAAAAAATAATTCAAAGAGCAGTTTCCTATTTAGAACAAACAGAGAATAGAAAAATAGAAATTCAAGAAACGGAAGCCTTAATAAGAATAAGCGGTGGCGATGCGAGAAAACTAATCAACGCAATAGAACTTGTATGTTCGCAATTTTCGGGTGATTTTTCTCTGAATAATGAAACTGTCGCTTCAATAATACAACAAAATATAGCAATTTACGACAAGAAAGGCGAAAATCACTACGATATAATCTCGGCTTTCATAAAAAGTATTAGAGGCTCCGACCCAAATGCAGCGGTTTATTGGCTTGCACGCATGATAGTATCGGGCGAAGACCCACTTTTCATAGCACGAAGAATGCTTATCTTAGCCTCAGAAGACATAGGAAATGCCAATCCTAATGCTTTGCTACTTGCAAATAATTGTTTTGATGCAGTAAGCAAGATTGGCTATCCTGAATGTAGGATAATACTTTCACAAACTGCCGTTTACTTAGCAACATCTGCTAAAAGCAATTCCACATATATGGCAATCAACAAAGCAATTGACTTAGTTGAAAAAACAGGTGATAAACCTGTGCCACTACATCTTAGAAATGCACCAACAAAACTAATGAAAGAAATAGGATATGGTGCAGATTATCGCTATTCTCATGACTATGCAAATCATTTTGTGCAACAACAATTTATGCCAGACGACTTGCAAGGTGTATCTCTTTACGAGCCGGCAGATAATCGTCAAGAAAACTCCACAAGAGAGCTTTTGAGAAAACTATGGCAAGGAATTTATAATTATTAAACAATGAAAATAGTATTAGATTTTTTAAATCAGTTGTCAGAAAACAACAATAAAGAATGGTTTGAAGCAAATAAATCTTTCTATAAGCAGGCAAAAGAAACCTTTGAGGACTTTGCTCAAAAGTTAATAACAAATATAGAAGAGTTTGACCCAACAATAAGAAATCTAACACTAAAAGATTGTACCTATCGCATACATCGCGACCTTCGTTTCTCAAAAGATAAAACCCCTTACAAGACTCATTTTGGCGTATATGTGTGTCCGAATGGTAAAAAGTCAGGATTAGGAGGCTATTACTTTCATTTAGAATCCCAATCAAAGCAATATCTTTCTTCTCATTTGCTTGCAAGCGGTGCGGTATGTCTTCCAAACAATATAATAAACAGTATAAGAGAAGATGTATTCTCTTTGCCTGGTGAATTTCAAAATTGCATAAACATAGCAAAGGGTTGGGAAATAGATGCTGAAAACAAAATGAAGACAGTGCCAAAACAATTCCCAAAAGATGCAATAAATGCAGAGTATTTAAAACTTAAAGACTTTATTCTTAGTAAAAAGATTGATGAGGCTTACGTTCTTTCAGACAATCTTTTAGAAAGAGTAACACAGGAGTTTAGAAAAACTATGCAATTCAAAGAATTTATCAATAGAGCAATACAAGCTGTTGATTAATTCTTATATTTCAACCATTTCCAAATCTCTGAATAACTTATCTTTTTGCCATACATAAGTATTCCTGTGCGATAGATTTTTGCCGCTACCATAATACTTAGTATGATAAAGATTATCATTAATCCGCACGACAATCCTATTTCCCACACAGGGACTCCAAACGGTATTCTCACCATCATAGCAATCGGAGCAGTGAAAGGAATTATCGAAAGCCAAAAAGCAATATCGCTTGTAGGATTATCCATCAAGATAGGTAAGCAAATAATTGCCAATATTAAAGGCACTGTTACAGGAAGCGAGAATTGACTTCCATCGGTATCAACATCTAAAAGCGAACCAATAGCCCCAAAAAGTGAAGCATAGAGTAAAAATCCCATAATGAAGAAAAAGACAAACATACCTACCATTAAAGGAATATTTATCGCAAAAAGACCTTGTATTAGCTCAGAGGCTTGAGGCATTTGTGTGGCATTGATTTGATCCACCGTTACAATTCTTTGGTCAATGTTTACAATTTGTTCTTGTTGAGGGGAAAACATTTCAGGAGATGCAACTTGTGCAAAACTTATTATTCCAAAAATTATCACAATCCATAGAGCAATCTGAGTTAATCCCACAAGAGCAATAGCAATTATCTTTCCGAGCAAAAGTTGTATGGGTTTAACGCTTGAAACCAAGATTTCAACAACCCTATTCATCTTTTCATCAGAAACACTCTTCATTACCTGCGTACCAAACAAAAAGATAAAGAAATAGATTAAAAAACCTGCAATAGCACCCAAAGCACTCTTGATTTCGTTGTAAGAGTCTTGACCAGAAACAATGTTTTTTGTGTAAAAATCTATTGTAGGATTGTTTACCCATGCGATTTGTTTTTCATTCATTCCGTAATCTAAACGAAGAATGTTGTTTTTTAAAATATTTGTTAATTGATTTTTAACCTCTTCTTGTAAACTTCCTGGAATTTCTGTTTCGTTATAATACATAAATCCTTTGATAGGAGGAGTGTCGTTAGTCTTTACAATCTCCAAAACCCCATCAATAGCATTTTCTTTCAATATGCTTTGAGCCGCTTCAATGTCGTCTAAATACTCAAACTTGATTTTGTCGCTACTTTTAAAGTTGTTTCTAAACAAATATACGCTATCGTTTTGGCTAACGCTAAGAGTTTGATCAACAACCAATATGTTTAATCTTTCTTCCTCAATATTGGATAAGATAAAGGGTAGAAAAATCAATAAACTCATTAAAATAGGTCCGAGAATAGTCATTACAAGAAAGGATTTCTTGCTAACTCTGTTAAGATATTCTCTTTTTATTATTATTTTTATTTTATTCATTGTTTCTAACTGTTTCTATAAATATGTTATTCATTGAAGGAAGTATCTCTCTGTAAGAAAGAATGTTAGTATGTTTTAGAATGTGTGATAGTAAATCGGCATTTTTTCCTTGCTCAATGGAGAATTTCAACACAGATTTGTCTTTATCTATGCGTGAATTTAAGAGTGAGCAACCCTCAATTAACAAATTATCGGTCTTTTCTTGATAAGGAATGATGATTTCAAATTGATTTTGTTTGAATCTTTCCTTTATCTCATAGACATTTCCCTCTAAAATTTTCTTAGATTTGTTGATAAGAGCAATAGAGTCGCAAATCTCCTCCACACTCTCCATATTGTGAGTGGAAAATATGATTGTTGCACCCTTATCTCTAAGATTTAAGATTTCATTCTTTAAAAGATTGGCATTCAAAGGGTCAAAACCACTGAAGGGTTCGTCAAAAATCAATAGTTTTGGCTCGTGAAGAATTGTTGTTATGAATTGCACCTTTTGAGCCATTCCTTTTGATAATTCTTCTACGCGTTTGTTCCACCAACTGCTTATTTCAAACTTGTCAAACCAATATTCTAATCGTTTTTTTGCCTCATTTTTCGATAAACCCTTTAATTCAGCAAGGTAAATTGCTTGCTGTCCAACCTTCATTTTCTTATATAATCCTCTTTCTTCGGGTAAATATCCAATGAATCTTATGTCGTCTCGTTTCAATTTGTTGCCCAAAAACAAAATTTCTCCCTCATCGGGAGCTGTTATTTGGTTTATCATTCTAATTAGCGTGGTTTTTCCTGCTCCATTCGGACCAAGTAAACCAAAAATTTCGCCTTCTTTTATGCTTATTGAGACTTTATCTAATACTTTGTGAGAAGAATATGACTTACTTACGTCAATGGTTTCTAATATACGCATATAATTTTCTATCTCTTAGGAAAAAAAATTTTTTTCTTAGCTTTATTTTAATAAGTCAAAGAAAAAAAACGCAAAATTAATCTTTAATACATCTTATGCTTCGGCCAAAAGCTCTAAAACCGTATGTTGTGATGTTAGGAACAAGGTCGTCTCTGTTGAAATCAATACAAGATGAAGTGCCTCTTGCAATTGTATTTGCAGCCCAATAATATCCTCTTGTACCTATGTGAATGAAATGACCTGTATAAGCATTTCTAAGTCCAGCAGCAGGAAGCAGTAGTTGTCCTTCCGCAACGCTTAGATAATAATAACCATCTTCTGTGATTTTTACTTCAAATCCTAAACTCAATAACGCTCTCCATTCCTCTGAGGTTGGGAGTCTGTATCCGCAAGGACAAGGATTTGTCAATCCGCCTTCTTTTGACCAAAGGTCTTCATCGGAATTTATCATCCAATCGTTGGATTTTTTTTCATCAACAATGAATTTGCTGTGTCCTACTTGAAAATTGTTTGCTAAAACCAAGGTTGTGTCAGATAATCTTTTTTCGTGTCCATCTGTTGCACGTCCCCATTGATATAAATCTCCCCAAGAGTCTGCTGAATTAACATCTGAGGATAACGCACCAAGGTTTCTGTCTAAGAAAATAAGTTCTCCAACCGATGTTTTAATAGGAGGGAGTTCATAGTAAGAGAATTTACCTTCCTCTGTTACGATAGGCTTTGAGAATTGTGAGTCGTAATTTTGTGCAATCACACAAGAAAAACACAACAATAATGATGTAAAAAACGTTATAAACTTATACATTTCAATCTTGTATTAAAAAAAACGTTGCAAAGTTAGCTTTTTTTTACAAAAAAATGTAATAATTGTAGAGATAAAATGTCTAAATGATAGTAAAAATTAAAAAAAGGAGATAAAAAGATGAAAAAATTAGTAGTATTAATCGCTGCATTAACATTTGCAGGCGTAACAATGGCACAAGAGCCAGTTAAAAAAGCAGAAGTAAAGAAAGAAACAACACACAAATGTTGTGAAGACAAAAAAGCAGCAGCTGCACACAAATGTACAGGAGAACACAAACATGATGCAAACCATAAATGCACAGGAGAGCACAAACACGATGCTGCTCACAAATGTTCAGGAACATGTAAAGGTGCTAAAAAAGATGGTAAACAAGTAAAAGCAGTTAATGCAAAAAAATGCTGCACTGACAAAAAAGCAGAAGCTCACAAGTGCACAGGAAAATGTGATCACCACAAAAAAGCAGAAGTAAAGAAATAATAAATTCTGTAAATTAGTAGAGGCGAGTTTATAACTTGCTTCTACTTTTGTTTTTATGACTGAAAAGCAAATTGTTTCAAGGATAGCAGAAGGAGACGAAGAAGCCTTTGAGATTTTGTTTAATGAATATCATTTAAAAATCTTAAATCTCTCTTATGCAATGTTGCATGATAGAGATGAGGCTGAGGACTTGACACAAGAGGTCTTTTTAGAGGTTTATCGTTCTATCGGTAAGTTTCAATACAAGTCGCAACTTTCTACTTGGATATATAGAATAGCGGTAAACAAAACGATAAATCAAATTAAAAAAAATAAGCTAAGGCGATTTTTCTCTATGGACAATAGTGAGGTTTTAAAGGCAAGCTCTTTTGAACACTCAGATTGGACATTGAAAGACAAACAATACAACGACTATCTACATAAAGCCTTAGACAGACTACCAACAAAACAAAAGCAAGCATTTATTCTCTTTACTTATGACCAATTGCCACAAAAGGAAATAGCAGAAATTATGAATTGTTCTTTGCAATCGGTGGAGGTGCTTGTATTTAGAGCGAGAAAATCAATTCAAAAATATATAGAAACAATAGATAAAGAAATTTTTAAATAAAAAGAGGATATGAAAATAGAAGATTTGATAGAAAAAGATAAACAAAAACAAGTCAATCCTTTTGCTTTTACGCGTTTGCAGGCTCGTTTGAATGAAAAAAATAAGACAAGTAATTTTCTCTTGCTTCATAGCTTGCAGATTTTAAGTATATTGCTTGTGTTTGCTTTTTCAATTAATTCTTTTTATCAAGTAAATAAAGAAGAAGAATTGTCTGTTCAAAAAGAATCTTTTGAGCAGTTTGCAGAAGAGAATTGTTTTGATATATTAGTTAATTATTATCCTACAATTTTATTTGAGTAGTAAAATGAATAAGAAGTTCTTAATTATAGAGGTTGTAATATTGTTAGCTTTAACTGCTGTTAATATCTATTTAACTCTTGATAGAAAAGAGCCAAATAAGTGTATGCAGTCTTGTTGTGTGGATACGGAGTGTTATTTGAGTAATGCGATTTCTTTAACCGAAGCTCAAAAACAGCAATATCAAAAGATAAAAGAAAAATATCAAGATAAGGCGATGTATATTGCCGATAGCCTACACGTTACACAAGAGTATCTTATGGAGAATTTAAAGAAAGATTCTCAAGATATGGAAAAGATTAGAGAAATAGAGGAGAAGATTGCAAAATATCAAACAGACCTTTTACATATTTCGGTCAATCAATACAGAGAAATAAGAACTATATTAACTCCTTCACAAATTCCTGCTTTGGATAAGTTGTTTACTCAAATTTTTGTGTGTCGTCCAACTTGTAAAACACACACTCACATTCATTAATTAAACTTCTTGATAAGGAAAGACGGCTCTAAATTTAGCACAACGCCAACCGAAAACGAGAAGAAACCATCTCTTATAACTTTTTCTGAAAATTCAGGATTGTCTGCTGAATAATCTGGAAGCAATACATCGCCTGTGATTTTGTTTTGTCGCCACAATTGACAATAAAACTTAGCATTACAATTCTTTCCTATGTTGTAATCATAGTCAATCTTTGCATAGAATTGATTTGCTCTGTCAAATACCAATCCGGGTGTGTTGGTTGAAAAATTACAAAAGTGTTGGCTTCCTAAAATTGAAATAAAATCCTCACTATCAAAGAAAGCAATTTTAAAATTCACCTTCTTCATTTTAGCTCCTACGTAATAAAATTGTGCAAATCCGTCTTTGAAAGGCATTATGTTGCCTGTTAGTTGTTTATATTTTAGATAATCTGCTCCAAAATAAAGATTAAGCTTTTCTGATAATTTGACATTGCTTTTCAATCCAAGGCAAGCATTCACCCAAGAATGAACTTTTGATTCTATTTGTAGGTTTTCTCCTCCTAAATGCTGAACAATAGCGTTTAGAGGTAAAGAAAGTTCAAGTTTTTCTTTGTTGATAATTTTGGTTTCCGTTGTAAGACCTAAGCAAAATGTTTCGTTGTGTTTGTCATTCTCAAAGATGAAAGTCTGCCAATCAAGCCATAAATCAGCCTTAAACCAATTGTAATTTGCCTTTATTTGCAAACCCATTTCAGGATCGCCACTAAAAGTGTTTTCTATATTATATAATGGTTCAATCAATAGGTGGCAATCTCTATAATCAATATTACCAAAGCTAAACTTTATGTTTTGATTTATAAGCCAAGTAGTTCTGAAAAACGGTACAAGATGTACTCCGCTCTGATGCTGACTTCCAGCCCAATTAGGCAGGTTGCTATAAACAATATTAGGGTATTTGCTCGCACCCCAAAAATGCAAAAGACTTACTCCGCCTTCTATTGAAATTTTTTCGTTTAAGGTATAGGAAATTGTAGGAGTAAGGCGAAAGCCTGGCAGTGTGTAGCCAGAAACTCTTTCGCCTTTATATTCGTTGTTTACAAAAAAATTATAATTGTAAAGATTAAATCTTAATTCATTAGGAGATAGTTGAGCAAAGCAAAGATTGCTCCACAAAACTATTAGAAAACAAAAAATATGTCTTCGTTTCATTTTTAGTTAGAAGAAGCGGCTGCTTTTTTATTCTTTTTCTTGAAAATTGAAAATCTCTTTTTAGAAGACTCTTTCTTAACTTTCTTCTCTGCTTTCTTATCTTTCTTTTCTACTTTCGCTTTTTTCTTTTCTGTTTTAACCTTTTGCTTATCTGCTTTTGCTTTCTCTTTTTCTAATTTTGCTTTTTCCTTATCTGCTTTCGCCTTTTCTTGCTCAGCTTCTGCCTTTTTAGCATCTTCTTTCATTTGATCTGATTCATACCAATCCTTTGGAGTGAAATCATCTTCCATAATCACAATGTTAGGCTCGGTTAAAGGCTTTTCAATCTCTATTGAATTTAATATTTCCTTTATTAAAGCATTTGCTTCTGGGTTATCTTCGCTATAAAACTCAATAGTATATGTATAACCCTCATCAACCAATCCATAAACTCCACCAATAGAGGCCTCTGTCAAGTGAGTATTTGTAAAAGACAATAACTTGGCTTTCTTATTGTCAAACTTCACGTCCTTAACTTGGTCAATCAACATATATTCAAAACCCTCTCTTTCACTTCTCTTAGAAGCAATAGAGGTAAGTCTTGTAACAGGTTCAATAACTCGTTTAGTGCAATTGATTTCTACGAACTTTATGCCATTTTCTTCCTTAGCTCTAACTCCAAAATCACCCAATTTCTTACCAGTCTTTGAAGCTATCCAACCATTTGGAATACCAAAAGTAACATTTTCCTCAGTAATTTTATTCAACTCAGTTTTTTGAGCATTAACTCCAAAATAACAGCCAATCAAAAGGCATAAAAAAACAACTAATTTTCTATTCATAATTCTATAAAATAACTTTAAAGTGCAAAAATAATGAAAATATTTGTAATTTTGCAAAAGGAAACAATTAAATATACAAAATAATGGGAAGAGCTTTTGAATATCGTAAAGCACGTAAGTTAAAACGTTGGGGAAATATGGCGAGAGTATTCACTCGTCTTGGAAAAGAAATAGAAATGGCGGTAAAAGCAGGAGGAGCAGACCCATCAGCCAATTCTCGTCTAAGACTATTGATACAAACTGCCAGAACAGAAAACATGCCGAAAGAAAATGTTGAAAGAGCTATAAAAAGAGCAATTTCAAAAGATACGGCAGACTACAAAGAAGTAGTATATGAAGGATATGCAGCACACGGAGTAGCAGTAGTTGTAGAAACCGCAACCGACAATCCAACAAGAACAGTAGCAAACGTAAGAGCAGCATTCAACCGTTGCAACGGCTCACTTGGAACAAGTGGAATGACAGATTTCTTGTTTGAAAGAAAATGTAACTTCAAAGTAGCAATGAAAGAAGGCATTGACTTAGAAGAATTAGAATTAGAATTAATCGACTACGGAGTAGAAGAATGCTTTGCAGACGAAGGAGAAATATTCATCTATGCCGACTTTGCTTCATTTGGACCAATTCAAAAATACTTAGAAGAAAACGAATTTGAAATCAAAACCTTCAAATTTGAACGTATTCCAAACGATCTAAAAGAACTAAACGAAGAACAACAACAAGAAGTAGAAAAACTAATTGCAAAATTAGAAGACGATGATGACGTTGTAAACGTTTTCCATAATATGAAGTAAAAATCATAACACATATCATAAAAAGCGTAAGTAAAACCAAAACTTACGCTTTTTTTTATTCGTATTTTGTGAAGTTTTTAAAAACTATCAATAAAAAACCCTAAGAAAACGCGCAAAAAAGCAAAGAAAAAAACAAAAAAAGCAAAGAAAAATC
>CALCUN010000066.1 GCA_937906975.1 uncultured Bacteroidales bacterium
TAACACTTGTGATAATTGTTAAATAACGATAACCAGGAGTGATATTCATATTATTAGTTACAGTAAATGCAACAGAATCTCCAGAAGCCAAAGAACCATTCCAAGTAGCAGTACCAGAAGTACCATCATCAGCACTATAATTCACCACTATTTGGTTAAGAACATTAGTTCCTTCATTTCTTAAATAAACAGTTAAAGGAGTATTTGATGTAGCACAATTAGAAGGCGTCACCAAACCTGCTGCATCATTAGACAAACCTGGGTCTATTGGTAAATGACAGTTGTCAACAAAGTCAAATTTAAAATTAGGTTTGTAGTTCATTGTTTCCGACACAGGATAAGTACACGCATCAATAGGAGCATCTGTTGTTTTTTCATATTTCCAAGTAACATTTTCGCCAGTTGCAGAAATACATTCAACCTTAGTTACGCCACCTGTGTTAGGAGCATCACCCCAACAAACCTTTATCAAAATATCACTTATACCGTCCCACATAAATGGTTCAGAAAACTGCATATAATGCCAACCGATAGGAGGATTTATATAAACAGGTTCATTGATAACGTTAGTCAAAACAGTAGCACCATATTGTTGACCAGATTCCATTTGATGATTAGGATCAATATTACCTATATATAATTTAAAGTTAGGCATAGAGAAACCTGAAGCAGCTTGTGTCAAATTAATACTAAGACCTCCTATCTCACCAGCGGAGAATCCTGCAGCAACTAACTCTTCAACAGAATATCTCATTTGATAGAAAGAAGACCTTGCATTGGTTTTAAACACCATTTCTTGAGAAGACAAACCTGTTGTTTGTACTACATTATTTCCAGAATAAGGTCTTATTGATGTATATGAATTATATTGACCATAAACATAAGGATAAGTCAATTGATTACCCTTTAAGTCCTTTATTATAATTCTCCATTTAGTTTCACTTCCAAATCCGTTAAAAGGAATTGCACCCTCATAAATATTTTGATTTGTTGGGTCTTTTGTTAAATTAGCATATAAAGGAGTAGGATCGTCATTTAAGAAATATTCCACAGCAACTGCATCATCAGCTGTGGACATCGCACCTTGAGCATCACGAATATCCAATCTAACTGGCACATCTGAACATGTAGGATACATATCCAATGTAGGCAATTGGTAAATTGTTTTTAATTGTGGCACTCTCATTTCATCACCTGGAACATTTGCAACATACAACCTAATATCATCTAAAAACCAACCAGTGAAATTCGCTGCGGCACCTGTAGTTTGTGGTAAAATAAATCTAATTTGAACACTTGTTGCAGTTCCTCCCAAAGTGCTAAACAAATAAAAAATTTCATTTTTCCAATATGATTGATCTAAATCGGCAAGCGGTATTGAAGCATTACCAGACCAATAAATTGTTTTAAAGAAACTTCCTTGGAAAGAAAGATATCCGCCACCATAACTTGCGTCATAACAGTTTGGAGTTTGCACTCCCGACAAACTTAACGTTTGCCACGTTCCGTTTGGCTTCTTTACTTCTACTCTACCTCCCTTTTGGTTTTCCAACATTGGAATATGGCTAAACTCCAAACGAGTTGCACAACCCGGAGTAATGGTAAATTCTGGAGAAGTGATGATAACTTCAGAAGAAGCTGGCGTCATTCTCAATGATTGATTACCTGTTGATGCTATGGCATTAGTTGTTTGCACGCTGGAGGAAGAAGAAACCGTCCAACCTGCAGGAATACCTTGCTCAAAATCAACATGCGTCAATAATGTTGGTCCTTGAGCTAATGCCGTAAACATTGATAAGAATACGCTGATACATACAGCTAATAAACCTTTTTTCATATATAACATTTTTTATTTTTATCTAATTATACTTTTATCCAATCATAATAATTCAACTCGCAAATTTACAACATTTTTCTTTTGCTACAAATTTTTACCGCATATAAAGACACTTTTACGACCCTATTTTGTTTTTTTTCCTTAGCAAAATGCAATAATTCAATTATATTTTATAATTTTGCGATATGAAAAAAATAATTTTATCATTCGTAATTTCGATTTTCGCATTCTCAACTGTCTTTTCACAAGAAACAAGTCAGTTTTTTTTTGAATACGAAACAAGTCCTTTGCACAACAAGATAGAAGTGCACATAAATTTCAAAGATGGCAAGATAAATACCGACAAGCCTTTCACCTATTACGACAAGTCAAAAAACAACCAAGAGATTTCCGAAAGAAAGCTAAAAAAAGAGTTGAGATTAAAACTAAAAAAGAACAAAAAAATCAATAACGACTCATATTTCATAACTATCTCTGGGTTAAAAGAAATGGTTATAAGCGCTAATTACAGCGATAAATCGAAAAGCACAACCGTTTTTTATAGACCAAAAAAAGTTTGGTATAACATCAAAGAAGTTACCTTTTATTACAAAGACGAAAACGAGAAAAAATTAGATAAAATCAAAGTAACCTGCGAACATTTTGCAGAAGGACGTATTGCATTTTTTGAATTTAAAAAATAAAACACGATGAAAAGAATTTTAATTGCGATAGTATTGTTGTGTTCAATAGGACTATCAACTCACACACAAGCACAAAGAATAGAAGAAGCCTGCAGCATAATAGCAACAAGCATAGTAGATTCACAATACAAAGAATTTACAATCGACGGCTCAGCATACCTATCCTATATATGGACAGACCACAAAGATTCCGAAACAATAATGCAAGTAGACCTTACACAAGTAACAATATCAAAAGACATCACACGCACAGGCTACAAAGTATGGTTAAACTGTCTTGACGGCGTAAATTGCATCGTAGAAAAAGGCAAATTAGGTCAAGACGAAAACTATTATAGCGAATTTCCGAGGACCTATTTGCCTGCAAAATCAGAAAGCGATATGGATGCGATATTCTATCAATTAGAATACCTACTCAAACTCGGCAACGAAATTAGATAATCACGAGTTTTTTTCTAAGGATTTTATCATCATATTTTACAATAACAATAAAATTGCCCTTTTGTCCAAAAGATGAAAGGGTAATTTTTTCACCCGCTCTCACCGCAACACGCCTTTGAGCAACTATCTTAGAATTAACATCCATCAACTCAACACTTACATCAGCCAAATCCCTATTAAAAATCACATTAACATCATCTTTTGTAGGATTAGGCGTAAGAGTAAACACCTCTTCGTTTAGACTTTCAATCTCTTCCAAAGAAGAAGTCTCTCCCCTCCAATAATCAATACTATCAAAAGCGACAATATTTGCCACATTCTGCAAATACTCACCCTCTTCCATAGACATACCATTAGGCAAGTATTGAGTATGCACATTATTCCCCATCATCATAATATAGAAACAACAAGCAGCTAAATACGAACCTTGAATTGAAGGATGCGAATTATCAGAAGAATGCAACACAAGGTCAGGATTATGAGCAATACTATAAGACCAAGCCGCTCCAACAGGAGAAGTCCAAGAAGAAAAATCATTTGCCATTAAACGATAATTAGTTCTCAAACGCCAAGACATAGACTCATAAGTACAAAACGGAGGATAATACTGACAATTCACTTGATCACCATATCTATATCCCCAAGTCATGTAGAATATCACTTTTGCATTAGGATTATACGCCTTAGCCAAAGAATCCAACTCCCTTGCATAAGGATAAACCTCGTTGTAGAACTGACCATCAGGGAAAGCCACCTCTTGACTCTGACCTTGCAAAACCACAAAATCCCAATTACCCTCTTGAAGTTTTGAAATCACCTCACTATTCTGAGTATGCGTTTGAAACCTCGCACCTCCCGGAGTAACACTCTCATAATAAAAACTCTCACCCATTGAACGCGTCAAATCATTCAACAACTTAGGCAAGTCATTCACATGAGTGTAACTATTACCTATAAAAAGCACTCTCCTTTCCTGCTGAGCAGAAAGACCCAACGCAAAGAAAACGCATAAAGCCAATAAAATCAAACTTTTTTTCATGTCATTAAATTTTAAAATTTGCGACAAAAATACAAAAATTACGTACATTTGCAAACGTAAAAATGAAAAAACAAATCAAACTATGAGAAAAATCGCATTATTATTATTTATCGTTTCACTAAGCCTAAACCTCTCGGCACAGAAACTTTATGACGAAACAGCAAATAGCGAAAAACAATTAACCGAAGCCTTAGAAAAAGCCCAAAAAGAAGGAAAACACGTACTAATACAAATGGGTGGCAATTGGTGTAAATGGTGTCTTAGATTTAATGAGTTTCTTACAAAAGACAATGAATTAAATAAAACAATGAACGATAACTATGTCGTTCTACACCTTAACTATGACAAAAAAGACCTTGCAATGCTTGAAAGATTAGAGCACCCTGAAAGATTTGGCTTTCCAGTTATCATCATATTAGACGAAAACGGCAAACGCCTTCACACACAAAATTCCTATTACCTTGAAGAAGGCGAA
>CALCUN010000067.1 GCA_937906975.1 uncultured Bacteroidales bacterium
ATGCTGGTAAACATACGATGCAAGTGATACTTGGAATAATGAACCGCATCAGCAACTCGTTCCAGATCTAATTTCCCATCAAGATGCGTTTCTATATAATCAATGACGATTTCAATATCCTCCACATGATCTTCCATTTGCCTCTCCTCCTCTCCGCATAAATAATAACAAAGAAATGAATTTCTGTTTTAATAATTCTTGCTGCAATACACGATAACATGAATCAGTAAAAGATGTATAGCAAAAGCATCTGGCGAACTTTCTAGTGACAACTATGAAGAATTGACCTACGAAGGCTATGGCCCAGCAGGCAGTGCAGTAATTATCAAAGCGCTCACCGACAATAAAAACCGTACTGTTGACTACGTTCGTACAGCAATGAGAAAACACGGTGGTTCACTCGGCAACGCTGGTTGCGTTTCTTTCACGTTCACCACAATGGGTATTATCGTTATCGAAAGAACTGCAGATTTAGATGAAGATACCGTTATGGAATACGCTTTAGAAGCTGGCGCAGACGATTTTATCGCAGAAGACGATGCTTTCGTTGTAAACACTTCGCCTGCAAACTTTTCCGACGTTAGAAAATATCTTGAAGAAAATCAGGTTGAATTTACAGATAGACACATTGTTGAAGAAAATCCTTCTGCAACAGCTTTGCGGAATTTACGACTAATGATTTTAGGTAAAACGTGGAACTTTTAGGACTCGCCAATAAAAAAACTCCTAAGCTATACCATATATATAGCTTAGGAGTGAGAGTTTTGTGTTGTGGAAAAGATGTGTTCTCTGTTATTAGAATAGTTTAATCTCTTTTTGTAGTAGTTCAAGGAATGTTGCTGCATGTCCGCCATCCATTTGTACGTGGTGAAACTGAAAGGAGATTGGTAGTGTGGTCTTAAATGATTGTTTGCGATATTTGCCCCACATAAGCATAGGATTTGTGAATTTATCGGTGTATTGATTTACTATGGAGTCGATTTCTGTTTGAATCATAGCAGAAGTCCCGATAATCATATAATCTTCTAAGAAAGTACTTTTGTTTTCCTTTATAGAAAGAGTTGTTAAGTGCGAGTAGTCTTTTAGAAATTGCTCTAAATCTTCACTCCAAGCAATATCACAAGAATTTATTCCTCCTTTTTGATTGTTTACGATTACATTTATCGCAAGTTTATCATATTTGTATAGTTTTTCTTTTTCAATAAGTAGATAAAACTCTTTAATTTGGCTTGCAGTTTTCCCTATACACCAACACAATAGTGCGTTAAAACTAATTTTATGTTTCTTGCTTGCTTTTAAAATCTTTGTAACATCAAAAGTCT
Organism: uncultured Bacteroidales bacterium; assembly: GCA_937906975.1. Taxonomy (GTDB): domain Bacteria; phylum Bacteroidota; class Bacteroidia; order Bacteroidales; family P3; genus Onthomorpha. The sequence goes on from CALCUN010000067.1 coordinate 1,323, forward strand.
TTGTTAGAGTTACCATCGGCATTGGCGAGGAAAGCCAAAGGTTAAAGGCTTCTGCACGAGAGGTGTCTTGTGGATTGATTTGTGTTTTCATAATTTATATAAGTGTTATTGTATAATCTTTATCCAATTATCAACAATATCTACTTTTATTCCAAAATGTTTTGAGATATTTTCTTGTGTAAGGACTTGTTTGCTTTGACCGAATGCAACCAAATCGCCTTTGTTAAGAAGAATTACTTCATCGCAATATTTCAATGCAAGGTTAAGGTCGTGAAGTATTATAAGTATTGTTGTGTTTGTGTCTTTGTTGATTTTTTTTAGTAGGTTCATTATGTCGAATTGATGTCTTATGTCAAGGGCTGACACAGGCTCATCAAGCATTAACACAGGGGTTTGTTGCGAAAGGGCTCTTGCTATTATTAGTCTTTGAAATTCTCCTCCGCTTAGGTTTTGTGCGTTCATATCTCTTAGGTGCCAAGTGGAGGTTAATAGCATCGATTCTTTGACTATCGCTAAGTCTTCTTCGCTATCGGAATATAGTGGTTTTTGGTAAGGAATCCTTCCCATGAGTGCGAGTTGCAAAGCTGAGAAATCAAACATTAGGTTTGTTTGTTGAGGCACTAATGCTATGGTTTGTGCGAGTTGTTTTGAGCTGTATTGATTTATGTCTTTTCCATCTAAGAAAATGGTTGAGTTTTTTACGGGATTGATTCTTGAAAGTGCTTTTAAAAGAGTACTTTTGCCCGAACCATTTGTTCCAAGTATGCCATAAATCTTGCCTTTCTCTATTTGGAAACTAATATTGTTTAGGATTTGTTTTTTTCCTATGGTGTAGGTTAGATTTTTTACTTGAATCATTGCTTTAAACGTTTTTTTGCGTTGAACAATAAGTAGATAAAAAATGGTGAGCCTATCAGTGCGGTTATGCTTCCAACGGGAATTTCTGCTGGTGGAATGAGTGTGCGTGAGATTATGTCGGAAGAAAGCATAAATATTATACCTCCAAGTATTGAAAAGGGAATCATGCGTCTGTTGTCTGAGCCTATGATTAGTCTTACTATGTGTGGGACTACTAAGCCTATGAATCCTATTACTCCGCTTTCGCTTACAATTAAGGCTACCATAAGGGTGCAGATTAAAAGTATGATTCTTTTTGTGCGTTCAACGTTTACTCCAAGGGATTTGGCTGTTTGTGTGTCTATTAGCAAGGCGTTTAAAGCTCTTGCATTGTATGTGATACATAAAATGCCAATTACAACTGCTATGCTTACGCCAATGAGTGAGTTGTAGCTGATATTTGAAAGCGAGCCCATAGTCCAAAAGACTATTTTTTCAATTTGCTCTTGGTTTAGCATCATAAGAAGTGAGATAAAGGCTGAGGCAAGAAAGTTTATTGAGATTCCTGCAAGTAAAAGGGTGGTTGTGTGAATGCGATTGCCGTAAGAGGCTATTTTTATGATGATAAAAATGCTTAAAAAGGCAAAAATAAAACTCATTCCGCTGATTCCTAAAAATATATTCTCAAGTCCAAGTACTATTGCAAGGGTTGCTCCAAGCGATGCTCCTGAGCTGACTCCTAATATATAAGGGTCGCTTAGTGGATTGCGAAAAATGGATTGGAAAGCCAAGCCACAAACTGACAATCCTGCTCCTGCAAGAGTGGCAAATAAGGTTCTTGGTATTCTGATGTTAAAGATAATGTAGCGAACACCTTGATTGATTTGCTCGGCGTCTGTTGTGAAAAAAGGAGAGAGGAGAACTTTTATGGAATCACTAACACTTATACTTCCGCTTCCGACTATGCAACTAATAAACATTAGTATTAAGCATAGAAGTGCAAGAAGTATAAGTGTGAGATGAGTTTTTTTTTCTTTCACTTATTGATTAGTGTTGTTTGTTAGTTCGTTTGCTTTGTCAAGTGCTTTAGATATGTGGTCAAAGATAAATTCTTTTCCAAGATAATCGGCAAATCCACTCTTATCTAATACTTTGTAAACTTCTTCTGTTACACCTGATAGAATAATTTGTATCTTTTCGCTCTTGCTCTTATCACATAGACTTCTAAGGTTCTTTAATCCTGTTGAGTCTATGAAAGGTACTTTACGCATTCTGATAATTCTAACTGTAGGTTTATTCTTCTTGGTGCGATTTCCTACTTCGTCAAATTTGTTTGCAACTCCGAAGAAGAAAGGTCCGTCAATTTCGTAGATTTGTACTTGTTTGTTTACTTTTTCATAAACGCTGTCTGATTCAGAATCTTCTGTTCTTTGTAGTTCGTCTTCAATTACTTTGATAGATGATGTTTCCATTACACGTTTTATGAATAATACGAAGGCAATCAATAGACCTATTTCAATAGCTATTGTAAGGTCAAAGATAACTGTTAGGAAGAATGTTGTAAGAAGCACAACGACGTCGCTTTTTGGGTTTTTGAATATTGCTTTGAACGAACGCCATTCACTCATGTTATAGGAAACTACCACCAAAATACCTGCAAGGCATGCGAAAGGTATGTTTGCTGCAAGTGGCATTAAGAATAAGTAAATCAAAAGTAAGAATAAAGCGTGAATTATACCTGCAACAGGTGTGCGTCCTCCGTTGTTGATGTTCGCCATTGTACGTGCGATTGCTCCTGTTGCTGGAATACCTCCAAATAATGGAGAAACAAAGTTTGCAATTCCTTGTCCGATAAGCTCTGTGTTAGAGTGGTGTTTTTTTCCTGTTGCACCATCTGCTACCATTGCGGAAAGTAAACTTTCAATTGCACAAAGGATTGCAATAGTAAAGGCAGGTGAAATCAATCCCTTTATGCTTTCTATTGTTATTGCTGGAACTTCTGGTTGTGGCAACGCAGCTCCTCCGCTTAATTCTGGATAAACACTTCCTATTGTTGGAATTACAATTCCGTAGTTTTTAAGTATGATTGTTGCTATTGTACATACTATAATTGCAATCAAAGAACCTGGTATTACTTTTGTAACTTTACTCCATAGGAATGAGATTGCAACAGTAAATACTGCCATTATTGTTACGATTGGATTGATTGTGTCGAAGTTTTGGAAGTAACAAATCCATTTTTCTATGAAATTGGCTGGTACTTCGCCAACTATGGTTAGTCCAAAGAAGTCTTTTATTTGTGTTGAAAAGATTGTGAGTGCGATACCTGAGGTAAATCCTACGATAATAGGGTATGGCATAAACTTAATTATGTCTCCAAACTTCAATATACCCATTAAAATTAGCAAAACGCCCGCTATGCAAGTTGCAATTGCTAATCCACTTGTGCCATATTCAGCTATAATTCCTGCAATAATGACAATGAAGGCTCCTGTCGGACCTCCAATTTGCACATGTGAGCCTCCAAAGATTGATATTAAAACTCCGGCAATTATTGCTGTGATTAGACCTTGTTGAGGACTTACTCCCGATGCTATACCGAATGCAATTGCTAAGGGTATTGCAACAACTCCGACAATTATACCTGCTGTTAGGTCTTTAATGAATAGTTCTTTTGAGTAGCTTCTTGTTTTTATTAACTCAAAGAACTTTGGTCGAAAAATTTCATCAAGATTTAATTTTTTCATTCTTTGTTTTATTTAATTTTTTCTTTGTTTTATTCAGATTTTTCTTTGTTTTTTCGGAAAAATTCTTTGTTTTTTCGGAAAAATTCTTTGTTTTTTTTCGCTTGAAATCAAGTTATATTCTACAGAAGTTTTTTCCTACTA
>CALCUN010000068.1 GCA_937906975.1 uncultured Bacteroidales bacterium
CGTTTTGACATCATTGCCGGAAAATTTACATATGGCATACTTCTGAAGAACAATTGAACAACGCTATAGATAATCTCCAAAGTGATTGTAATACTATAGCTGCTAATATGCAATCAGGATTGGATATTAGTCGTAAGATGAACGCTGTATCTGAGGAAGAAGCTAAATATGTACAATCCATTATTGACAAACTACATATTTTACCTAATCATATAAGTGAAGTTTTGAAGCCTTTATGCGAACAGCGTATAGATAAAAAGCTTGCTTTACAGATAGATATTCCAAAGGAATTGTTAAAGATTTCGGATATGCGAAATGTGCTATTGGATTTTGAACGTAATGCTAATGTGTTTGGTAATCTCGGGGATTATTCATTAGAATATTGGATAAAGCCTAATGTAACCGAAGAATATGTAACAGAACGTAACATAGTGAAATTATAATATATGATATAATAAGATAGCCTGCAAGATATTTTAACCATTTTGCAGGCTTTTCTTTTACTCTAAAAGCCTATAAACCTTTAATAGTAGAGACAACAATTATTTGTTGTCTGAATTCAGATAACAAGAAATTTAGAGGTGAATTAATATGGCAAAGAAATTCAAGATCAATGCTTCTGATGGTTCTATCAAGAGATATTCTGATGTTGTACCGCAGGAGAAGAGAAGATATTGGTATTTCACAAGCGGCATTATAAACACTACTACAAACAAAGAGTGGAAGCGTAATAATAAGAATAGATAAGCAAACACAAATAAAATAAATTGCTATGTTAGCATTTACTATAATCACAATTACAATCATCTTTTCTATTATTCTTTAGAACAAGGCCAAGCAAAAAGAACAAAAGGAATTCGAAGCGAAGCAAGAGGAAAAGAGAAAACAACAAGAACTCAAGTCAAAACAAGAGGAAAAACGAATGCAAAAAGAACTCAAAACAAAAGAAGAGGAAGAACGAAAGCAAAAAGAGCTCAAAGCAAAAGAAGAGGAAAAGCGCAAAGCATGGGCGCGAAAAATGGCAGAAGCAAGATTGCAAAAGAAATTACAAAAAGAAAAAGAAGAAGCAGAATATTTAGAAAACAAACGAAAATATTGCATTCAACTTGAAAACGAACTCAACTCAATTGGAGTTTCCTTTATTGTAACAAAAGAGTTTTGTTATGATATTTTTGTGCCTGAAAATATTGAATTTAAAAAAACTCTTTGTCTGCTTAAAGAATTAAGTCTAAAACAAATTTTCAGAACTGAAAATCAAAGATTTTATATACAACACAACTTCTTTATTACGGACCTAAATAATGAAAAACTAATAGAGATTCTAGAATTTGATGAAGAATCTTGTGGTCTTTATTTCTATCAAGAAGATAGGGAAGAAATTGAATTCAACAAAGGCAATGCCATAAAACAAGCAGAAGATTTCCTGTTCTGTTATTTGGAAAATCGCAAAATCATGCGTTTAGAGAACAGTTTAGGCACTATCATACTAAATGGTATAAATCAAGCACCTAAACTTTTAGCAAAAGGGATTTCTATAGAAGAAAAAATCTGCTCTGCACTAGAAAGTTCTAACTATGGAATAGACTTTAAAAAGGAGATAGAAAGTATGAGAGAAAAAGATATGTTAGTAGTAGATTATGAACTACCAAACATGTCAAATTTTTCGGAGGTAAAAGAGTATAAATATATTGCTTCATCAAAAGAAATAAGGACTAAAACATACACAGAAAGTTATATCGCAAAAAGATATGAGAATGTATTGTATTCAATAACACTTCGCTCATTATATGAGATTTTTTCTATTGATACAGAGAATGAGATAAATGGCATAACTTTCAATGGTTTTGTAACGCAAGTAAACCCTGCGACTGGAATAATAGAAAGGAAATGTATTCTATCTCTTCAAGTTGACAGACAAAAGTTCTCACAGATAAACTTGTCGCAAGTTGAACCTAAAGCATGTTTCAAGGCATTAAAAGGCGTTTCTGCTGCAAAACTTATAGATATTTCTCCAATAACTCCAATCCTAACATTTAATAAAGAAGATAAACGTTTTATCGAAGGGAAACACATTGACACAACGCAAGGCACTAATTTAGCCGCTATGCATTGGGAAGATTTTGAGCAACTTGTAAGAGAATTGTTTGAATTAGAATTTTCGCAAAATGGCGGAGAAGTACACGTTACGCAAGCGAGTAGAGACGGTGGTGTAGATGCAATAGTATTTGACCCAGATCCTTTGCGTGGAGGAAAGATTGTTATTCAAGCAAAACGATATACTAATACTGTTGGTGTTTCTGCAGTTAGGGATTTATACGGAACTGTAATAAACGAAGGAGCAAATACAGGTATCCTTATCACAACATCTGATTATGGTTACGATTCTTATGAGTTTGCAAAAGATAAGCCATTGAAACTTTTAAACGGAGGTCATCTTCTTGCTTTATTACACAAAAATGGAAGGAAAGCCCATATAAATATTGAAGAAGCAAAGAAAATTATTAACGAAAAATAGGTTGTGATTTCGTGTATTAGAACTTTTTTGTTGCATTTTAGCGAATTAGAAAATGCAAAATTTTGCATTTTAGCGAAATAAAAGTGCCTTAATTTTGCATTTTAGCGAATTATAACTACCTTTGCACATTGATTATTAAATAATTATATGTTTTATGGTTGATGAGAAGAAAATATTACCTGTTATCGCCGAGCAACAAGAGTATATAAAGACCTTTGATTACAAGAAATTGGTAGGTAGAAAGGAGGAAAAATTGTTTGATTTAAGCAGTCCTCTTGCTCAAGTTGTGATAGGGGTTAGGCGTAGTGGAAAATCAACTTTGTGTCATAAGGTTCTCTTGCAAGAAGGCGTAAATTACGGTTATGTAAACTTTGATGACGACCGTTTATTTAATATAGAGACAGAGGATTTGAATACAATTTTATCTTGTGTCTATCAAATATATGGAACGAATATAGAGTATTTGTTTTTTGATGAAGTTCAAAACGTAGATGGTTGGTATTTATTTGTCAATAGGTTGTTACGTTCAAATTTACATATAATTGTAACAGGAAGTAATGCAAAACTTCTTAGTGGGGAACTTGCAACTCACCTTACTGGAAGATACAATGAAATAAAGTTATTCCCTTTTTCTTTTTCTGAATATTGTTATTTTCATAATATAGATACAAAAGGTATTACGACAAAGGCTGATGCGGAAAGAAAACGTGCTTTTATTGATTATATAAATGAAGGGGGCTTTCCTGAAACGCAAAATCTTAGTAATAAACGTGGCTATATTCAAAGTCTTATAGAAGCAATCATTACAAAAGATATTCAGAAACGTTTTTATATTCGTCATATTGATACCTTACGTAAAATAACTCATCATCTTATTAACAATGTTTGTCAAGAAATAAACTACAAAAAAACAGCAGAACTATTTGATGTTACAGATAATACGGTAAAAAAATATGTGGATTATTTGAAACAAACTTTTCTTGTGCAGACGTTGAGTAAGCATTCTTTTAAAAGTAAAGAGAGATTGAGAAATTCAAAAGCTTATATTATTGATCCTGCACTTCAAAATAATAGGGATAATTCTTTTGCCTCAGAAAATATAGGTTGGAGGTTAGAAAATGTTGTGTTTATTGAATTATTACGCCGTTGTGCTAATGAATTTTTAGATGTATATTATTATAAACCTAATTCGAGAGCGAAAGAAGTAGATTTTGTTATTTGTAATCAAAATAAGGCTATTGAACTTATACAAGTTACTTACGACATAGAAAAAATAGAAACTTTTAATAGAGAGGTTTCTTCTTTAATAATGGCTTCTGCAAAATTAAATTGTGATAAACTTACTTTAATTGCTTTTTCAGATACTAAGGAATTAGAAATTGAAGGAAAGATTATTCATATTGTATCTGCAATAGAATGGTTGTTAGAGATGTAAATAAAAAAGAGTTGTTCAATATTGAACAACTCTTTTCTTTTGTTTTATTTCTTGCTTGTTAAGATTTCGTCAATTATTCCGTATTCTAAGGCTTCTTTTGCTGTTAGCCAATAATCTCTATCACCATCTTTTTCTATCTTCTTTATAGATTTGCCTGTGTGTTTAGCGATTATGGAATATAATTCTTCTTTTGTTTTAAGGATTTCTCTTGCTGCGATTTCTATGTCTGAGGCTTGTCCTTGTGCTCCGCCAAGTGGTTGATGTATCATCACTCTTGAATGTTCCAAGGCTGTACGTTTGTTTTTTGCTCCTGCGCATAATAAAACTGAACCCATAGAAGCGGCTAATCCTGTGCATATTGTTGCAACGTCAGGTTTGATATATTGCATTGTATCGTAAATTCCAAGTCCTGCATTCACGTATCCGCCAGGAGTATTCAAGTAGATTTGAATATCAGTTGTAGAATCCACACTTTCTAAGAATAATAACTGAGCTTGAATTATGTTTGCAACATCGTCATCTATTGCTGTACCAAGAAAAATTATTCTATCCATCATCAGACGTGAGAAAACGTCCATTTGAGCTACGTTAAGTCTTCTTTCTTCTACGATTGTAGGATTTATATATGCACTTCTTGTGCTACTAAACTTGCTATATTTGTCAAATGTTAAGCTACTAATTCCTCTATGCTTGATTGCGTAAAGTCTAAATTCCTTATCTAAATTATTCATATCGTTAATTATTTATTTCTATTCATTAATTTTTCTGAAAATAACCTTAGATTTTCTTTTCTTTCTTGGTCTATGTTTATTTTCTCTAACGATTGAATTGCTAAATTATGATAATACACCATTTCTTTTTTAGCAATTTCTTTTATTTTCAAATCTTCGTATATTGATTTTACGACTTGCTCTTTTTGAGTGCTTTCAAAATTTTTAGAAGAATAGAGTTCTTTTAAAATATTTTGTTGTCTGTCGCTTCCAATTTCGAGTGCTTTTAGGTAAAGGAAGGTTTTTTTGTTATCAACTATGTCTTTGCCTGTTACTTTTCCGAAAACTTCTAAATCACTCCAACAATCCAAAATGTCATCTTGGATTTGGAAGGCTATTCCTATGTTTTGTGCAAATTCATCAAGCAAAACGAGGTTTTCTTTTGTGCAGTTTGCTGTTACAGCTCCAAGTCTTAATGCGCAAGAAAGCAAGACTCCTGTTTTTAAACGTATCATATTGATGTATTCTTCTATGCTTACGTCATTTCTTGTTTCAAATTCCATGTCAAAGGCTTGTCCTTCGCAAACCTCTATTGAGGCTTGTGTTAGAATTTCTACAAGGTCTTTTGCTATGTCTTTGTCGTAATCAAGAAGATACTTGTATGCAAGGGCAAACATTGTGTCTCCTGAAAGGATTGCTTTATTGGAATTGAATTTTTTATAGACTGTTTCTTTTCCTCTGCGTAATGGAGATTGGTCCATTATGTCATCGTGTAACAAAGTAAAGTTATGTAGAATTTCAACAGCGATTGCTGCTGATTTTGCTTTTGCTACATCTTGTGAAAACATATCTGCTGCTATTAAACATAGGAGTGGTCGTATTCTTTTGCCTCCTTGTTTCATTCCATACTCAATTGGCTCGTAAAGTGCTAAGGGTTCTTTTAAGAAAGAGGTTTCTTCAATTAATTTTATCGCCTCTTGTTCAAGTTGTTCTAATGTATGCATAATTTCTATTTAGAGTTTTATTATTTGTTCACATATAAATTTCGCTGCTTGTCCGTCTCCAAATATTGGTGGATAGGATTGTGGCGGATTGTTTAAGAATTTATTTGTTTGTTCTATGATTAACGAATAGTTCGCATCACATATTGCTGCGTTTCCTACTTCAACGATTTCTTTCCATTCGGTTGTAGAGCGTAATATCACGCATGGCTTTTTCAAGAAAAAGGCTTCTTTTTGTACTCCTCCCGAATCGGTAATGATTAAGTCGGCATTGCTTTCAAGTTTTATCATTTCCAAGAAAGAAACTGGCTCAATTATTTTGA
>CALCUN010000069.1 GCA_937906975.1 uncultured Bacteroidales bacterium
CATACCGAAATATTTGTTAATAATTAGTCCAACTTTTTGGGGTCAGTTCATTTTCGTTTTCTTAGGAAAAATTATTTTTTTTACGATAAACGTAGAATTTTTCTTTGAAAATATTTCTCTAAATCTAAGCAAAAACACGGCGTTTTCTTAGGTTTATTTCATCAAAATCGGCTCTTATTTCTTTAAGACTTTGATTTTGTGAATTTTAATTAAGGTCAAATAAATCAAAAAAAACAAATCAGAAATTAAGAGTTTGAAATTTTGCGAGTATTTGGGCGTTAAGTGGCGGAAAAAAAAGTATATATTTCGCCACTTGAAAGAGAGAATTAAGTAAACTTGTCTTGCGAATTGATTTATTTTTTGTATATTTGCAGTTTTGAAAAGAAGTAGAACAAAATTTTGTAAAATAATAAACACATTGACAAGATATGGATTTTAGTTTAACTAAACAAGAAGAGTTATTCTTGCAAATGATTAAGGATTTTGCAGAAAACGAAGTTAAGCCTTTGGCAGCAGAGATTGATGACCTTGAACGCTTCCCTGAAGAAACTGTTGTAAAAATGGGAAAGATAGGTTTAATGGGTATTCCTGTGCCAAAAGAATATGGCGGACAAGGTGGAACAAACCAAATGTACACAATGGCAGTAGAAGAACTTTCAAGAGTTTGTGCTACTACAGGAGTTGTTGTTTCGGCTCACACATCTTTGTGTATAGCTCCTATTATGGAAAACGGAACTGAGGAACAAAAACAAAAATATCTTCCAAAACTTGCAAGCGGTGAATGGATTGGTGCTTTCGGTCTTACAGAGCCTAACGCAGGTACTGACGCTGCTATGCAACAAACAACAGCTATTGAAGAAGATGACGCTTACGTATTGAACGGAAGCAAGATTTTCATCACTAATGCTGGTTATGCTCACGTTTATATCGTGTTTGCAATGACTGATAAGAGTCTTGGAAACAAAGGAATCTCAGCTTTCATAGTTGAAAAAGGTACTCCTGGTTTCTCTATCGGTAAGAAAGAAAAGAAACTTGGTATTAGAGGTTCTGCAACTTGCGAGTTGATATTTGAAAACTGCCGCATACCAAAAGAAAACTTACTTGGAAAAGTAGGAAAAGGCTTCGGAATTGCTATGAAAACGCTTGACGGAGGTCGTATCGGTATCGCATCTCAAGCTTTAGGTATCGCACAAGGTGCAATGGACGAAACTGTAAAATATACTAAGGAAAGAAAACAATTTGGTAGAGCCATCGCTCAATTCCAAAATACACAATTCCAATTAGCTGAAATGGAAACTAACGTAAACGCTGCAAGATTTTTAGTAAGAAGCGCTGCGTATAGAAAAGACAATGGTTTACCATATTCAAAAGATGCTGCAATGGCTAAATTGTTTGCAGCACAAACAGCAATGGAAGTAACAACAAAGGCAGTTCAACTTCACGGTGGATATGGCTACACAAGAGAATATCCTGTTGAAAGAATGATGAGAGATGCTAAGATTACAGAAATCTACGAAGGAACAAGCGAAGTTCAACGTATGGTAATCGCTGCTGCTTTGTTGAAATAATTTTAATATAGTATAATAAGAAAATAAGATAACAATGAAAATAGTAGTTTGTATAAAGCAAGTTCCTGATACAACTGAGGTAAAACTTGACCCAAAGACAGGAACTCTTATCAGAGACGGTATTCCATCTATTATCAACCCAGATGATAAAGGCGGATTGGAATATGCGCTTCAATTAAAAGAAGAATACGGTGCAGAAGTAACTGTTATAACTATGGGACCTCCACAAGCAGAGGCTGTTTTAAGAGAAGCATTTGCTATGGGTGCTGACCGTGCAATTCTTTTAACAAGCCGTAAGTTTGCAGGTGCAGATACATTGGCAACTTCTAATGCTTTGGCTGGAGCTTTAAGAGTTTTAGATTACGATTTAATTCTTGCAGGTCGTCAAGCCATAGACGGAGATACTGCACAAGTAGGTCCGCAAATTGCAGAACACTTAGGCATTCCACAAGTTAGTTACTTAGAAGACTTAAAGTTTGATGGCAAAAAAACTTTCCAAATAAAGAAACAATTAGAAGACGGTTATCAAATCGTTGAAGTGGAAAGTCCTTGTCTTTTAACTTGTCTTGCTTCTGCTGTTAAGCCACGTTATATGAGCGTTAAGGGCATTGTTGAGGCTTGGGATAAAGAAGTAGAAATTTGGACAGAAGAAAAAATTGACGTAAACGAAGAAAAACTTGGTTTAAAAGGCTCTCCAACAAAAGTTAAAAAAGCAGGAGCAAAAGAAATGAAAGCAGCAGGTCAAGTTCATGATGGTTTATCACCAGAAGAAGCAGCAGACTTAATCATTTCTAAGTTAAAAGAAAAATACATTATCTAACAAATTAAACGAAAAACACAATGGATAAATCACAATATAAAAACGTATTTGTTTTCTGCGAACAAAGAGAAGGCAAATTGCAAAACGTTGCATTAGAATTGTTGGGTAAGGCTCACGATTTAGCAAAAGATTTAGAACAAGAAGTGTACGCAATCTTGTTAGGACACAATGTAAAACCTCTTGCTAACGATTTGATTGCACATGGTGCTGATAAAGTATTAGTTGTTGATGACCTTGCTCTTGCAACTTACACAACAGAACCTTACACACAAGCAATATATCAAATAATCTGCGATGAAAAACCTTCAATCGTACTTATAGGAGCTACAACAATAGGTAGAGATTTAGGTCCTCGTCTTTCAGCGAGAGTTACAACAGGTTTAACAGCAGACTGTACTAAACTTGAAATCGCAGAAGATAAAGAACTTTGGTCAACTCGTCCTGCGTTTGGTGGAAACCTTATGGCAACAATCGTTTGTCCTGATCACCGTCCTCAAATGAGTACTGTACGTCCAGGAGTTATGAAAGCGATGGAAGCAGACGCAAACAGAAAAGGAGAAATTATTGACTATACTATCAATTTTGACAGAGAAAAATTCCGCGTTAAAGTGTTGGAAACTGTTAAAAGCACAGATAATATGGTGGATATTTCAGAAGCTAAAATTCTTATCTCAGGTGGTCGTGGCGTTGGCACAAAAGAAGGCTTTGAAATGTTGGGTGAATTAGCTAAAACATTGAAAGGTGAAGTTTCTTCTTCAAGAGCTTGTGTTGATGCTGGAATAATCGGACACGAAAGACAAGTTGGACAAACAGGAAAGACTGTAAGACCAGACCTTTACTTAGCTTGCGGTATTTCAGGTGCGATTCAACACCTTGCAGGTATGGAAGAAAGTGAATTAATCATTGCAATCAACAAAGATAAATACGCTCCTATCATGTCAGTTGCTGATTTAGGAATCGTAGGTGATGCAAAGAAAATCATACCTATCTTAACTGAAAAACTAAAACAAATAGTTAAATAATTATTTACCAATATTATAAAAATAATCCTAAGGTTTATTAAATTTTTCCTTAGGATTATTTTATTTTTTCTTAGCTTTTTTAATTTTTTTCTTAGACTTTTTGGTCTAATGGTCAAATTTCATGATGAAATCTCTGTAATTTACTGATTATTAT
>CALCUN010000070.1 GCA_937906975.1 uncultured Bacteroidales bacterium
AAGAATACTTAAAGAGAGTATGGTTTAGCAATGGTATTCACCACCATTACGGAAGTGAAAAATTTGTTCCTGGCTTTGATAGAGCATGGTTTGTAGAACAAACAAAATGTTCAGAAGAAATAGCAGAGGTTATCTTTAACCCAAATGTAATGGCAAAGAAAATAAATCTTGCAGAAGGTGTGGATTTAATAGCAACAAGTGCTTGCAACTACTATCAAGGAGTTACACAAGAAGAAGCTGAAAAATTCTATGCAGAATTAAAAGCAAAAGGCGACCAAAAACACCCTGTAATGTATGGAATGAACTCTACTTTGGTAAAAGACAAAGATGGAAAAATTTATGAAGACCTTTGGATTGTATCGGGTAAATACGGAAAAGCAATAAGCAAGATAGTAGAAAACTTAAAACTTGCTCGCCCATACGCAGAAGATGAAAAACAACAAGAAGTAATAGACAAATTGATTGCCTTTTACGAAACAGGTGATTTAAAAACCTTTGATGAATACAGCATTGCTTGGACAGAAAACACAGAACCTGTGGTTGATTTTGTAAATGGCTTTATTGAATCATACGGAGACCCACTTGGAATGAAAGCATCTTGGGAAAGTATAGTTAATTTCAAAGACATAGAAGCAACAAAGCGTACAGAAGCAATGAGTAACAATGCTCAATGGTTTGAAAACAACTCACCTGTTGCACCAGAGTATAAAAAAGAAAATGTAAAAGGAGTATCTGCAAAGGTAATCAATGCAGCAATACTTGGAGGAGACTTATTCCCTTCAACAGCCATAGGAATCAACTTACCAAATAGCAACTGGATTAGAGCAGAACACGGAAGTAAATCAGTAACTATTGGAAACCTAACAGCAGCATACGCACAATCTTCAAATGGTAGCGGAATGCTTGAAGAATTTGCTTGCGGACAAGAAGAAATAGACATTATAAAGAAATATGGTCAATTTACAGACGACCTACACACAGACTTACATGAATGTCTTGGTCACGGAAGTGGAAAACTTTTGCCAGGCGTTGATCCAGAAGCCTTAAAAGCATACGGAAGCACAATAGAAGAAGCAAGAGCAGACCTTTTTGCACTTTATTACTTAGCAGATGCAAAATTAGTTGAGTTAGGATTATTACCAGATGCAGAAGCATATAAAGCAAGTTACATAAGCCAAATGCAAAATGGACTTTTGACACAAGTAGTACGTATAAAACTTGGCGATCAAATAGAAGAATCACACATGAGAGACAGAGCCTTGATTGCAAGATGGGCATTTGAAAAAGGAAAAGGCGCTGGAAAAGATGGAAAAGACGTAATAGAAATGTTTAAACGCGAAGGAGAAACCTTTGTAAAGATAAACGACTATGAAATGTTACGTAATTTGTTTGGACAACTTTTAGCTGAAATTCAAAGAATCAAATCAACAGGAGACTATAACGCAGCAAGAGATTTGGTAGAAAACTATGCAGTGAAAATAGACCCTGAATTACACAAAGAAATCCTTGACAGATACCAAAAACTTAACATTGCACCATACAAAGGCTTTGTAAACCCTGTTTATACAGCAGTAAAAGACAAAGATGGTAAGATAACAGATGTAACAATCTCATACGAAGAAGGCTACACTAAACAAATGTTAAGATACTCTAAGGATTACAGTCCTTTGAAATAAGATTACAAAACATAGAAACAGAAAAGCGTGATGAAGTTTTTTTATCACGCTTTTTTAGTTTCTATTGAAAATAATATGAATCTTTGACTATTAGACTATATTTTTGTATCTTTGCAATGTAAATTTAATAAATATCTTTAGAATGCCTATATGAGTAATAAAAGTAATAATCAAGGTCGTGCTTATGAATATATTTGTCTGCACCTATTGTTAGAAAAGATATTAGAAATAAGACCTGCTAAAATTATTGAAAATAGTAGTTATATAGCTTCACAAAAAGCTTGGAATTCCTTAGAGCGAGCTCAGCAAGTATTGTATAAATTAAGTGCAGAATCAACAATAGAAACTATATTTGCATTAGAGCCAAATATAGTAGAAGTAAATGATGAGTTTTTGGCTTTATATATACAGCCTGATGAGTGTGGTAGAAAAGGAGATGTTCGTGATATCATAATAGAAAGAAAAGATATAGTTTGGGAAATAGGTTTAAGTGTAAAACATAACCATTTTGCAGTAAAACATAGTAGAATTGCAAAAACTCTTGATTTCGGAAAAGAATGGTATGGGGTACAATGTTCTGATGAATATTGGGAAAATGTTAAACCGATATTTGATTTTCTGGAAGAAGAAAAAAATAAAGGAACTCGTTTTAGCGATTTAGACTCAAAGGAAGAACAAGTCTATTTGCCCTTGTTATCAGCTTTTATATTTGAATTAAAAAAACAAATACAACAACATAAAAGTATTCCATTAAAACTTGTTAAATATTTGTTGGGTAAGTATGATTTTTATAAGATTATAAGTGTTGATGATAAGAGACTTACTATAATTCAGTCTTTTAATATGTTTGGAACTTTAAACAAGAAAAGTCAAATATCAAAACCTAAAATAATACTTCCTAAGATTAAATTGCCTAAAAAATTGCTTTATATTGATTTTAAAGATAATAGTAAAACAACTATAATTATGGGCTTTGATAATGGATGGCAGTTCTCTTTTAGAATTCATAATGCAAGTACTTTTGTTGAACCTTCGTTAAAATTTGATATACAATTGATTGGAATACCAATAGAGGTTGATGTGAAATTTAATTGCAAATGGAGAGAAATTTAGATTTAATTAGTTTGTTTTCTGGCGCAGGAGGACTTGATAAAGGTTTTCATAAAGCAGGGTTTCGTACAGTTGTAGCGAATGAATATGATAAAAAAATAACCCCAACATTTAGAGCAAACTTTCCTGATACGCTTTTGATAGATGAAGATATTAGAAAAGTTCCTTCTAAGGCGTTTCCTAAAAATATATTAGGTATAATAGGTGGTCCACCTTGTCAATCTTGGAGTGAAGGAGGTGCATTGAAAGGTATAGATGATTATAGAGGCAAGTTATTTTATGAATATATTCGTATAATTAGAGATGTACAGCCTTTATTTTTTGTAGCGGAAAATGTTTCAGGAATGTTGGCAAAGCGACATAAAGATGCTGTAGATAATTTTATGTTATTGTTTGATCAAGCAGGTTATAATGTGAATTTAAAAATGTTAAATGCGAATGATTATGATGTTCCTGAGGATAGGAAGAGAGTTTTTTATGTGGGATTTAGAAAAGATTTGGGAATAAATGACTATCAATATCCTCAGCCATTGACTCATAAACCAACTCTTCGAGAAACTATATGGGATTTACAAGAAACAGCAATTCCGTCTCGTGAAAAAAATTATACGAATGGAGAAGATTGCTTAATAGCAAATAACGAGTATTTTACAGGTTCATATTCTCCAATTTTTATGTCTCGTAATAGAGTGCGTTCTTGGGATGAACCAGGTTTTACTGTTCAGGCTAGTGGAAGACAATGTCAATTGCATCCACAAGCACCTAAAATGGTAAAAGTGGGATTAAATCAGCAAAAGTTTGTTGAGGGATTTGAAAAGTTATATAGGAGAATGACCGTTAGGGAAGTGGCACGTATTCAAACATTTCCTGATGATTTTAAGTTTATTTATAAAGAAGTTGATTATGGATACAAAATGATAGGTAATGCAGTGCCAGTTAATTTGGCTTATTATGTTGCTAAAAGTATTATAGAAACATTAAAAAGACATAATGTTTTTCTTTCTTAAAATCAATAAAAATATACTAAAAAAAGCGTGATGAAGTTTTTCACCACGCTTTTTTAGTTTTGTATTTTTTATTCCTTATCTTTTGGTAGTTCAAAGTTGATTGGCAAATTAAATTGACATCTTACGGGTTTTCCTCTTTGCTTTGCCGGTTTCCATTTAGGCATATTTTTTATCATTTCCACCACTGCTTCATCGCAACCGCCTCCTATGCCTCGTAAAATTTTAACATTTGAAATCGAACCGTCTTTTTCAATAATGAAACTAACGAATACTCTTCCTTCAATGCCTTTTTCTTTTGCAAGTTCAGGATATTTAAGGTTTTTTTGAATGAAAGCATACATTGAATCCAAGCCTCCTGGAAATTCTGCTTGCTCTTCAACAACGACAAACACTTCCTCCTCAACTTTAGCTTCTTCTTGTGCAAAGGCACCAAAGCTTAATGTGCATAAAAACGCACTTAAAAACAATAATTTTTTCATATTGCATAATTTTTTATTGGTTTATGCTTGCAAATGTACAAAATAAAAAAATAAATGCGAGAACTAATTTAATAATTCTCGCATTTATTTTTTTATTTCTTTACTTTAATTTTTTATTCCTTAGCTTTATTGAAGGTTTTCTAAGCGTGAAATATATTTTTCAATTTCTCTGTATTCTTGTGATGCAGGAAATTCTGTTTTTATTCTCTTGTAGCAATTCAATGCTTCTACATTATTTTTTTGCATTTCGTAAACTTGTCCAAGTTTCAATAGAACAAATGGAGTTGTCATTACGTTGCTTGATTTTGCTGCGTCTTTGTAGTTGCTAATTGCTTTGTCTAATTGACCAAGCTCTACGTATGCGTCTGCTATCAATGCTTTTGTTTGTAAAGATAAAACTAAGTCCTCTCCTTTGTATGCAGAAAGGTGTTCAATTGCTTTGTTGTATTCGCCTTGACGTAAGTAGATGTTACCTGCGTAGTAGTTTGCAAGTGAACCTCCCTTTGTAGAACCATAGTCTTCTATTATTGATAATAATCCTGCGAATTTGCCATCTCCTTCAAGTGCTTTTTTGAAGTCTTCTTGTTCAAAATATTTTTGTGCTGCGAATAATTCTTCTTGAACTCTTTTTTCGCGAGGTTCAACTACGAAGTTTTGATACAAAAAGTAAGCTGCAATTCCAAGAACAATCACAGAAATTATGATTGTTATGATTTTTTTGTTCTTTTCTATGAACTTTTCTGAGTTAGAAACGATTTCGCCTACGTTTAAACTGCTATTTCCTTGTTCTTTTTCTTGATTTGGATTGATGTTTTCTTTGTTCATTATGTTTTGTTTTTAATTTCAGACTGCAAAGATACGTTTTTCTTAGAAAAAACAAGATAATTTGCATTGAAAACTTTAATAAAATTCTTTGTCGAAACAAAAAAATACTAGCTTTTCTTAGTATTAAAGATAATTTTTTATATAAAAAGTTTGTTGATTATGAATTTATTATTATTTTTGCTCATCTAAAAACAATAAAACTATGAATATTGAGACTAAATTTATGGGTTTAAATATCAAAAGCCCTATTATAGTTGGAAGTTGCGGATTAACTTCTGATGTGGAGACTTTAAAGAAAATAGAAAAGGCGGGAGCAGGTGCTGTTATTTTGAAATCTGTGTTTGAAGAACAGATTCTACAAGAAATGTCTAGTAGTTATTCTCAGTCTAACACATTTGAGTATGCTGATGAAACGTATGATTATATTGTTGCTCATACTGAAAAACAATCTTTAGCAAAATATATTAGCCTAATAAAGGCTGCAAAAGAGGCAGTCTCTATTCCTATTATCGCAAGTGTGAATTGTGTTTCTTCTTCTCAATGGACTGCACTTGCAAGTCGTATGGAACAGGCAGGAGCTGATGGTATAGAATTAAATATGCTTCTTTTGCCTTCTGATGTTAATATGACAACAGAAAAAATTGAAAAATGCTACGAAACAGTCATTCGTGATGTAAAGAAAGTTGTAAATATACCTGTCTCTGTTAAGATATGTTCTTATTTTTCTTCGTTAGCAAGGTTTGCTCAAAAGCTTTCGTGGATGGATATTGATAATTTAAGTATCTTTAATCAATTCTTTAAACAAGATATTAATATAGATACAATGACAATTGAGCCTGCGAATGTATTTTCTTCACCAGGTAATTTGCATAGAACAATAAGATGGACAGCAATTCTTGCGAATGTGGTTAATTGTCCTATAACTTCTGGTGGTGGTGTACATAAACCTCAAGATGTTATAAAGCTTTTGTTGGCAGGGGCAAACACAGTGCAAACTGTTTCTGCGATTTATGAACAAGGTACCGAGTTTATAGAAGAGTCTGTAGCCTTTTTGAAAGAATGGATGCAAAAGAATAATTTTGAATCTATAGATGATTTTAGAGGTAAGCTTGCTGTTGAAAAAAATAGTGAAAGTTCAGCATTCTTAAGAGTTCAGTTTATGAAGTATTTTGCAGGAATAAAATAATTATTTGAAAATAACTAACTAAAAAAATATTGTTATGGAAAAACAAATCAACTCAAACAGCTTTTTCAGATTTGAAGATTTAAGAGTTTATCACAAATCTTTGGATTATGTTAATTGGTTGCTTAATCAAAATTGTCAATTAAATGGATTGGATGCAGATTTGGTGTTTAAACCACTTGTAAATTCAGCAAGTAGAGTGTCTTTAAATATTGCAGAAGGCTCATCTCGTCATAAAACTCAATTAATTCAATTCTTAAAAGACGCAAAAGCGGCTATTAGAGAGTGTGTTGTTTACACTGCAATGGCGTATAAAAAAGGCGTTTTTACACAAGAACAAAATGAGGCTTCAATTGAAGTGTTGATGGAAATGACAAAAATGCTCGGAGCAATGATAGCTTCTTTGCAAAAGTCAGTTACAAATAGAGCTGCTAAGCAAGAAGAGACTCAAAAGCCAGAGGCAGAGGACGAATTTATGTCTGAAAATTTCTCTTTTGAGTATTAAAAAGTGAATTTTAAAGTGAAAGCGAGTTTTATTTTAGGATAAAACTCGCTTTTTTTTGTGTTATAGTACCGTTTTATTGGAATTTGTCGTATTTTTGTAGGTTTAAAATGGTATAGTTTTATGCGATTTGAGCAAATAGTAGGACAAAGAAATTTAATAAACACATTGATTGATGTTGTTTTAAACAATAGAGTAAGTCATGCACAGTTGTTTTTAGGAAGTGCAGGTTATGGCGGATTTGCTCTTGCTTTGGCGTATGCTCAGTTTGTTTCTTGTACGGATAAGCAAGTGTTTGAAAATGTAGAACAAGGAGAATTGAAAGCTGATTCGTGCGGAAAGTGTCCTTCTTGCTTAAAATATCAAAAACTCTCACACCCTGATTTGTTTTTTACCTTTCCAAATACCACAACTAAGTCGGTAGATAAAAATAATGAGAGTATAAGTTTTTTAGATTGTTTTAGAGATTATGTTTTGTCTAAAAATGCTTACATAGATTTAGAATCGTGGTATCAAGAACTTGGTGTGGATAATAAACAAGGTGCAATCAATGTTAGAGATGCGAATACTATAATTAAAAATCTAACGCTTAAAACTTACGAATCGCAATATAAGATAAATATTGTATGGGGTGTTGATAAATTGCAAGTAGATGCGGCTAATAAATTGTTGAAAATACTTGAAGAACCATACGAAAATACTTTGTTTCTTTTGGTTGCAGAAAATAGTGAGTCGCTTCTTTCAACTATTTTATCAAGAACTCAACTTATAAAGGTGCCTCCAATTTCGGATTCTGATTTGGAACAATATTTGTTGCAAGAAGGTTTTGAGCAAGTGGAAAATGTCTTGGGTTTTGCTGAGGGAAATTTGATTAAGGCGCTTTCTTGGGGTTCGGATAGTAAGGCTGATTATAGGCAGTTGTTTATTCAGTTCAATAGATTGGCCTTTGCTTATAATTCTTCTTTGGCTGAGATTTACAAATTGGTAGAAAAGATTTGTAAAATGGGAAGAGAGGAATTGAAAGTGTATTTAAATTATACTCTTGAACTATATAGAGAATGTTTTTTGCAAGGGGAATTGAATATAGATAAGCTTTGTAATTTTTCTTCTGAGGAAAAGGATTTTAAAGCTAAGTTTTCAAAATTTATTACTCCTAAAAATCTTGTTAATATACAGAGATTGACAGAAAAAGCTATGCAAGAGGTAATGCGTAATGGTAATGCTAAAATGATATTTTTAACTTTGGCAATTAACATTGGTAAATTAATTAAGAATACTTAATATAAATAATATATAATTCATTTATTTTTGTAATATGGACGCAGAAAAAAAAGAAATTAAAGAGATAGAACAAAGGGATAAGTTATTAGAACAATTTATTCACCCTTATTTTGATGAGGAACCTGATATTGAAAAGGATAAATTCCAAGTAAGTGATCTTTTGTCAAGAGGTTGTAGCAAGGAACCTATATCTTATAGACCTATTTCAAAGAAAGAGGTTGATAATTGCTCAAAGATGAATGTTCATAATTGGATGGGACATATTCATTCTCCCTCAAATGGAAATGCTTGCAATGTTGTAGAGGTTAGATTTAAAAATTCAAGAAAAGATTTCTATCGTTTACCTGAAGGATTAGAGATTTCGGAAGGAGATGTTGTAGCTGTGGAAGGAAATCCTGGGCACGATATAGGAATTGTTACGCTTTCGGGAGAATTGTGTAGGATTCAGATGAAGAAAAAGAAAGTGGACATAAATTCTGACTTTAAAAGGTTATATAGAAGAGCGAAAGCGGCTGATATAGAAAAGTGGTTGCAATCGGTGAGAAAGGAAGATGATATGATTTTCAAAACAAGGGATTATGCAAATCGTTATAATCTTAAAATGAAAGTCAATGATGTGGAATTTCAAGGCGATGGTACAAAAGCAATCTTTTACTATACAGCAGATGAAAGAGTGGATTTTCGTCAGTTAATAAAGTCTTTGGCAGAGGAATTTAGAATTAGAATTGAAATGAAGCAGATTGGTGCAAGGCAAGAGGCGAGTAGATTGGGCGGAATTGGTACTTGCGGAAGAGAACTCTGTTGTAGCACTTGGTTAAACACCTTTAACTCTGTTTCAACTGTGGTTGCAAAAACTCAACAACTTTTCCCAAATCCTCAAAAATTAGCAGGACAATGTGGAAAACTTAAATGCTGTTTAAATTATGAGTATGATGTTTATGTAGAATCGCTAAATAAAATACCAGAATTAGGAGTGGATTTAGAAACTGAAAAAGGTAAAGCGATATATCATAAGGTAGATGTATTTAAACGCCTATTTTGGTATTCTTATCAAGGAAGCACAGAATTATTCCCATTATCTGCAAAATCGGTTAGGTATATAATGGATAAAAATGCGAAGAATATAGCAGTAAAAGACCTTGAATCGTTTGCAGAAAAGTTAGATAAAGACAAAAACTCACAAAAACAAGATTTCAATGAAGACTATAATTAATAGAATAAGCGTTTTGTTATTGTTAGTCTTGTTTTGCGCTTGCAATCACAATGTTGTTTATGATGAAAACAAAGAAGTGAATGAGCAAATGTGGAAAACAACAGACAAATTGTATTATGAAATAGAAATAACTGATACGGTAAAAACCTATAAGTTAGCTTTGAATATCAGAAATACGATAGAGTATCCATATAGCAATATATATTTTTATATGAATACGATTTTGCCAAACGGAAAAGTAACAAAACAAGATACAATAGAGTGTTACCTTGCATATCCTGACGGAACCTGGAAAGGAAAAGGCTCTTCCGAAATAAGAGACAATCGTTTTTGGATAGCAAAAGATATGAAATTTAACCAAACAGGTAAATACACATTTGAATTGCGTCAAGCAACAATAGATTCTACACTAAAAGGAATCATTGACATAGGCTTACATTTAGAATATCAAGATTAAAAAATAAATAGTTTTTGATATGAGTGAAACAACAAAGAAAAAAACTAAAACAAACAAGTTTAAAAAGTATGTAACAATAATGTGGGGAACATATATCTTCTTTTTAATAGCAGTTATAGTGTTCTTTACAATGTTATCCTTAGGCTCCTTTGGATTTATGCCGACATTTGAGCAATTAGAAAACCCAAAAGCAAATCTTGCAACCGAGGTTTACTCTGATTCTGGCGAATTAATAGGATATATTGGCATACAAAATCGTTCAAATGTAACATATAAAGATATATCTCCTAATTTAATTAATGCTCTTATCGCAACAGAAGATGCAAGATTCTATGAGCACTCAGGAATTGACCTGCGTTCCTTGATGAGAGTATTGACAAAAACCGTTTTAGGAGGCAATAAAAGTTCGGGAGGTGGCAGTACGCTAACTCAACAATTAGCAAAAAATCTTTTCCCACGAGAACAAAAATCAGCAATAGGAACAATATTTGCAAAACTCAAAGAATGGATAGTAGCAGTCAAGCTTGAAAGAAACTATTCCAAAGAAGAAATCTTATCAATGTATCTAAATACAGTTGATTATGGTAGCAATGCATTTGGAATTAAAGCAGCCTCACAAATATTCTTTTCAAAAAAACCATCAGAATTAGAAGTTGAAGAAGCCGCAGTATTAGTTGGATTATTAAAAGCACCTACAGCTTATAGTCCTGTGCGTAATCCAGAAAATGCAAATCGAAGAAGAAACGTAGTATTGAGTCAAATGCAAAAATATGGATACATAAGCGAGGCTGAATACAAAGAAAAATCATCAAAGCCAATAGAATTGCGTTTCAACTCACAATCACATGATGATGGAATTGCGACTTATTTCCGAGAAATGCTAAGAAACTATATGAAAGAATGGTGTAAAACACACTATAAAGCCAACGGAGAAAACTATGATGTGCATAAAGATGGATTAAAGATATATACAACCATCAATTACAAGATGCAAAAATATGCAGAAGAAGCAGTAAAAGAACACTTCACTAATTTGCAAGCCCAATTCTTTCAACACACCAAAGGATACAAAGACGCACCATTTACAGGCATAAGCAAAGAAGACATAGACAAGTATTACCTACAAGCAATGAAAAACTCCGACAGATATCGCTATCTAAAATCAGAAGGACTATCAGAAAAAGAAATAAAATCCAAGTTTAAAGAAAAAACAAACATGAGAGTCTTTTCTTGGGCAGGCGATAAAGACACAATAATGTCGCCATGGGATTCACTACGATACTACAAACACTTCCTAAATACGGGAATGGTTTCAATCGAACCACAAACAGGACACATAAAAGTGTATGTTGGAGGAATCAACTACAAGCATTTTAAATTTGACAACGCAAAACTTGGAAGAAGACAAGTAGGCTCAACCTTCAAACCATTTGTTTACGCAGCAGCAATGCGCGATAGCGAACTATCACCTTGCTATGAAATGGAAAATTCTCCAGTAACCTTTGAAGAATATGACAATTGGACTCCTAAAAACTCGAACGAAGATTGCAGAGAAGGCGAGAATGTAACATTAAAATGGGCCTTAGCCAACTCAATAAACTACATTTCGGCAGCCCTAATCAAAGACTACACAACACCACAAGCCGTAGTTGATTTAGTAAAGCAAATGGGAATCACAACTCCAATGGAGGCTTATCCTTCTATTTGTTTGGGAACGCCAGACCTTTCCGTGATAGAAATGGCGGCAGCAATGTCCACCTTTGCAAATAAGGGAATACACAAAGAGCCAATCTTTATAACAAAAATATGTGATAACAAAGGAATGGTTTTAGAGGTGTTTAACTCAAAAAGCAACTCAGCAATAGATGAAGAAACCTCGTATTTAGTATTGGAACTTATGAAAGGCGTTGTAGATGGTGGTACAGGAGGACGACTAAGATACAGATACGGACTCACAAGCACGATAGCAGGAAAAACAGGAACGACAGACAACAATTCAGACGGTTGGTTCATAGGCATAAATCCGAAATTAGCAACAGCCGTTTGGGTAGGAGGAGAATTAAGAAGTATTCACTTCCGCTCAACCTCCTTAGGACAAGGAGCATCAATGGCACTTCCAGTCTATGCCTTATTTATGAAACGATGCGAACAAGACTCCAAACTTAATTTCTATAAAGGCGATTTCGATCGTCCGCCAACAATGAGTATAGATATGGATTGCAGCAATTATGTGCAAGAAATAGAATCAGGAACAATGGAACAAGAAAGAAATAAAGAGTGGTAATCCACTCTTTATTTTTTAAAAATTATTTTGTTTTCAAGTAATCAGCCACCGCTTGATAAGCAGGCAGAGAAAAAGGATCATTTACACTATTTGAAGCCTCAGGGTGAGAGGCCAATCTAACCAAAACCATTTCAGCCTTTGGATTTATGTAAATTACTTGCCCATGAACACCTCTTGCACAAAAGGCATTGTCTGAGTTTTTAGTAATCCACCACATATTTCTATAAGCCCAACCTTTCAATATCGGATAACTCTCCTTATCAAACTTATCTGCATTAGATTTTTCTAAAAGGTCATTCATTAAACCTTTAGGCAAAATTTGTTTTCCATTGAAAAAACCATCATTTCTTATCATTTCTCCAAACGCCGCTAAATCTCTCAACGCACCATTAAAACCACCCCCAGCAAACTCCGTACCTGTAGCATCTAATTGATAGTATCCCTCAACGTGAGCACCCATTGGTTTGAAAAAACGTTCCGAAATCAAATCCGCCAACGATTTATCGCAAACCCTTGTAATAACCCACGCCAACGCATCGGTGTTTATAGTTTTGTAAGCAAACTTTTTGCCATGCACACCCTTTTGTTTAACACTCTGCAAAAACTCCCTATAACTTTTAGCACCCTTATAATTTTCAGGCTTAGGGTAAGGCGTTCCCGCTTGTGAAAACTCCCAAATACGAGAAGAAGGATTGTTATAATTTTCATCATAATCCAAAGCAGTAGTCATATCAAGCAACTCTCTAATTGTAGCATTTCCAAAAGCAGAGCCTTGCAATTCAGGCACATAATACGAAGCAGTTTTCCCCTCATCAAGCACCCCTTCCGCAACAAGCACAGCCCCAAGCGTACCTGTTAGAGTTTTGCTCACCGACATAACAGCGTGAGTACCATCAGGCTCTAAAAAACCATAATACCTTTCAAACACAATTTTTCCTTTATGTAAAACAATAATACCATCAGCCTTTGCCAATTCAAGACTTTCTTCAAAACTAATGAGTTCTCCATTTAAAGTTTCAAACATAATATTAGCAATAGCATCATCGCTCTTTGTCTTAAACTCATAGCGATTATATTCCGCAGGTTTAACACCCTTTGTAGGGAAAAACATACGCATATCACAAACACTTTCCCTTATTTGAGGAAACTCAAAAAAACTACCATCAATAACACTTTTTATCAAATCAGTTTGTGCTATTAGATTGACATTGAAAAACATAACCATAATAATTAAACATAATTTTTTCATAATACTAAGTTTTTAAAGTTTGAATCAATAACACATAAAGAGTAGATAAAGTTCTAAAAAAATAAAAAATCACTATATTTGAGTATTGTGCAGATAAAAAAAGGTAAGTAATTTTGCACAAAAAATAAAATTAAACTATAAAATGAGAAACACAAAATTTATTTTACACCTTCTATTGATTCTTTCAATGACAGTGCAAGCCTTTGCACAAAACACACACAAACAAAACGAAGGATTCTCAATAGAGGGACACGTTTTCAATAAAGAAACAAAAGAAGCAGTGCTTTATGCAACTGTTATGATAAAAAACACAACCAAAGGCACAACAACAGACGAAACAGGGAGTTTTCTTCTAAGAGAACTAAAACAAGGCAAATACACCTTAGTGATTAGTTGTTTAGGATACAAGACTTTGGAAACAGAAATAGAAGTTAAAAACGAAGAAACCCCACATGCACACATTTTATTAGAGCCTCATGCCGTTACAATAGACGAAGTAGTAGTCTCTGCAAACAGAAACGAAACCTCACGCAAAGAAGCCCCAACAATAGTAACAGTTCTCTCAAATAAACAATTTGAAAAAACCAACGCACAAGACCTTGTGCAAGCCCTTCCTTTTCAAAGTGGAGTCAGAGTAGAGTATAATTGTCAAAACTGTGGATTTCCACAAGTGAAAATAAACGGATTAGATGGACCATACACACAAATACTAATAGATTCACGTCCATTGATGAGTGCACTCAGTGGAGTATATGGCTTAGAGCAAATGCCAGTAAATATGATTGAAAGAGTAGAAGTAGTAAAAGGCGGAGGCTCAGCACTATTTGGAGCAAACGCAATAGCAGGAACGATAAACATAATCACAAAAGAGCCAATCTCACCAAGTTTCACAGCCTCAACCGACTTGCAACTAATAGGAGGCACCTCTTACGCACAAAACATAAACGTAAACGGAGCAATCCTAAGTAAAGACAAAAAAACAGGAGCATCCTTCTATCAAACCTATCGCACACGCTCAGCCTTTGATGCAGATAGCGATGGATTTACCGAATTAGGAATGTTAGAAAACCTATCCTTTGGAACAAACATATTCTATAACATAGACAACAGAAACAAACTCAACTTAGAATATCACACAACCAATGAAGACAGAAGAGGAGGAAATAATCTGCATTTGCAACCACACAGAAGTGATATTTGTGAAATGACACAACATCAAATACATTCAGTGAATTTAAACTATAATTTTGTGTCGCTTAATGGAAAGAATAGATTGAACACCTATGCCTCCACACAATACATAAAAAGAAACTCTTACTACGGAGCAAACCAAGACCCAAACGCCTATGGCAACACACAAGACTTAACATTCCTTGCAGGAGCAATGGCATTACACAAATTAGACAAACTCTTCTTTGCTTCAGCAGACATAACCTACGGATTAGAATACAATAGCAATAGTTTAGATGATAGAATAGAGGGTTACAATATGCGAACACAACAAACCGCCAATGTAATAGGAGGTTATTTACAATCGGAATGGAAAAGCAGAAAAGTAAACCTATTATTAGGAGCAAGAATAGACAAACACAACCTCTTATCCTCAGCTGTAGTAGCACCAAGAGTGAATTTACTATACAAGCCACAAGAAAACCTACAACTAAGAACAAGTTATTCAAGCGGATACCGTGCACCACAAGTCTATGACGAAGACCTACACATCACACAAGTAGGAGGAGAAAGCCTAAGAACAGTATTGGCAGAAAATCTACGTCCAGAATACTCACACAGTGCAAGCCTATCAGCAGATTACTATCTACAAATAAACGATAACATGCAATTAAATTTCCTATTAGAAGGATTCTATACAGTATTAGATGACGTATTTGCACTAAGAACAATAAAACACGATACAATCACACACTCCACAATACAAGAACGCTACAACGCATCGGGAGCAATAGTAAAAGGAGTTAGCCTCACAGCAAAAATGGCATATAAAGACATATTAGTTCTTTCAGCCGCCTACACGCTACAATCAAGTCGCTATAAAGAAACAGAATGTTGGTCAGAAGACCCCACAGTAGAGGGAACAGATAAACTAATGCGAAGCCCCGATGACTATGGCTACATAAGTTTGGATTATAACCCAATAAAAAAAATAGGAATCAATCTTTCAGGAACATACACAGGCGAAATGCAAGTGCCACACTATGCAGGCTACATAGAAAAAGACAGAATGGAAACAACACCACGCTTTTTTGACTTGAATTTTGCACTAAATTATGACTTCCAACTAACAAAAAACAATACCTTGCAAATGAAAGTAGGCGTAAACAACATATTCAATTCATTCCAAAAAGACTTTGATAAAGGAGTTGAAAGAGATGCAGGATACATATATGGTCCTACACAACCAAGAACATTCTATTTAGGTTTAAAACTTAAGATGTAAAAAATTATCTAAATCAAATAAGCCAAATTCTTAAAACTAAAAATCAGGTAGTTAAGAGAGTGAAAAAAAACTCTTAGCTTTACAAAAATAAAGCAAAGAAAAAATTATTTTTTTCTTTGCTTTTTTAATTTTTTTCTTAGGAAAAATTTTGAAAATTAATTGTTGTTAATATTTCTTGTTTTTTTGAATGAAAAGATTGCTGAGAAAAAGAAGTTTTTTATTACTTTTGCTGTTTGATTTTATTGTTATGAAGAGGGTTTTGATTTTATTGTTTTTTTCTTTTTTAATTTCTGCTTGTTCTCAGGCAGACAAGGAGAGTGTTTTGGTGGAAAAGACAATGGAGAGCTTTTATAAGAGTATGAATAAGCGTGATTTTGAGACTATGAAGCTTTATCTTTCGCCAAGAATAAAGCAAAAGGTTGCTTATTTTATAAAGGTAGGAAATGAATTGGTTGTTTATAAGAGCTTTAAGACAAGACATATTGAAATAAATGGCAGTTTGGCAGAGGTGGAAGTGGAGTGTGTTGATGAATTTGATAATAAAATATTTTGTAGTTGGAACTTAGTTAAGTTGGAAGAGGAATGGAAAATTGATTTTTTTGATTTTTCTTCTACTGAATCTTTAAATTGATTATGATAAAAAGAGTTTTATATATTGTTAATCTTGTTTTTGTACTCCTATTGCTTGGGGTATATGTTGGGGTGAGGGTTAGCCCTGAAATTTTTGCAGAACTTTCGTTGCTTTCTTATATTTACCCTTTGCTTTTAATAGTAAACGTTTTGTTTTGCTTGTTTTGGTTGCTTTTTAAGTGGCGTTATATTTTAGTGCCTTTAGCTTCTATTTTAATAGGTATTGATTTTCCTGCTCGTTTTTTTGGAACAAATTTTGAAGAAGATAGCCTTAGTGAGACTTCTTTGAAGATAATGACTTATAATGTTAAGTATTTTTCGGAAGGTGTGCAGGAGGACAGAACAATTAGGCAAAGAAATAAGGATTCTATTTTGTCTGTAATTGAGAGTTACGCTCCCGATATTGTGTGTCTGCAAGAATATGCCTCTACTAAAAAGGCGAAGGATTGTTTTCATTACATTCTAACTAAGCAGTTGGGTTATAAGTATTTTTTTGCTCCTGATAATCATTCTAATTATTTGAGGGGTAGTGTGATTTATTCAAAGCACGAAATTTTTCGTTCGGGAACTCTTTTTCCTATGGATAAAGAGTATTATGCAAAGACTTATGCTGATATAAAATTCAAAGATAAGAGTTTTAGGGTTTATAATCTGCATCTTGATTCTTATATGTTGAGTGAGGAGGAGAAGTATGAGGTTGATAACATAAAGACTGGTCAAATCACTTCGGAGCAAACGAATAAAAGTGTGTTGGCAAAATTGTTGGAAACAAATAAAGAGCAGGCAAAAGAGGTGAGAGAGCTTTCCTCTGTCATTGAGCAAACTGAAGGAAACTTTGTTTTGGTGGGGGATTTCAATGCTACGCCTTATTCTTATACGTATCAAGTTCTTACAAAAGAGTTAAAGGATAGTTTTGTTGAAAAGGGAAAGGGCTTTTCTGGTACTTACAATTATTTTGCTCCTAAGTTTAGGATAGATTATGTGCTTGTAAGTGAGCAAATAGGGGTGGAGTCTTATCAACAAGGGGTTTTTGATTATTCGGATCATAATCCTGTTGTGGTGAGTTTTAAGTTAGATTAGTTTTATGAGAAAACAGGAGCGTTATTCTTTGGTATTGGAAAGGCTTCAAGGATTGTTTCCTGAGGCTGATACGGAATTGAATTACGATTCTTCGTTTCATCTTTTGGTTGCTGTCATTCTCTCTGCTCAGTGTACGGATAAGCGTGTGAATATGGTAACTCCTGCTTTGTTTGAGCGTTTTGCTGATGCTCGCTCTATGGCGGAGGCTTCGGAGGAGGAGATTTATTCCTATATAAAGAGTATTTCTTATCCTAATGCAAAGAGTAAGAATTTGAAGAAAATGGCTGAGCGTTTGCATCAGGTCTATGGTGGAGAGATTCCAAGGAATACTGATGAGTTGCAAACGCTTGCGGGGGTTGGACGCAAGACTGCTATGGTGATGGCTGCGGTTTTGTGGAGGCAAGATGTAATGCCGGTTGATACTCACGTGCATAGGGTTTCTGCTCGTATAGGTTTGACTCTAAGGGCTAAGAATGTGTTGGAGACAGAAAGGCAATTGCTTGCAAATTTAAAGGGGGAGAGTGATTTTGCTGATATTCATCATAGGCTTATTTTGTTGGGAAGATATATTTGTAAGGCAAGAAAGCCTTTGTGTGAGAATTGTTCTTTAAAAGAAGTGTGTAAATATTATAATTTAAAAATTAAGAAAAGTATTAAATAAAAATTATTATGAGAAGTTTTAGAAAACTATTTTTGTTTCTTAGCCTTGGCTTGCTTTTTGCTTGTGGTGGAAAAGAAAATGATGTGAAATTTGAAGATATGTCGGAGGGTGAAAAAATATCTTATTTGAATGCGAAAATAAGAAAAGAGCCTAAGAATGCAGACCTTTTCTTTAAACGTGCAGAAACTCTTTATAGAAAGGGTGAGCTTACAGAGGCGTTTGTGGATATTGAAAAGGCTATTTTGATTGATAAGAAAAATGTGGAATACCATATATTGAAGGCGGATATTCTTTTTGCTCAAAAACAAACTGCTGAAGCCTTTTCTGCTCTTCAAACAGCAAAGGAGGTAGATGGTAAACATATTGAGGCTTATCTTAAATCTGCGGAATTGAGTCTTTATGTAAAGGATTATGAAAAAACAATGTTTAATGTAAAACAAGCAATTCTTTTAGATAAGTTAAATCCTACTGCCTATTTCCTTAGAGGTTGGGCTTTAAAGGAGCAAGGTGATACGGTAAATGCGGTGAAGGATTATCAAAAAGCTATAGAATTGAAGTCGGATTATGAACAAGCATACGAGGAATTGGGTTCTTTATATGCAATTAAGGGAGATGCTCTTGCGATAGAATACTTAAATAGTACGATAAACATTAATCCAAATAATTATTCTGCAATGTATATTTTGGCTTTGTTTTATCAAGAACACAATGCTATTGCACAGGCTTTGGAAACCTATCAAAAATTGATAGAAATTAAGCCTGACCATGCTGATGCTTTGCATAATGTGGGCTATATCAACTTTGTAGAAAAACAAGACTATGACATAGCAATAGAATGTTTTACTTCTGCAATAAAGGCTGATAGTTTGTTTTGGCAAGCGTATGTGAATAGGGCAAAGGCTTATGAACAAAAAGGAGAAATGGAAAAAGCAAAATTGGATTTACAAAAAGCAGAAGAAATAAAAGGAAAAATATAAAAGATTATTTTGTTGTTGAAAAAAAAAGTTCTATCTTTGCGCAAATAAAATTAAGAAAAATATGAAATATTCAATGTTTGTTGGAGTGTGTAGCGGAAAGAGTAATAACTCTTTAACTGAATATTTTAAGAGATATTTGAAAAACGACTTTCTTTTTTGAAAGTCGTTTTTTTTATGTGAAAATGAATTTTTTATTGTAAAAAACAAATATTAGATATTATGGCAAACTTAAAAGGAAAAAACTTAATCTCAATCACAGATTACACAAAAGAAGAATATTTGCAAATATTAGAGTTGGCTTCTGAGTTTGAAAAACAACCAAAGCAACCTATCTTGAGCGATAAAGTAGTTGCCTCTATATTTTTTGAGCCTTCTACAAGAACGCGTCTTAGTTTTGAGAGTGCAGCCAATATGTTAGGGGCAAGGGTTATTGGTTTTAGTAATCCAGCTGCGACAAGTCTTCAAAAGGGTGAAAGCCTTCATGATACTATTCAAATGGTTAGTAGTTATTCTGACTTAATTGTTATGCGACACCCAAGAGATGGAGCAGCTCGTTACGCTTCTGAGGTAGCAAGTGTGCCTGTGATAAATGCAGGTGATGGAGCTAATCAACACCCTACGCAATGTATGTTGGATTTGTATTCAATTCAAAAAACGCAAGGCGGATTAGATAACTTGAATATCACGATGGTGGGAGATTTAAAGTATGGAAGAACTGTGCATTCCTTAGTTCAAGCAATGTGTAACTTTAATGCAACTTTCCATTTCGTTTCTCCTGAGGAATTAAAAATGCCTTCTTCTGTTAGAATGCACATAGAAAATATGGGATTGAAATACTATCAATACACAAACTTAGAAGATGTGATTCCTTTCTCTGATATTATTTATATGACAAGAATACAAAGAGAACGTTTTTCTGATCCTTTGGAATATGAAAGAGTGAAAGATTGTTATATTTTAGAGGCTGCAACTCTTAAAGGTTGTAAACCTAATATGAAAGTGTTGCACCCGCTTCCAAGAGTAAATGAAATTGCAACTGATGTGGATAAAACTCCTTATGCTTATTATTTCCAACAAGCTCAAAACGGAGTTTATGTTCGTCAAGCATTGATGGCTGCAATTTTAGGAGTAAAATAATAATTAATAAATAGATTAGATATGTCAAACGAAAGAAAAAAAGAACTTGTTGTTTCAGCAATTAATAACGGAACTGTAATTGACCATATTCCTGCAAACGAAATATATAAGGTAGTAAAGATTCTTAATTTAGATCAGTACAATGATGAGGTGTTAATAGGAACAAATCTTTCTAGTAAGAAGTTTGGTAAAAAAGGAATCATAAAAGTAAAAAATAAATTCTTTGAAGAAACCGAAGTAAACAAAATATCTTTGGTCGCTCCAAACGCAACTCTTATTGTGATAAAGGATTATGAGGTTGTAGAAAAGATTCAATTAAATATTCCGCAAGAAATTAAAAAAATTGTAAAGTGTATCAATCCTAATTGTATAACAAATATTGAGGATATTGACACTTATTTTAAGGTTGTGGATAAAGAGCCTTTGAAACTACAATGTCATTATTGTGAAAAAACGATGACAAATATTCGTTTTGAAGAATAGTAAAATTAAAGCAAAGAAATGTTTAATTTTTTCTTAGGAATATTAAAATATTTCTTTGCTTTATTTTTAGTTTTCTTAGGATTTTTTTATTAAAATCTTGTTCAGTTTAAAGAAAAATCGTACCTTTGCAAACTCTTAAAAGCATATAGTAGGTTAGGACGATGAGTAAGAAATATGTTTTAAAGTTTAGTGGATTATCAAACGGCATTCACGAATTTGAATACACAATCAATAAAGATTTATTCGAAGAATTTGATTGTGAGGAAGTTTTGGGTGCTGATTTGTCTATGAAAGTAAACTTGGATAAGAGTGAAAGACAACTGATTCTTGATTTTCATATTCAGGGTGTATTGCAAGTGATTTGCGATAGATGTGGAGAGGAAATGGATTTGAATATGGAATTTGAGCGTCGTTTGTATGTGGAATTTGGTGAGGAGTTTGAGGAACAAGATGTAGATTTGTACGTTATTCCTTTTAACGAATATTCATTGGATTTGTCGCCATTTGTTTATGAATATGTAACTTTGGAAAGACCAATGAGATGTGTACACGGAGAAACCGAAGGAAACAACCAAGAATGTAATAAAGAAATAATAGAAATATTAGAAAGCCCAACGGAAGAGGTTGAAAAAGAAACGGATTCTCGTTGGGACGCTTTGAAGAATTTAAAATTTTGAAACAAATAAATTAATTTAATATGCCACATCCAAAACACAGATTCTCTCAAACGAGAACAGCAAAAAGAAG
>CALCUN010000071.1 GCA_937906975.1 uncultured Bacteroidales bacterium
GATAAAGTTGACCTCACTGATCTGCTTGAGGTCGGTACCAGGAGCCACGGTCATGCGGGCCACCACACCAGCCTCGTCCTCTACGGCACGTAACGATACGCTACCCTGAGCCTTATCCTGGTCGTCGGTGAGGTTGTAATCATAACCACCCTCAACCTTGATAAGATTATTTTCCTTACCCTGTGCCACCCAGCCGAGGAAGATATTCTCTGCTATGTCATAAGTGGAAACAGGCAATGAGATCACATCGGGCCGAGACTCGTCGAGGGACTTGCCATAGACTCTACGGATGATTTCACCATCGGTATCTACCACCACGAGGCTTCCCTGCAACCATTCCAGTGCGTCATAGGACGTAATGGCTATTTGGTCCTCATCCGACTTTGGGTCATGCTGCTGTTTGTCATTGGGCTTGATCTCGTCATCGTCGTTACTACAAGAGGTCAATGGCGCCACGATGGCCATTGCCAGGAATAAAAATATCCAATTCTTTTTCATGTCCATTCTATACTATATTATAATGGTTCTACAGATTATTACTCGTTGTAGGGCGGAATGATGTGGATGTGCATGTAGCGGTATGTGTGCTGAGTACTTCCCTTTGCTTCCTTAATCTCGCCCTTTTTACTGTCTAAATCCAAAAATTTAATTCTATTGGTTTTAGAGTTGTAAGCGTTGAGCAAGAACTCGTCGTTGCCTGTACATCCTGTTACAAACCATCGGCAATTCCATTGATATCCCAGGTCATCCATATAGTTCTGCATATTTTTCCAGAACGTACGGTTGTTGTTGTGGAAGTTGAGCACCATCTCTGCTTCGTCTTCTGTAGGAAGATAGAGATGGGCGTCTTGCTCGAAATAACGATAGGGTTCCGGATGTCGCGTCATGCTGTTAGAGTCAGGACAGAGCCACACCAAAATACCCTCTTTACCATCGGTATTGCTTTGAATACAATAGAAAGACAGAAGGCTTAATTCTGGTTTTTTCAAATAAAGTTCCAGATTCCAACCGCCTTCGTCAACCGTTTCCCAAACTAATTCATAATCATATCTTTTGTATATCTTGCCAGCTTCTACCATAGGAATGTCATCATTCTCGGGCCAGAAGTCAGAGGCAATAAACTTAACTTCACTGATTTGCTTCAAGGCTGTACCTTCTGCCACACTCATGCGTGCTATCATGCCAGCCTCGCCCTCTTCGGCACGGAATGATACGCTGCCCTGTCCGTTTCCTTCGGCATCGGTGAGGTTGTAGTCATAACCACCGTCGACCTGGGTCGCTTCCTTTCCCGGTGCCACCCAGTTGAGGAAGAGCGTTTCCGCTGCGGTGTAGTCTTTAACAGGTATTGAAATTACAGTAGGCTGAGATTCTTCAAGTACCTTACCACGGACTCTTCTGAATACTTCATTGTTCTTGTCTACCACAACAAGACTACCTTGAAGCCATTCCAAAGCATCGTATGCCACTACGGCTACTTGGTCTTTTTCTGCGTCTGTTTCTTGCTCGCCTGTCTCAGGCTTAGGCACATTGTCGTCATCATTGTCACAAGAGGTCAACGGCATCGCTGTGATAACCATTGACAGGAATAAGTAAATCCAATTCTTTTTCATAAATTTATTGTTTCTCTATAATCTTTTCTTGGAATGAGAGTCGCTTAACCGTCACTTAAAATTAATGCGTCCTTGGTTTATTTTTATTTGCTTATTTCTGCTTGCCACTCTCGGCTTTCGCACGTTCCACCAGTCGCCGGGTAGCCTCGTTCAATGGAGGGACATTAGAGGGAATTACAAACTTTACATCTGTAGGCTTGTTCTTGTAAGCTTCCTTGGCCTCCTCCTTGGAAAGAAATTCGCGGTCTACAACGTACAATTCATCCAAGCAACGGATGAGAACGGGCTTGTCGGATTTCAACACCTTGCGGAGAAATTTCCCCCTACCGTCTGCTTGTATGACTATACTGCTTTCCAACAAGTCCTTCGGCTGATAGACTCCCTTGTCATTTACACGATAAACTTGGGTAACATAAGCTTGATTGATATCCATAGTAAAGCCTAAAAGTTTGAACGGCCAGGGAGATATTTTATGTTCTTTAGTATCTGCCAAAGCGTCCACGATCATGGAAAAAGTCTGGTCGTTCTGCTTTACAATGAGCGATATGCCCGACTTTCCTGGCTCTTCATGAAGTTTGGTGGTGTTTCCGGATTCCTTGAAGGATTTAGGGGTAGGAATCTCGTTGTCTATCGGTTCAAAGATGGTTGCCATGGAAGGGAACATTGTTTCCGGATCGGTAGAGATGCTGTCTTTGCCGAATAGCTGAAAATGCGCATACTGGCGGCTTTTGAGTATGCGTAACTTTGAACTTCCCCCAAATTTCGCATCTTTCGAAGTGGGAACAAAACGGTCGGCCATGTGTTCTATGAAGAAGGTTACGGTGTCGCTCTCGTTACTCATGCTGAAATATTCCCGCACATAGAAAGTCTGCTTCAGAATGTTGCGCTTGACTGGGACAACCACCACCTCGCCCATGTCATGGTAAACGGGTGTCATCTCCCAAGACTTGTCTTCCGGGCGACCAATGACAAGCGGCTCGTAACCCATGCAACGAATGGTAATGGGGTAGTCGGCATCGGGAATCTGGGAGAAGCCTCCGTCTTTTCCGGTCAGCCCTATCACATTTCCGGCAGCATCAAAGATTGAGGCTGTGGAAACCGGCAGGCGGTCTAAGGCATCAATGACACGCCTTTGTGCTGCAATGGGAAGAGTGGCTAACATTGCCACCATTAAAAGAAGAAAAAATTTGTTCGACATCTTTACGCGTATGTGTTTTTATAACTTTATTTTTGCAAAGATATCTTTTTTCTCTGAAAGCCTCAAACTTTGAAGTCCTACATTTTGTCCTACATTTGGCTCTTTTATATATAAAAATGGTAAATGTAGACCGATTTGTATACAGAAAAGTATTCTACAATATTACTTGGATATGGAATGCAAAAATATAAAAATGGTGGAAATCTTAAAAAAGCTAAAAATATTCCTGATATTATTAGTGTGAATATTAAACTTATCATGGTGGAATATTTGATTGTTGTATCAAAGTTTTTTGCATTTTTTGCACCATAACGGATGTCAACATACTTTTTTCTTGCAACAAGTGCAAGAGCTGCAGTTGGAATTGCAAAACCTAAAAATTTCTTTGTGCTTTTGAATAAAAAATTTATCTAATAAACAAGATTTAATTCCTTTTGTAATAGTTCAAGAAATCTTGCACCATCACCTCCGTCCATTTGAACGTGATGAAATTGAAAAGAGATTGGAAGAACTTAACTTTTAAACAATCAAAAGTTGATAAAATATCAATCAAGTATAGACAAAATATCAATTAAGTATAGACAAAACATCAATCAAAAATTGACAAAACATCAACATATAATATATAATAAATAATAAAAATAAAAAAAAGAAACTAAAAAATAGCAACAAGCATGTAAAAAAAAACTTTCATGAATGTTAGATGTTGTAAATAATAATATAAAAACAATGTTTTTTGTGTGAAAATTTCACGCATTAAATATTATTATTTATTTTTGCAAAGAATTATTAACTATCTTATTTAAATATTTATGTTACTTCGTTTAATTTTAAAGAACTTTCTTTCATTTGATGATGAAATGCAGTTTGATATGTTTCCTAATATGAAACGAACTTTGTTGTCTAATCATATTTACAAACAACATAGTGTTCCTCTTTTAAAACAAGCTGCAATTTATGGTCCAAATGCGGGAGGAAAATCTAATTTAGTTAAAGCTTTAGAGTTTTTACGAGCATTTGTTATAAATAAGGATTTTTTAAAAAATCTTGAAATAGAAAAATTCTATTATCTTTTAAAAAACGATGCAAAAAAAGAACCTATATCACTATCAATAGAGTTTTTTGCTCAAAAACAAAGAAAATACCTCTTTTATGAAATAGAAGTAACTACAGAATCTATAAAAAAAGAATGTCTTTACGAGTCTGTTCCAGAGAAAGGTGAACTTAATTTAGTATATAAAAGAGAATTAAAAGAAGTTAATTTTAGCAAAGAAGTTGATGATAAAACTAACGAAATAACTAAAATGATGTTAGCTAAAAATCCTTTATCTTCTCTTTTATCTATTTATGATGAAATACCTCTATTATCTCCTGATCCAAGATGTAAAACTGCAATAAAATGGTTTAAAGAAAATTTGGAAATCATAGGTATACATTCTTTTTCTCCATTATTGATTGACTTGTTAAGAAAAAATGAGGAAATCATGTCATTTGTTAGTAAACTTGTCAATAAATTAGATATAGGAGTTTCTGGTTTAAATATTCAAGAAACAGATTTTGATACTTGGGCTCAGACTCATTTAAATATGGCTAAAAAAATATCTAATGATTTAGATGATATTAAATCTTTATCATTAAATGAAAATAATACTCCCGTTTTGTCTATTGATATAGAAAATGGAATTAAAAAAGTATATCAATTGATTTTTAATAATATGGGTAAGAATGGCTTTAAAGGTTATTTTGAACCTAATATGCAATCTGATGGTACATTACGTGCTTTAACTTTATTGCCAGCTCTTTATTATGCTTGTAAAGGAAAAATAGTTGTTGTTGATGAAATAAATTTATGTTTGAGCCCAACAATGGTAAAAGGTATTGTAGAGTATTTTGCTAACAATGATACTTCTTATGGTCAATTCATTTTTACTACTCATGACACGCAACTTTTAGATGAAGAAAGTATTTTACGCTCTGATGAAATTTGGATTGTAGATAAACGTGAGGGAGCTTCTATTTTATATACTCACAATGATTTTAAAGAACATCATACAATTTCAAGACTGAGAGGCTATAACGAAGGTCGCTATGGAGGGATACGTTTTGTAAAACTAAACGATTATGATAATCAATAGAAAACTTAGCTATGGCAAGGAATCAAAAGAATTAGATTTAAATTCAGAAATAAATACTGAAATTAAATTTAATCCTATAAATTCAGAATCACAAAGTAATGTTAAAAGTTTAGATGGATATGAAAAAACAGATGGAGAACTTTCTTATAGTATTATGCTGGTAATTTCAGGAGGAGAAACAAGAGAAAGAAACTTTCTTAAAGAGCTTGAGAAAAATTCACATTCATTAAGAGTTAAATTTATTAGTGAAGATCAACAAGGATTAGACCCAGATCAAATGCAAGAAGAATGGGAAAAAATAAAAAAAGATAATCGTTTTGAATTTAATGGTAGTACACATACTCTTCTTGATGATGATAAAGTATATTTGGTTAGTGATGTTGATGAATTTTATAATAAATTGAAAAAAAACGTTCCTAAGGAAACAAGAGCTCAATGGATTATTAGTAATCCTTGTTTTGAGATTTGGCTTTATTATTGTTATAAAAATGAACTTGAAACCGATTTAAAAGAGTTAGAAAGTTTAGAAGTTAAAAACAGAAGTCAAAAATTGAAAAATCTTCTCGATGTCAAAATTTCAGGAGGAGCAAACCCTTGTAAAGCTTTTTTTTGCATGGAAACAGGTATTTCTAATAGTAAACCTCATTATTGTGAAGACGAAAACAATATTCCTAAACTTTATGCCACTAAAATGTATGAAATGGCAGAATATATAATTAATACGTTGAATAAAAATGACAACGAATATGGTAAACTTCTTGAATTAAAAAAACAATGGCGAGAAAAATGGCGAGAAAAAAAAACATAAAGCAGAAAATTAGTGTCAATATAGGGAACTAACAAATTTTAAAAAAAACAAGAAAAATGAAAAAATTAGCATTATCATTAGTTGCCTTATTTTTGGCAAATGTAGCTTTGGCTCAAATTAACTTTAATGACATCAATCCTGATGCAAGTGTAACAACTGAAAACGAAATGGGATATCCTATTTATGTTTATGGAGTAGGGGAATGGAATGCGGAATTTTATATTCAAAATTATATTCCTTATTCTTCTTATGTTGCTTGTTTTGTTGAGGGTGCTGGTGTGGTTGTAAATTCGGGAGATATAAATGGAATGCAAACAATTAAACCATTGCAAGAAGGGGAAATGATAGGAAGCTCTTCTATGTTTGCAATAAGTGATGGCGCTCCTGTATTTCCTGCAATTTATGATGCAGAAGTGTTTACAAATTGGCTGGGACAAACCGCTTATGTAGGTTTTCAAGTAAAGAATGCAGGTGCTGTTCATTATGGTTGGATAAAAATGAGTGTGAATAGTAATAATACATTTACTGTTTTTGAATATGCTTATCAAACTTCTGCAAATACTCCTATTGCAGCAGGAGATAAAGGTGGTGTAGGAATTGAATCTGCTGTTGTTTCAAACAATATTTCTCTTTATCCAAATCCTGCAATGGATAACTTAACTCTAAACTTTAATGAAATGGTGGAAGTAGTTAAGATTTATTCTGTTGATGGAAGAGAGGTTGAAAGTTTTATTCCTTCTTCATTAAATGAAACTATAAGTGTAAAAGATTATAAAAGTGGAGTTTATTTTGTAGTTTCTTTTAATGGAAATGAAAAATCGATTTCTAAATTTGTCGTAAAATAATTTATTCTTTACATTAACAAAAAGGGCGTTTGTCTATGACTTACGCCTTTTTTATTTCTTTTTGTAATAGTTCAAGAAATCTCGCACCATCACCTCCGTCCATTTGAACGTGATGAAATTGAAAAGAGATTGGAAGAA
>CALCUN010000072.1 GCA_937906975.1 uncultured Bacteroidales bacterium
CACGGTAAGCTTACAGCGCTCATCGGTCCTGATGGAGCAGGCAAGACTACGTTTTTACGAATGGTGTGCGGCTTGGTTGTACCTTCTTCCGGTACGCTTGATGTTTTAGGAATTGACGTAACTGCCAATCCTCAAAAGGTACAGGATAGGATTAGCTATATGCCTCAAAAGTTTGGCTTGTATGAGGATTTGAGCGTTAGCGAAAATATGAATCTTTACGCTGATTTACACAGTGTTCCTTTGGAAGAACGCAAGGAACGTTTTGCCAGACTTTTGGAAATGACAGGCTTGGCAAAATTTACGGAGCGTTTGGCTGGTAAGCTTAGTGGTGGCATGAAGCAGAAGCTTGGCTTGGCGTGTACCCTTGTGCGTTCGCCGGAGCTGTTAATTTTAGATGAGCCTACCGTTGGCGTTGACCCTTTGTCTCGTAGGGAACTGTGGGAAATTTTACAGCAGCTTGTTGCTGATGAAGAATTGACCGTTTTAGTCAGCACTGCTTATATGGATGAGGCAGAGCTGTGTAGCAAGGTTATCGTCGTTGAAGAAGGTAAGATACTGTATGATGATGCTCCTAAAAATTCAAGTGAAGTTGGTAAAGTTATTCCTTCAAGTTTTGTACAAGAAAAGAAGGCTTTATCTTCTATAGTTTTTAAATTATTTGGTATTACAACTTCATATAAACTACGACAAAAAGCAAAGGCCGATTCTCCTATGCTTTCTACGTTATTTGGTATTTCTATATTTCTTAGTTTCTCACAAGAATAAAATGTGTATGGTTCAATTTTTTGTAATTTTTCTGGTAGTTGTATTTGTTCTAATGAGACACAATTTGAGAAAGCATGTCTTGATATTTCTGTTATGGTGTTAGGCAGATTGATGCTTTGTAATTTTCTACAAGATAAAAAAGCTGATGCTCCTATTTTTTTCAAGTTAGAACTTATTGTTATGGTTCTTAAATTGGAACAGCCTTTAAACGATTCGTCTCCTATAAATAATATGGAGTCTGAAACTATTACCGATTTTAAATCCATACAATTAGTAAAAGCATTATCTGCTATTGCTGTTACAATGTAATGGATTCCATTATGTGTTACAATATTCGGTATTATCAACTCGCCTACTGGTTTTTCATATCCTACGTATGAGGCTCCAACGGTGTTATTCATTGGGGCTGTTACCGAAACTGTCGCTTTATCGTCGTTTATATTGTAATATAATATTTGACCTGTCGGAGAAATTTCGCTAAAATCAAATGCTATTGATTTTAAACAAATAAATAAAAAAAAGATTAGTGTAATTATTCTCTTCACAATTTATTACTTTTGAGGAGGGTAATTTATTGAATAGTGCAAACCAACGCTTTCTTTTCGTTGTTCTGCCATTTTTATAATCAAGTAACTATTTGCAATTAAGTTTCTTAATTCACATAATTGTGGTGTTAATACAGATTTATTATATAATTCTTCTGTTTCTTCGTAAATTAATTTCATTCTCTTAAATGCTTTCCTTAGTCTTAAATCACTCCTAACTATTCCTACATAATTAGTCATAATTTGTTGTACTTCTTTTCTTGATTGAGTTACAAGACTTAATTCTTCATTCAATACCATTCCTTCTGCATTCCAATCTGGAACTTCATCACAAAAACTTGTTGTCGGTATTCGTTTTACTGAGTCTAAAAACGCTCTATGAGAATAGACTAAGGATTCTAATAAGGAGTTTGAGGCTAATCTATTTGCTCCATGCAAGCCTGTGCAAGAACACTCACCTGAAGCATATAAGTTAGAAATGCTTGTGCGAGAATATTGATCTACTTCTATTCCTCCACAACAATAATGCGCAGCAGGAATTATAGGTATCATCTCTTTTGTAATGTTAATTCCTATTTCTAAACACTTTGCATAAATGTTAGGAAAGTGTCGCATTATTTCTTCTTTGCTAATCCCTCTGCAATCTAAATACTCATGCTCATCTCCTCGTTTTGTCATTTCCGCATTCACTGCACGAGCAACAATATCTCTTGGTGCTAAAGAGCCTCTTTTGTCGTATTTTTCCATAAAAGATTCTCCTGCCATATTTTTTAGCACACCTCCTGCTCCTCGCATCGCTTCTGTTATTAAGAATGATGGCTTTTCTCTTGGATTAAACAAAGATGTAGGATGGAATTGCACAAACTCCATGTGTCTAAGCTTACCTTTGGCTCTATGAACCATTGCTTGCCCATCTCCTGTTGCTACTAAAGGAGATGTTGTTGTAGAATAGACATTACCATTCCCGCCTGTACACAACATTGTTACTTTAGAAAGGTAAGTATCTATTGTATTTGTTT
The DNA here is from genome assembly GCA_937906975.1 of uncultured Bacteroidales bacterium. Taxonomy (GTDB): domain Bacteria; phylum Bacteroidota; class Bacteroidia; order Bacteroidales; family P3; genus Onthomorpha. Next base: position 2,330 of record CALCUN010000072.1, read on the forward strand.
TCTTGTCTAAAACGTATGCTCCAAAACATTTAATGTCATCACATCTTTTATTTACTTCTTCTCCTAAATGATGTTGAGTAATAATATCAATTGCATATTGATTTTCTTTTAAAATGACATTAGGATGAGAGCGAACTTTCTCCAATAAGGCTCTTTCTATTTCAAAACCTGTATTGTCGCGATGATGTAAAATTCTATATTCAGAATGTCCTCCCTCTTTTGCTAAATCGTAAACTCCTGTTTGCTTTTTATCAAAATTAGTCCCCCATTCTATTAGTTCTTTTATTCTATCAGTAGATTCTGTTATGGTAATTTTTACACTTTCTAAATCACAAAGACCAGCTCCTGCTATTAATGTATCGTTAATATGCTTTTCATAAGAATCATTATCGTACATTACAGCAGCAATGCCTCCTTGTGCATATTTTGTTGAGCACTCAGAAGCATCTGACTTTGTTAAAATACAAACCTTTCCGTAATCTGCGACTTTTAACGCATAACTCAATCCAGCTATTCCTGAACCTATTACCAAAAAATCTACTTTAAATCTCATAAATCTACTATTTCAAAGCTTCTGCACCACTACATATTTCTATTATCTCATTAGTAATAGATGCTTGTCGTGCTTTATTATAAGTAAGTTTAAGATCTTTTAATAGATTTGTAGCATTATCTGTTGCTTTATGCATTGAAGTCATTCTCGCTCCATGTTCAGAAGCCGAAGAATCTAAGAAACATTTAAATAGTTGTGTCTTTAATGATTGTGGAATTATAGAATTTATTATTTCTACCTTAGAAGGTTCAAAAATATAATCATTGTTTATATTAGAAGCGCTTTGTTCTAAAACAATAGGAAGAAAAGTTTCATAAGTTAGTATTTGAGTAGAAGCATTCTTAAATTGATTATAGATTATCTCTACTTTATCATATTTTTTATTTAAAAATTCTTCAACTATAACCTCACTCTCTTTTGAAACATTATCAAAGGATAAACTATCCCATATATCGTCATTATCTCCTATGTACTCAATAAGATTATTTTGTTTTTTAAAAAAGTCTGTTCCTTTTTTACCAAAAGTCTTAACATACACTTTGGTATCTGGATTAGCTGTTTTGTAGTATTCTATTCTTTGATTTGTAGCTTTTATAACGTTTGAGTTAAATGTAGAGCACAAACCTTTATTACTTGTTAATACCACAATCAGAACATTATTCAATACTTTTGATTGTCTTGCAAGAGGCAATTCATTCTTTTCACTACCACAAAGATTTTGTATTATTTCAGTCATCTTTGCAGAGTATGGTCTTAACTTCAAAATTGCGTTTTGAGATTTACGCAATTTTGAAGCTGAAACCATTTTCATAGCACTCGTTATCTGTTGAGTTGAACTAACAGAAGCTATTCTTGTTCTAATTTCTTTAAGATTAGCCATAAAAATAACTATGCTTTATATTTTCTACTTATGTCTTTTGCTATACTTTCCAACTTACTCATAATTTGATCGTCTAGTTTACCTGCAGCTAATGCATTCAACATATCTTTTTCATTATTTTCAAGATGGAATATAAATTCTTCTTCGAAGTTTTTAACCTTATTTGTTGGAACATCTCTCAACCAACCATTAGTTCCACAAGCAATAATAGCCACTTGATGTTCAACTTTCATTGGTGAGTATTGAGCTTGCTTTAATATTTCAACATTGCGTTTACCTTTTTCCAATACGAACTTAGTTGCCGCATCAAGGTCAGAACCAAATTTAGAGAAAGCTTCCAATTCACGATATTGTGCTTGGTCTAACTTTAATGTTCCAGATACTTTCTTCATAGACTTGATTTGAGCCTTACCTCCAACACGAGAAACAGAGATACCAACGTTGATAGCAGGTCTAATACCAGCATTAAACAAGTTTGTTTCTAGGAATATCTGTCCATCTGTAATTGAGATAACGTTAGTTGGAATATAAGCCGAAACGTCCCCTGCTTGAGTCTCAATAATAGGAAGAGCAGTCAAAGAACCACCACCTTTTACAAGATGTTTTATGCTTTCAGGTAAGTCATTCATATTCTTTGCAACATTATCTTCATTAATTATCTTACCTGCTCTTTCCAATAATCTTGAGTGTAAGTAGAACACGTCTCCTGGATAAGCCTCACGTCCTGGCGGACGTCTCAATAATAGAGACACTTCACGATAAGCAACAGCTTGTTTACTTAAATCATCATAAACAACCAAAGCAGCACGTCCTGTATCTCTAAAATACTCTCCTATTGCAGCACCCGCAAATGGTGCATAGAACTGCATAGCAGCAGAATCAGATGCTGTTGCAGCCAATACAATAGTGTAGCCCATTGCACCTTTTTCTGTCAAAGTTCTAACTATGTTTGCAACTGTAGAGCCTTTTTGTCCACAAGCAACATAAATACAATAAACTGGTTCACCTTTATCGTAAAACTCTTTTTGATTCAATATAGTATCTATCGCGATAGCAGTTTTACCTGTTTGTCTATCACCGATAATCAACTCTCTTTGTCCTCTTCCGATAGGAATCATAGAGTCAACCGCTTTCAAACCTGTTTGTAAAGGTTCTTCAACTGGTTGTCTATAAATAACACCTGGAGCTTTTCTTTCAAGAGGCATTTCAAACAAATCTCCCGAAATTGCTCCTTTACCATCTATAGGTTCTCCTATAGTATTAATTACTCTACCTAATAAACCTTCCCCTACCTTTATAGATGCAATTCTTTTTGTTCTTTTAACGGTATCACCTTCATTTATTGATTCTGATTCCCCTAAAATCACAACCCCTACATTATCTTCTTCAAGGTTTTGAACTATTGCTTGAACACCATTATCAAACTCTACCAACTCCCCTGCTTGCACGTTCATTAAACCATAAACTCTCGCAATTCCATCACCTACTGTCAAAACGGTACCAACCTCTTCCAATGTAGCTTCCAAATTAGCATTTGAAAGTTGCTGGCGTAATATCGCTGTTATTTCCGATGGTTTTATTTCTGCCATATCTATCGTTATTTTTTAGAATATTCTTTCGTATATATTCTTGTTAAATTCCTTTTTTAATTTTGTTATTTGCTTACTAAAACTTGCATCATATTGTTTTCCTTCAACTGTCAAAGAAAATCCACCCAACAATTTAGGATTAACAAATAATTGCAAATCTATTTTAGAAGACAATTTCTCTTCAATTTCTCTTCTGATTTCACTTACTATTACCTCATCTAATATTTGAGCCGTAGTGAACCTAACAGTCTTTATGTGATTAAACTCTTTATACAATTCTGTATATCTATCTGCTATTTCAAACAAGAATACATCTCTTCTTTTTGAAACCAACAATTCAATAAAAAGAACTGATATTTGTTCAATCTTATCAGCAAAAATATCATGGATAATATTTTTCTTTTTTGAAGGCTTAATAACTGGGTTTTTTAAAATAGCCTTCAACTGAGGAGATTCTTCGCAAACCTTCTTAATTAATAGCATATCCTCATAAACTTTATCGATCACACCATTTTCTTGTGCGAGATCAAACAAAGATTGAGCATAACGAGTTTGTAATTTAAAACTATTCATTATTATTTAAGGTTTATTTCTGACATTCTCTTACTGATTATTTCATTACTCTTTTCCTTATCAGAAAGTTCATGTCCTAAAAGGTCTTCTGCTATTTCAATAGAAAGATGAGCTATTTGATTCTTCAAATCAGTCATAGCGTGCAACTTTTCGTATTCAATATTCTCACGTGCTGCAACAACTATTCTTTGAGCCTCTTTTTGAGCTTGATCTTTCGCCTCTTCAATCATCTTTTCTTTAAGCTCCTTAGTTTGTTTTAGCATCAAATCTCTTTCCTTTTGAGCCTCAATCAACAATTTCTCATTACCTACTTGCAATTGTTTCATTTCTTCTCTTGCAGTAGCAGCTTCTTCCAATGATTTTTTGATTTGCTCCTCTCTTTTATTCATCATATCAATAACTATCGGCCAACCGAATTTCCATAAAACGAACAAAAGAACCCCAAAGGTTAGAGTCATCCAAAATAAAAGACCAATATCAGGTGTTAATAGTCCCATATATATTATAATGTTAAATTTTCTTCAATAAAACATAGCAACAAAACCAATCGTCATGTTGCTATGTTATAATTTTCTGTTTGTTACTTCATTAATATAACCAACAAACAAACCACATTAGCAAACAAAGCAACAGCTTCAACTAACGCAGCTGCAATAATCATATTAGAACGAATATCTCCTGTTGCTTCAGGTTGACGAGCGATAGCGTCCATTCCGTTACGTCCGATATTTCCAATACCAATACCTGCACCAACAGCAGCAATACCTGCTCCGATACCAGCTAAACCATAACCTATTGTTGGGTTAGCTACAGCTTCTAATAATAATGATAAAGATGTCATAATAATTAATTTTTGTTATTTTAATTTAGTTTTATTTTTTCTATAAAATCACTTTAAAAGTGCGTTCAAAGTTATAATTTTTTTTGCATACAAAAGAGAAAAAAATAAAAAAAATGCCGCATATTATTAAAAATCACTATCTATCAGTCAATTACAAAACACAAGTAAAAGTTTTCTAAGAAAAATATTGTAGAAATTAAACAAAGACGTATCTTTGCACTCGCAAAATCAAAGATTTAGCAATGTCTTCGTAGCTCAGCTGGTAGAGCAATTGACTCTTAATCAATGGGTCCAGGGTTCGAGTCCCTGCGAGGACACTATTTTCCTCGCAATTCAAATTTGCGAAATCATTCTTATGAAAATCACAAAATTAATAAAAGAAAAAGCAGAACAACACTTTGAAAGTGTTGTTGCCTTTCGTAGGCATTTACATCAACATCCTGAACTTTCAAAACAAGAAAAAGCAACCGCTGAATACATCTGTTCAATCCTTGAGACAATAGACGGAGTAGAATACACCTCTAACGTTGGAGGATATGGAGTGTATGGATTTATAAAAGGAAAATCAAGTTCCAAAAAAACCATTGCATTAAGAGCAGACATGGACGCCTTACCCATAAAAGAGACAACAAATCTTCCATTTTCCTCTTTAAACGAAGGCGTAATGCATGCATGTGGACACGATGCTCACACAGCGATTTTATTAGGAACAATCAAAATCCTCTCAGAATTAAGAGAAGAATTTGAAGGACAAGTCATGTTTATTTTCCAACCATCAGAAGAGCACTATCCAGGAGGAGCCATAACAATGTTAAATGATGGTATATTCAAAGACGTAACACCAGAGGCCATATTTGCACTACATACAACGCCAGAAATAGAATGTGGAAAAATCGGCATAAAAGAAGGAAAATACATGGCTTCCACAGACGAAATTTACATAGAAGTGAGAGGGAAAGGAGGACATGGAGCAACACCAGATCTAAACATAGACCCAATAGTTGCCGCCTCACACATAGTATCTGCCTTACAAACCTTAGTTAGTAGAAACGCCAATCCGACCTTGCCAACCACATTTTCAGTAGGCACATTCCTTGCAGAAGGGCGAACAAACATAATCCCATCAAAAGCATACTTAGAATGTATAATTCGTACCTTTGACGATGATTGGAGAAAACAAGCACACAAACTAATACACCGCATAAGCGAAAACACAGCCAAAGCATTCGGAGCAACAGCAGACGTATTTATTGATCACGGCTATCCATATTTATATAACAACCCAAAACTCACAAAACAAACTCGCACACTTGCACAAGAATACCTTGGAGAAGAAAACGTATTAGACATAGACATGAGAATGACAGCCGAAGACTTTGCATACTTTGCACAAAAAGTACCGGCATGTTATTTTAGACTTGGAACAAAGAAAGCAAACAGTGAAATAACCAACCTACATACTTCTAATTTTGACATAGATGAAAACAGTATGCAACAAGCCATAGGACTAATGACTTACTTTGCAATAAAAACCCTAAAAATGGATTAAATATCACAAAGAAATATTTTATTTATAAGGCACTTTTATACTTGATAAAAGTGCCTTATTTTTTCTATTATGTAGTTTTGTTGTTCTAAATCAAGCTCTGTGTGCATAGGAAGAGAGAGTACCGTTTCTGAAAGTCTTTCCGAAACTTCTAAATCACCACCTCGTCTTGCTATTTGTAAGAAAGCCTCTTGTTGATGCAAAGCAATTGGATAATAAACCATAGCTGGAATACCACATTCTGCCAAATAATTCTTCAATTCATCTCTTGTACCATCTGTAATCTTTAAAGTATATTGATGATACACATGAGTACTATAAGGAAGTTCAACAGGAGTTTCTATACTCGCTATATCCTTTAAACCTTGCGTATAAATCTGAGCTGCTTTATAACGAGCATCTTGATAAGCTTCAAGATGCTTTAATTTTACATTTAAAATCGCTGCTTGAATTGAATCCAAACGAGAATTTACTCCCAAAACTTTATGATGATACCTCACTTTCATTCCGTGATTAGCTATCATTTTCATTTTTTCAGCCAAAACATCATCATTAGTCATGATAGCACCACCATCTCCAAAACAACCAAGATTTTTAGACGGGAAGAAAGAAGTACAACCTATTGTTCCGATAGTTCCTAACTTCTTTTTCTCACCATTAGAGAAAGTATAATCCGCACCAATTGCCTGAGCAGTATCCTCAATCACATGCAAATCATATTTTTTTGCAATAGAAAGAATCTCTTCCATAGGAGCGGCTTGTCCAAATAAGTGAACAGGAATTATAGCCTTTGTTTTTACCGAAATAGCCTTTTCAATATTTTTTGCAGTTACGTTAAATGAATCGTAATCCACATCAACAAAGACAGGGCGAAAGCCTAATAATCCAATTACTTCGGCAGATGCTATAAAAGTAAAAGAAGGACAAATAATCTCATCAGAAGGTTTCAAACCCAAAGACATAATTGCTATTTGTAAAGCGTCAGTTCCGTTTCCGCAAGGAATGACATGCTTAACTGAAAGAAAGTCTGCCAAATTATTTGCAAACTCTTCCACAATTCCTCCCTTGATAAAAGAAGTTGAGTCAATAACCGCCTGTATTGATGAATCAATTTCAGGTTTTATCTTTTGATATTGACTCTTCAAATCCACCATTTGTATCTTGTTCATAGTAGAGTAAATTTTTAGATTATTGTTTCAGCACCAAAATATGCTTGTAATGCTTTTGGAATACGTATTCCATTTTCTGTTTGATTGTTTTCCAACAAAGCAGCCACAATTCTAGGCAACGCTAACGCACTTCCGTTTAAAGTATGTGCCAATTGCGTTTTATTATTCTCGTCTTTATATCTTAGTTTTAATCTATTTGCTTGATAAGTTTCAAAGTTTGAAACACTACTTACTTCCAACCAACGTTTTTGTGCAGCAGAATAAACTTCAAAATCGTATGTTATAGCCGATGTAAACGACATATCTCCTCCGCAAAGACGTAAAATTCTAAATGGAAGCTCCAATTTTCTAAGCAATCCTGCAACATGATTTTTCATCACCTCTAATTGTTCATAGCTATGCTCAGGAGTGTCAATGCAAACTATCTCTACCTTATCAAATTGATGCAATCTATTAAGTCCTCTTACATCTTTTCCATACGAACCAGCCTCTCTGCGGAAGCATTGAGAGTATGCACAACATGAAATAGGAAGATTGCTTTGTTTTTGTATAGTATCTCTAAAAATATTAGTAACAGGCACCTCCGCTGTTGGAATCATATAAAATCCATCTAACGGAATAGAATACATTTGACCTTCTTTATCTGGCAATTGACCTGTTGCAAGAGCAGAAGCCTCATTTACCATCAAAGGAGGTTGCACTTCTGTAAAGCCTGACTTGCTTGCCTCATCTAAAAAGAAGTTTATAAGAGCTCTTTGTAGTTTTGCTCCTTGTGATTTATAGACAGGGAAACCTGCTCCTGTGATTTTTGTTCCTAACTCAAAATCTATTATATCGTATTTTGCACAAAGAGTCCAATGTTCCACAGCTCCTGCATACAATTGTGGGATTTCTCCCTCTTGATGCACGATTTCGTTATCCTCAGCACTCTTTCCACAAGGCACATCCTTGCTTGGAAGATTAGGAATAGTTAATAAAATATCTCTTAAATCGCTTTCTATTTTTGATAACTGCTCACCCAATTCTTTTTCTTTTACCTTACACTCTCCCGTTTTAGCTTTCAACTCTTCAGCCTCGGCAGTTTTACCTTGTTTGAAAAGCATTCCTATTTCTTTTGCCAAACGATTTGCTTCCGCTTTTAGGTTATCTAATTCGGTTTGTGTGTTTCTTCTTTGGTTATCTAAGGCTATTACATTATCTATCTTTGATTCTGCATCAGCAAAGTGCTTTACGCCTAATCTTTCTACTACAAAATCTCTATTTTCTCTTATAAATCCTATTTGTAACATATATATTTATTTTCTATTTTTTACTTATTTACTACTCTATCAAAAAATACACTCTTGCTTGAAACGCTCATCACTATCGCAAGCACAGTTGAACTCTCTGGCAACATAGATAATTCTTTTGCTGCCAAACCTACCGAAAACATAACTCTGCTATCTATTCTATGGTCTGCGATTTTAGAACACATACTTCCTATTGCAATTCCTAAATCATTAGAGTTAAAAAAGCAAGGTGCAAGCGGAGCATTCTCTTCCTTGTCTTTGCAAGAAGGAAATCCGCAATATCCACAATCCAATCCAAGGACTTTTGTCTTACTTCCAACAAGAATAACAGCTTGAGATTGCAATACATTATTTGAATCTCTTAAAAGAAATTCTTGTCCTGTTTTTTGATGTAGGCGTTTTAGCTCTTCGGAAAGACGCATCAAATCTTCTCCGTGGGCGATTTTGATTTCTAAATTATCAACCCCTCTAGCTTTTGGTGCGGTTATAGCTGATAAAGATATGGTTTTGGCAAGTGAAATTACTTCTTGCTCTATTATTTCTCGTGTATCAATCATAGTCCTATTTTTTAAGAAGATATTTTATTAGTTTGTCTGTTGCTTTTCCTCTGTGTGAGATTTTGTTCTTTTCCTCTAAACTCATTTCTGCAAAACTCTCACCATGTCCATCTGGAATAAATATTGGGTCATATCCAAAGCCTCCTCGTCCGTAGCGTTCTGTGAGAATACTTCCAGAGCAACGACCTTCAAATATTTTTTCTTCACCTTGTTCTATCAAACAAATGACTGTGGAAAAATATGCTTTGCGATTGGTTTTTCCTTCCATCATTTCAAGCATTAGATCAATGTTATCGTCAAAGCTACACTTCTCTCCTGCAAATCTTGCCGAATAAACACCCGGTTTTCCATCGAGTGCATCAACCATTAGGCCTGTATCGTCTGCAAAACAATCTTTTCCGTATTTTTCCCAAATGTATCGTGCTTTTTGACGTGCATTTTCTTCTAATGTTTCACCTGTTTCGGGAATATCTTCCTTGCAACCAAGTTCTGAAAGGCTGATTATTTTTATTCTATCGCCAACAAGACTACGTATTTCTTCAACTTTGTGCTTGTTATTAGTTGCTATTACAATTTCTCGTGCCATTTCTTCGATTTTATTTCAAGGTGCAAAGTTAGTTTATTTTAATCGGAATTGCAATAGGTGTAACTCTCTTTTCGTTCCCAAAGATTCAAATTTGAACAACAAACTATCCTTTTCACAATCCTCAAACTCCAACTCGCACGTGTTTAATAGGCTTGAGCGAGACAAAGGAGTCTCTGCTCCAATGACATCTGTAATTATTGTTTGGCTTAGATTTTCTTCTTTTTTGTACTTGTGAGCATAGACAATCTTAGGTAAATTTTCCGAAGAATACTTATACAAATACAAATTCTCTGCCATAGGTTTATCAATCAAAACAAAGGTTGCATCGTTTCTTGTTTTCATCAAATCAACCACCTGCTCGGTGCAAGAGAGTTGAAGAAACCTTTGAGGATACAAAGCAAAACAACAATTCCACACAAGCATAGCCAAGCCTGTGAAAAGAATTGATTTATGAGTTGAGAAATAAGTAGCATAAATCATAACAAGGATAAAAGGAATCAAAATCATAAATTCAGCATTCCCGTTTGAAAGTGCAGCGAAAAGGAAAGATAAAGCAAGAATTACCCAAAGAATTATCGCAAATCGCCTTTCATTATAGAGCGAAAGAGTGTGTCTTTTTGTCTTTATAAAGTGCAAGATTCCAATTGCTAAGAAAACGAAAAATAAAGCTAAGAAAAAAATAAATATTCCTAAGGAATAATTTATTATTCCTAAGAAATTTCCGTGCACTTGTAAGAACGTGCGAATCAAGCTAATAGCACTAAGCAATAAGACCTGTTTTAAATCTGGCGATTGTGCATATCCTTGAAGGTAATCGTGAAGGACAAATGAGAAAACTGCCTTTAAAGACAATTGGTCTGTAACAATAAAACATGCTATGGAATAAACAATCGGTATTATCAAGCTTACTAAAAGAAAATACAAGACATATTTCCCTCTTTTATTGAGAATCAAGCCTATAAACAAAGACAGATAGACCAAAATGCTGAGTTGATGACATAGGCAGGCTATTACTATTGATAAACTCATCTTTAACAAGCGAGAAAGTTTGTTTTCTTGTAAAAAAGTCTGCAAATAATAAATTGAAAGTAAAGAGAAGAAAAGCGGAAGTATGTATGCTTCATTGTCGGTTGCAAACCTCATAAATCCAAAGCATGAGCCACAAAAAACTATTGCGGAAAAAATAAATTTCTCACTGCGATTTATTCTCTTGATTATTCGTCTTAAAACAAGTAATGTGCCTGCTGCAAGAATGGCGTTAAAGGTTTGAAAAATTGTTATCGGCTCTATGTGAGTAAAGGCAAAGAGAGAGTAAATCAATCTGCACACCCAGCAATATAATAAATGATGTGGACGCAACAATTCTTCTCCATGCAAAGAGGAATATGCGTAAGAATAGGAGTCGGAAGTAGGATTGTTTGACAAAAACAAGATATATAATATTGCAAAGCCTATTACCGCTAAATAAGAATAGTTATTTTTTAATTTGTTTATGATTCTCAATCTCATAAGTAAGCATTTTTATCTTAATTCAATTGTCTATAACGTCAAAATCGATAAAAAACGTATATTTGCAAAAGAATTATGATTAAAAGAGAGGACATTGATAAAATTATTAACGCTACGAAAATAGAAGAGGTCGTAGGTAGTTTTGTTGAGCTTCGTAAAAGAGGTGTCAATTACATTGGTCTTTGTCCTTTTCATAATGAAAAAACTCCTTCTTTTAACGTTAATCCTGCAAAAGGCATATTTAAGTGTTTTGGTTGTGGAGAAGGAGGCGATGCTGTTTCGTTTTTAATGAAGCATGAGCACTATACCTACCCCGAAGCCTTGCGTTGGTTGGCAAATAAGTACGGAATACAAATAGAAGAAGAGGTCTTAACGCAAGAAGAAGTAGCTCAACAAAGCGAAAGAGACAGAATATATCAGATAAACGACTTTGCACAAAAATATTTTCAAGAGATACTTTTTTCAGATATTGAAGGAAAAAGCATAGGCTTGTCTTACTTAAAAGAAAGAGAGCTTTCAGAAGAAACTATCAAACGTTGGGGAATTGGATATTGCAAAGATGCAGGAGATGACTTTTCAAGAAAAGCCTTAGCCAAAGGTTTCACAAAAGAGGAGCTTGTAAACGCGGGTGTAAGTCTTGTAAACTCTAACGATGGTAGCCTTTACGATAGATTTCGTGGCAGGGTGTGTTTTCCTATACATAATTTAGGTGGTAGAGTTTTAGGATTTTCTGCACGAACTCTAAGGACAGATAAGGTAAAAGCAAAGTATGTAAATTCTCCTGAGAGTTTGATTTACTCAAAAGGTAAGGTGCTTTTTGGTCTTCATCTTGCAAAGAACGAAATCGTAAAACAAGATGAGTGTTTCTTGGTTGAGGGAAATATGGACGTTGTTATGATGAGTCAAAACGCTGTAACAAATGTCGTTGCTACCTCAGGGACAGCCCTAACCGAAGACCAAATAAGACTAATTAAACGTTACACAAAAAATGTAACGCTTCTATATGATGGAGACAAAGCAGGGATAAAAGCAACCTTTAAAGCTGTAAATCTTTTGTTAGAACAAGGTTTGCATGTTAAGACTTTGCTTTTCCCTGATAATGAAGACCCTGATTCTTTTGCAAGAAAACATACGCAAGATGAGTTTAAGGATTTCATAAAGACTAATGCTCAAAATTTTATCATTTATAAAACTAATCTTTTGCTTGCTGAGGCTCAAAATGACCCGATAAAAAGAGCTGATTTGACAAGAGATATTGTTGAAACCATTGCTTTAATTCCCGATTTGTTGGAAAGGAATGCGTATTTGCAACAATGCAGTAAATTATTAGCGGTAAAAGAAGAAATTCTTGGTGCAGAGCTTGCAAAGATTCTTAGAAATAAGGCTACAAAAGAAGCGTTTAAACAAAATGTTGTCGTAGAGGAAACTCCGCAAGCAAACGAACCTATCCCTTCAACGCCTATTGTTAGGACTGATAACGATGTTGAATATAATAAGGAGAAGGCTATAATTTCTGTTTTGTTTAATTATGCTGATAAAATCACTACACAAGAACTTTTTAACGCCGAAGGAAAAAAGGAAAAGCGTGATTTATATGTTGCAAACTACATTGTGTGTGATATTTTCAATGATAATATAGGTTTTAATTTTGAGTTGTTTAATGAAATCTTTATGATATATAAGGATTGCATATACAATACAGATTATTTACCTGAATTGAGATTTTTTACCTCACATCAAAATCCAGAAATTTCAAAGTTGGCAATTGATTTGGTAAGTACACCATACGTAATTAGCCCTAATTGGGAAGAAAAAAACGAAATCAAAGTCCCACGTCCCGAAAATAAAGAAACAATGGACAAGTATGTGAGAGACACCCTACTAGATTTCAAATTATATAAAATAAACGGATACATAGAAGACGTAAAAAAAAGGATTCCCCTTGAAGAAGGAGAATTCCAATTAGATTTACTAAATCTATTAAAAAGCTATCTTGACATAAGAAACAACATCGCAAAACTCTTAGGCAGAGTTTTTATACCTTAATTATTCTTTTATCTGAATTATAAGGAATATTATAAATAAAAAGTCCGAGACGTTTTTTTATCTCGGACTTTTTAAGTTTTTATTTCTTGAATCCTTTTTAGTTATTTACTACGTCTTGGAACTCTATCAATGATTGATAACGTCTAAACTCTAAGTCGTGTTTTGCTTGATACTTGTAAGCTGGCTCTTGTTGGCAAGCTTCTCTTAGATTCTTTAACAAGCCTGGTACATCGTCTAATCTCGCATAGCAAACTGCTCTTAAATAATGTACTTCTGAGGTTTGGTCCATGCAACAATCTAATGTACGAATTGCGTTTCCTGTGTTACCTGTTAGAAGTTGTAATAATGCTAAGTTGTATGTGCATTTTCTTCCGTCAAGTTGTTCTGCTGCTTCTTCGTATCTTGCTTGCTTGATAAGAATTATCGCTTGGTTCATTTCAGCTTGGTCATTGCCTGCTTCAATTGCTCTTTGTACATATTGATCTGCTAATTCTATGTCTTTGTAAGCTAAGGCCATTAGTGAAAGGTTCGCTAATATCATTCCGTTATTAGGAGATAGTTTGTCTGCTGTTTCTAAAAATCTTTTTGAATCTTCTAATTGGTTTAGATATAGGGCTATTGCTCCTGCGTTGTTCCAGCCTGCCCATTCTGATGCAAATCTTTCTGTTGCTGCTGTGTAGATTTGTAGTTTGCTTGCGTAGTTGTGTGTTAGTGATGCTGCGTACATCAATTCGTCAAAGGTAAGATTGTCTGGGTTTGTTATCGCCATTTTGGCTACTTCTTGTTCTGTTTTTTGTACTCCTGAGAAATTGAATGCGATTTCGCCTCTACGTAATGTTGGTAGTATTTCACTTTCTATTTGGTTAAAGATTACAGACATGTTTCTGATTTCTTGTTCTCTTCTTATTCTGTCTGGTTGTGATTTTACTACGTTGATTACTGTGTTCTTTTCTCTTAGTGATGAGCCTTCTACTAAGCGTAGGAAGTTTTCCCAGTCTTCTCCTTTTGCACTTGATGTTATGACTACGTCTTGTTTAGCGTCTTCAACGTATTTTTGAATGTCTGCTTTTTTTATGTTTTCTATTTTTGCTCTTTCGGTCAATGCTTCTGTCAGCATTTTATCTACAAGATTTACTACTGACTCCGCTCTTTTTTTGGAAAGGCCTATGTTGAAGGTTTCTTCTCCTTCTGGTGATGCCCACGCATTAACGAATATTTGTCGAGGTACTTGGTTGTTTACTATGTAGCTCTTCATACTTTCGTAGTTCTTTTTGGCATCCATTTGTTTGTTAAGCTTGTTGTTCCAATTCACTTCTGACATATTTACTGTGAAGTAAACATCGGTTGCCATTATTTCGTCTGTTCTAACGTTGTAATTTGATGGCGCAATGCTTAAATCTCCTCTTATATCTACTCTGTTTGATGTAGAGTTTATGCCTTCTGTGATTTTAACGTTGCCTAATTTTATTGCTCCTGCGTTTTCCATTGCTTCGCTCCAAGTTGCATTTGCTTCGTTCACTTCTGTGGCTTTGTATGCTATTGGATTTAGGAACAATTTGGCACTTTCCATTCCTTGACGGTAGGCTACAGTATCTTTATATACGAATCTTCCTCCTGAACCTTTTTCTATTGTTTTGCCATTACCTTCTACTTTTGAGCCTTTAAGGTTCATTGGCGATAGAATGACTTCTCCTGTTTCCCATGTTAAAACAGGTTGCAAATAGACTACTGCTTTCTTTTGGAAATAGTTCTCTGGTATATTTCCATTTATGGTTACTATCACTCTGTCCGCATGTACTTCCATCGGATTTGGTGATATTTGGTATCTTACCTCGTTATGTTTTGTCTGCATCGTCTTTATGCTTCCGCAAGAAGCCATCAAGATTACTACTGCGAGGAAAGTTAATAATGATACTGTCTTTCTCATTTTAAGTGTTTTATTCATTAACTACTTCTATTAGGACATCGTTTTTGCTTACTGTTTGTCCTTTTTCTATATTAACGCTCTTTATAACTCCGTCTATTGTTGAGCATATTTGGTTATCCATTTTCATTGCGTGAAGGCAACATAATGGTTCTCCTTTTTTTACTTCTTGACCTTCTTTTACGAACACGTCTAATATTGTTCCAGGTATAAAAGCGTATATTTCTCCTGGAGCAACTTTAACATAAAGTTGTCTGTAATGTGTTCTTGTATCTTTATTGTCTGCCATTTTCTTCGTTTTTTTTTCGTTATTCAATATTTTTTAGAATGGTGGTAATCCATGTTTCTTTTTAGGATTTTCTTGTACTTTGTTTTTACACATTTCTAATGCGTGTACAATATAATCTCTTGTTTCTTCTGGTTGGATTATAGCATCTACATATCCGTAAGAAGCAGCAACGTATGGATTAGCAAATTTTTGTTTGTATTCTTCTATCTTTTCTTTACGTGTTTGTTCTGGATTGTCAGAATTTATTATTTCATTTCTAAACACAATGTTTGCTGCTCCTTCTGGTCCCATTACTGCAATTTCTGCTGTTGGCCATGCGAAAACAAAGTCTGCTTTCAAGTGAGAAGAACACATTGCTATGTATCCACCACCGTATGCTTTTCTTAATATGATTGTGATTTTTGGAACTGTTGCTTCTGAATAAGCATATAGTATTTTTGCTCCATGACGAATAACTCCTGCGTGTTCTTGATCTACTCCTGGTAAGTATCCTGGTAAGTCTTCTAAGGTTACTAATGGAATATTGAACGCATCGCAGAATCTAATAAAGCGTGCTGCTTTGTCTGATGAGTTGCAATCAAGCACCCCTGCTAATGCTATTGGTTGGTTTGCAACAAATCCCACTGTTTCTCCATTTATTCTTGCGAATCCTATGACAATGTTTGGTGCAAACAATTCTTGTACTTCCAAAAATTCAGATCCATCAGCAATACTCTTGATAATGTTTCTTACATCGTATGGTTGAGCTGGGTCCGATGGGAAGAATTTCTTCACTTGAAAATCTTTAACTCTTGGTTTTTTAGATTCAAATGATTCTGCTTTTTTTGTATTATTCCAAGGAATGTATGTGAACAAACGTTTTATTTGATCAAAACATTCTTGTTCGCTTTCTGCAAAGAAGTGTGCATTTCCAGATATTTCAGCATGTACTCTTGCTCCTCCTAAGTCTTCTTGAGAGATTTCTTCTCCAAGTACAGTCTTGATTACTTCAGGTCCTGTAATGAACATCTTAGATATTTTATCCACAACAAAGACAAAGTCTGTTAATGCTGGAGAGTAAACTGCTCCTCCTGCACAAGGACCAAGTATAACTGAGATTTGAGGAATTACTCCTGATGCCATTGTGTTACGATAGAAAATATCGCCATATCCTGATAAAGCATTAACTCCTTCTTGTATTCTCGCTCCGCCTGAATCGTTAATTCCCACAATAGGGATTCTTAACTTCATAGCGTGATCCATTATTTTACATATTTTCTTTGCGTGCATCAGTCCAAGAGAACCTCCTGCTACTGTAAAATCTTGTGCATATATACAAACAGGATAGCCACTTATTGTACCTGTTCCTGTTACAACTCCATCACCTGGAAGTTCTTTTTTCTCCATTCCAAAATCACGTCCTGCGTGTTTTATGAATAAGTCATATTCTTGGAATGAACCTTCATCTAATAATTGAACTATTCTTTCTCTTGCTGTAAGTTTTCCAGTCGCTTTTTGCTTCTCTATCGCTTTTTCTCCCCCTCCTTGAAGCACTACTTGCATTCTCGACTTCAACTCTTTTGCTTTGTTATTAACTGACATAATATAATTATTTAGGTTAAACTCTTTTTTTACAAAACTTCGGCAAAGATACAAAAAAACTTTTTTTCTTTAACAATTATGCTATAGTAAAAAGAATTTTATTTATTTGCTATCTACTGATATAAACTATTAAAACAGATATATCAGCAGGGGAAACTCCACTTATTCGTCCTGCTTGTCCTATTGTCTTTGGTCTTATTTTACTTAGTTTCTCTCTTGCTTCAAAAGAAAGAGATTGTAAACTATGATAATCAAAGTCGTCTTTTATTACAAGATTTTCAAAGTGGGATAATTTATTTACTATTTCCTCTTCTTTCTTAATATAACTTTCGTATTTAACAAGTATTTCTACACTTTCTTCTACTTGTGGTCTTATTTCTTCTGGTGTAAGGTTTATCTCTTTTGCAAGATATGGCACCTTATCTTTTAATAGTTTTAGCTCAACTTGTGGTCTTAACAAAAGTTGGGATAGTTTTGTCTTTTGAGTTATTTCGGGAGTATTTAATTCTTTAAAACTTTCATTTAACTCTTCCGGCAAAGCACTATTGGATTTAATAAATTGAATCAATCTTTCAATATTTTCTTTCTTTGATTCCATTTTCTTAATCCTTGATACATCTGCCAAACCTATTGAAT
>CALCUN010000073.1 GCA_937906975.1 uncultured Bacteroidales bacterium
GCGCGGTGAATACGTTCCCGGGCCTTGTACACACCGCCCGTCAAGCCATGGAAGCTGGGGGTGCTTGAAGTTCGAGACCGCAAGGAGCGACCTAGGGCAAAACTAGTAACTGGGGCTAAGTCGTAACAAGGTAGCCGTACCGGAAGGTGTGGCTGGAATACCTCCTTTCTAGAGGGTTATTATGAAATAGGGTAGGTAAGACTGCCGCTACCGAGAAGGTTTCTAAATGTTATAATTATCAAGTAATTATAGTCTCGTAGCTCAGTTGGTTAGAGCACTACACTGATAATGTAGGGGTCGGCGGTTCAAGTCCGCCCGAGACTACGATGATTTGTGTCTTCGCATGAATCATTTTTTTGTTTTCATAATTGTGGATTTTACTCCTGAGAAGTTCTTTCTCAGGAGTTTTTTTTGTTATATTTGTTTTATTTCTTAATAGTAGTGAAATGTAGTTTATTAAACTATTTATTCTAAAAAAGAATAATTTACATACAAAAAAGGAATTTTTTTCTTCCTAAAAGCAATAGCAATTATTCTTCAAAAGAACAAAAAATCTTCCAAAAAGGAATACATATATATAATAATAAATAACTGATATCTTTTTAAAAAGTTATACGGAAGAGAAACACTATTAAAAAACATTCGTTTTTTAATAGTGTTTTGTTTTTAACCAAAGCTTCTAAAGGACATTGGATTGAAAGTGAGAAAAAAAGCACAGCCCCTCGCAGGCATGAGCGGGAAACGATTTTGTAAATACCTATCATTAGACATCTACTTAAAATATTTTCAACCTTACTTATTTCGCAATATAGAAATCACATATCTTAATCAAGTATGGAGCACATTTTATACATACCATTTATTTATCTATATGCTATTATACAATTAATTGTTGATTGGAAATTAATCAATATACAACAAAAAAATGGAAGAGTTTTTTAACAAGAATATATCTACATTAAATAATTTGATACAGTAGATGAATTAAGACAAGGAATAGATAAATATATAAAATATTACAACTTTCAATGTTCCCATTCTTCTCTTGACCTTCTATTGCTAGCAATGAAATATGGATTAGTCTCATAAAAAGATGATAAATATTTTCTTAAACTGAATTTAAAATGTAAATTTGCAAGCACAAAACAAATTAAATTAATCATTAAACCTATTTAAAATGGGTAGTAGTATATACTAACAACTTGTATTAGTGAAAATGGCGGATGCAAATTAGTTAGGAGCTCATAATAGAATTATAGGGAATTCGTTTATTATAAATATTATGAAAATTAATCGCAAACAATTCACTCCTGATAAAGTTGAACGACTCTCTAATTGTGAGATATTCGTGTTTGGCAGTAATATAGAAGGGAAACACATGGGAGGAGCAGCAAGAGTTGCTTATGAAATGTTTGGTGCAGAATGGGGTGTTGGTGATGGTCCGACGGGAAGGTGCTATGCTATTCCGACAATGCATGGTGGACTTGAAGACATTCGCCCATACGCAAAGAAATTCATTGCCTATGCAAAAGCACATCCAATGAAACGTTTTCTGCTTACACGTGTAGGATGTGGTATTGCTGGATTCAAAGATTCTGACATGGCTCAATTATTTGAAGACGCATTGGAGGTTCCTAATATTGCGTATCCTCGTCAGTGGTTGCCGTACATGGCTATTGATTACACACTTGGTTTGAAGACGCCGAGAGGGAAAGAGGCTGCACCGCTTGTTGTCAGTGATACAGTCTTAAAACGACTTTGTGAACAATATCTATACGAGATTGGAGCTGGAATAAATAAATTTTTGCCGAGTATCAAAGTAAGATATGTTGCAGAACACAAGAAGTTTGCTTATGCTTGTTTTGGCGATTTCTTTTTCTTTGGGGATGACTTCTATGTGTGGGAACAAGATGACAAATATTTAGACGACCATAATCAAGACGTCGTAGAAGAAGTGTTTAACGATGAATGTGAAGGACGAGGTTATGCTCGTAGAGTTATTTTTGCAGGTGTGCAAACAGAATTCAAAGATTGCAATAGAGAAAATATCTATACCGGCGACGTTATAAAAATAGAAGAAAATCAGAACTTAACAAACTATCTGGCAGTTGGAGCATTGAGTTCTGAAGAAGGAAAAGGGGCATATTGTTTTATATTAGACAACCATAGTTGGAGTTTGGCTGATTGCTATCGCCAACATTATAAAATGACGCGTGTCGGCACTGTATTTTATCAGTTGAATGCAAGTGATTTCATTGGAGTAAATCAGCGTACAATGCAATTTAATGGATATGGAGATAGTGAGGAAGAGAAACAACTGAAAATATTGATGGCAAAATTCACTCCTAATTACGTTCAAGAACTTTGGAAATATCAAGGACTTGAGATTTTGGGAGCTGAATATGATTGGAGATAATATAATTATAAAATCGTAAAATAATATGGAACTCACTAACAAACAAAAAGGCGAAATTGGAGAAACTCTTGTCTCAATGAAATTAATAAATATGGGATGGGATGTTGTCAACATCAATACTGTCTATCGAAATTACAAAAATGCAGATCTAATCTGCATGAATGCCAACAATGGCAAGAGTGTAATGATTCAAGTAAAAACAGGAACAACTCACAATATATTAACAGGATTTATTTCTGAATTAGATGGCACAATCCCAAAAATAGAAGAAAAAATAATAGGACCATGGGTGTTCGTTTATATGCCTGATGATAAAATGTCAAATATGGAGTTTTATATTCTAACAAGAGAAGAAGTGATTGAACTGATTTCTTCTAGCAACAAATGGTATGCGACCGAATATCATCGCGAGTTGAAGAAGAAATACCCTGTAGGTATTGAAGAAGAATGGCTGAAAGGTGGATTATCCAAAGCAACTAAACTACATCCAGAATATAAAAGTACGTTACGTCAGACATCCAAAGACAATTGGTGGAAGATAACAAAGCTACTTGATTGATGTAAATTGCTACGAACTTGTCTGTAATGCTTTGTTGCACAATAATTATAAAATTATTGAAACTATTATATCAATTGAATAAAGTTATATCGAACATAAACCGGTGTTAGCATTATACTACTCCCAATTTTTAACAAGTTTAATGATTAATTAAATTTGTTTTTTGTCGCTAATTTACAACTTATTTTTTATTACTTATTATTTTTTTCTGAATTATAGAAGTAATAAAAAAGTCTTTGTTTTTTTTAATTTTTTCTTTGCTTTTTTGAATTTTTTCTTTCATTTTTTTTAATAAAACAAAGAGTTATTTTTCCTTTGTATTTATGCTTTTTTTCTTTTGTTTTTATTGCTAATTTACAATTTGTTTTTTAGCCCTTATTATTTTTTTGTCTGAATTGTGAGTGGTAGTATCGTTGTTTAAGAAGAAATATTGTTTAAAAAAGTTTGTGGCCTCGTTGTTTTTTCTTATCTTTGTCGCGAATTCGCTTTTTTTTGAGAATTTTGTGGAATAGACTATAATGAATGAAATATTCACAGAAAATTAAGAAGTAAAGTGGAAGGAATAAATAATTATAAATCAATGCGGTGTTATTTTACCGACTAAAATAATAGTATGGAAAAACGTTGGGCTTTTAAGGAAAGGGGTGATAGAGAGGTAGTTAGTCGTTTGGCTAAGCAACTTTGCGTTGGTAAAAATAATGCAGGGAACGATGATTTGTTTACTTATGAGATAGTTGCTGAGTTATTAGTGCAAAGAGGAATAGCTTCGTATGAGGAGGCAGAGCGTTTTTTTAGACCAAAGTATGAGCATTTGCATGATCCTTATTTGATGAATGATATGGATAAGGCGGTAGAGAGGATTTTGGTTGCGATAAAGGGTAATGAGAAGATTTTGGTGTATGGGGATTATGATGTTGATGGTACTTCTGCTGTGGCTTTGGTTTTTTCTTATCTTGAAAAGTTTTCTTCTAATATTGATTTCTATATTCCAGATCGTTATTCGGAAGGTTATGGCGTGTCTATAAAAGGTATAGATTATGCTGTGGATAATGATGTTAAATTGATTATTTGTTTGGATTGTGGAATTAAGGCTCATGAAGAAATTTTATATGCTAAGCAAAAGGGTGTTGATTTCATTGTTTGTGATCACCATTTGCCTTCTGATACTTTGCCTGAGGCGTGGGCTGTTTTAGATCCAAAGAGAGTGGATTCTACTTATCCTTATAAGGAGTTGAGTGGTTGTGGTATTGGCTTTAAATTGGTACAAGCTATTCAAAAAGAAAAGAATAGACCTTTTGAGGAAATATTAAATTATTTAGATCTTGTTGCTATAAGTATTGCTGCCGATGTTGTGCCTTTGACTGGTGAAAATAGGGTTTTGGCATATTATGGTTTGAAGGTTATAAACAAGCGTCCTCGTGTTGGTATTGAGGCTATTTTATCTTATAGTAATATTAAGCATGAGGCAAATTCAAAGGATTATTTCAGTAGAAAGTTAATTATTTCTGATTTGGTGTTTTTGGTAGGGCCAAGAATCAATGCTGCTGGTAGAATGGAGAGTGGTAGAAAGGCTGTTGAACTTTTAAAGTCTTCAAATCGTGAGGAGGTAGAGCTTATTGCAAAAGAAATTGATGAAAATAATAAGCAAAGAAAAGATTTAGATAAACAGGCAACAGAGCAGGCAAAGGAAATGTTGAATGCTTCTAAGGATTTGGCTTCTAAAAAGACTACTGTTGTTTATGGGGAGACTTGGCATAAGGGGGTTATTGGTATTGTTGCTTCTCGTCTTATTGAGCAATATTACAAGCCTACTATTGTCTTTACAAAGAGTAATGATTTGATTACTGGTTCTGCAAGAAGTGTAAAGGATTTTGATATTTATGCTGCTATTGAGTCTTGTTCTCATTTGCTTACTCACTTTGGAGGTCATAAGTTTGCAGCGGGGTTAAGTCTTCCAGAAAAGAATCTTGAAGAGTTTAAAGCTTTATTTGAAAAGCAAGTGGAAAATTCTATTTCTGATTCTCAAATGGTTCCTGAAATCGAGATTGATTTGGAAATAGAGCTGGGGAATATAACTCCTCGTTTATTTAGAATTTTAAAACAGTTTGCTCCTTTTGGACCTGAAAATAATATTCCTATTTTTTGTAGCAAACGTTTGATGGATACAGGTTTTGCAAGAACTGTTGGTAGTAAGCATTTAAAGCTTTCTGCTGTTTCCAGAGAAAAGTCTTCTTTTCCTTTTGATTGTATTGGTTTTGGTCTTGCAGAACATCAAAAAGAAGTTAGCAAAGGCAGTATGTTTGATATTTGTTATCAGATTGATGAGAATGATTTTCAAGGAAAAACATCTTTGCAGTTGAATTTAAAGGATTTAAAAATAATTGGTTAATAAAATAGAATTAAATATTTATGGCACAAGACGATAAAAAGATTATATTTTCAATGGTTGGTGTTGGTAAATTAATACCACCAAGCAGACAAATTTTAAAAGATATATATTTGTCCTTCTATTATGGGGCAAAGATTGGTATAATCGGTTTGAATGGTTCTGGTAAATCTACTCTTTTAAAGATTATTGCAGGACTTGATAAGTCTCATCAAGGTGAGGTGCATTTTTCTCCAGGTTATTCTGTTGGCTATTTAGAACAAGAGCCTCAACTAGACGATACAAAAACAGTAAAGGAAATTGTTCTTGAAGGCGTTAAAGAGGTTTCTGATTTGATTGCAGAATATGAACAAGTTAATATGAAGTTCTGTGAGCCTATGAGCGATGAAGAAATGGCAGCACTCATTGAACGTCAAGGAGAATTGACAGAGTTAATGGAACAACATGATGCTTGGAATCTTGATAATAAACTTGAACGTGCAATGGATGCGTTGCGTTGCCCACCAGATGATGCTTTGGTGAAAAATCTTTCAGGAGGAGAAAGAAGACGTGTTGCGTTGTGTAGAATATTGCTACAAGAACCAGATATATTATTATTAGATGAGCCTACTAACCACTTAGATGCAGAAAGTATAGAATGGTTAGAACAACATTTACAACAATATAAAGGAACAGTTATTGCAGTTACTCACGATAGATATTTCTTAGATAATGTTGCAGGTTGGATATTAGAACTTGATAGAGGAGAGGGTATTCCATGGCAAGGAAATTATACTTCTTGGTTAGACCAAAAGACAAAACGTCTTGAAATGGAAGAAAAACAAGAAAGTAAAAGAAAGAAAACTCTTCAAAGAGAGTTAGAATGGGTGAGAATGACACCAAAAGCAAGACAGGCTAAGGGTAAAGCCAGATTGAGTTCTTACGAGCAAATGATGAGTCAAGATGTTAAGGAAAAAGAAGAAAAATTAGAAATCTTTATTCCAAATGGTCCTCGTCTTGGCGATAAAGTTATAGAGGTTAATTCTATCTCAAAGGCATACGGAGATAAATTATTGTTTGAGAATTTGAGTTTTTCTCTACCACCTGCAGGAATCGTAGGTGTGATTGGACCAAACGGGGCAGGAAAAACAACTCTATTTAGAATGATAATGGGATTGGAAACTCCTGATACAGGTTCATTTGACGTAGGTCCTACTGTAAAGGTTGGCTATGTAGATCAACAACACCAAGATATTGATCCAGAAAAGAATGTTTGGGAAGTAATTTCAGAAGGAAACGAACAAATAGCATTAGGAGGAAGATTAGTTAATTCAAGAGCATACGTTTCAAGATTCAATTTCTCAGGAACAGATCAAAATAAGAAAACAGGAGTTTTGTCAGGAGGAGAAAGAAATCGTTTACATTTAGCAATGACTTTAAAGAGTGAAGCGAATGTTCTTTTATTAGACGAGCCTACTAACGACATAGACGTAAACACATTACGTGCTTTGGAAGAAGGATTAGAAAATTTTGCAGGTTGTGCTGTTGTAATCTCTCACGATAGATGGTTCTTAGACAGAATTGCTACACATATCTTAGCATTTGAAGGTGATTCACAAGTTTACTTCTTTGAAGGTTCATATTCTGACTATGAAGAAAACAAGAAAAAACGTTTAGGCGATTCAACACCAAAAAGAGTGAGATATAAAAAATTAATTTCAGATTAAAATAATAAAAACACAATATAACAATGGAAAAAAAGGAAATAATAATTTGTTTAGGTAGTTCTTGTTTTGCAAGAGGAAATAACAAAAACCTTGAATTTATTCAAGAATATCTTAAAGTTAATGACCTTAAAGCAAAGATTACTTTCAAAGGACAATTATGCTCTCAACAATGTAGCCAAGGACCAGTTGTGATAATTGATGGAGAGATGTTTACAATGGTGAATAAAACAAAATTGTTAGAGATATTAAACAATAAGTTTGGACTTTAAAATTAGTTTGCTATGCAAAATACTGCTCCTGTTTATACAGAAAAAAGTAATTGTCAAGATTGTTACAGATGTGTAAAAGCATGTCCTGTTAAAGCAATCAAGTTAGAATCAGGTTCGGCCTCAATCGTTCCTGATTTATGTATTTATTGTGGTACTTGTACCCTAATATGTCCGAATGGTACGAAAAAAGTTAGAAATGACTTAGCCTCGTTGAAACAATCCTTGATGCGACAAGAAAAAATCATTGTTTCCTTAGCACCAAGTTATCTAAGCGAATACGCCAAAGAAGACATTCACAAAGTAATAGCAGCTTTCAAAGAAGCAGGTTTTTGGCAAGTATCAGAAACAGCAATAGGAGCAGAAAAAGTAGCAGAAGCCACAAAGGCATGGATAGATGAGCAACCAAATGGAGTGTATATATCATCATGTTGTCCTTCCGCAGTTCAACTAATAAAAAAATACTATCCAGAATACTCCTCATACATAGTTCCAGTGTTTTCACCAATGATTACACACTCGTTATTCTTAAAAAGCATCTATCCAAACGTAAAAGTAGCCTTTGTAGGACCTTGTGCAGCCAAGAAATCAGAATTAGATCAATTTCAAGGAAAGATAGATTTCGTTTTAACATTCCAAGAAATCAAAGAATTGTTCGATGACATGGGCATTTACTTTGAATTTATGCAACCAACAGAGGAAGACGTCTTCTTCCCATTCAAAGCCTCAAAAGGAAACCTATATCCAATAGATGGAGGAATGCTAACAAATATGATAGATAGCATCACAACCACAGAGGCAAGAATCAATCACAATACAGGAAATGTAGATGCACGCTATATGACATTCTCAGGCGTACAAAACATAAAAGAAATCCTTTCCGACTTCAAACAATTAGATACAAGTTGCAAAACATTCTTAGAACTAATGACCTGTGAAGGCGGTTGCATAAAAGGGCCTTGCTCAAATGAGGCATGTTCCTCAGCAACAAAGAGAGTACAAGTGCTTAAAAATGTAAATACCAACAAAGAAGAACACAATTACGAAGACATATTAAATAAATTAGACATATCAGAAAATTACGACTACATAAAAGCCGTAGAACAAAAAGAATACACACAACAACAAATACAAGAAGCACTAAAAAGAGTAAACAAAAAAAGCGAAGCAGACGAATTAAACTGCGGAGGCTGTGGTTACGACACTTGCCGTCAATTCGCAAAAGCCCTAATTGATGGAAGAGCAGAAAATGACATGTGTGTATCCTACATGCGTAAAATAGCACAAGACAAAACCAATATTCTATTAAAGAAAATCCCACAAGGAATAGTCTTAGTAAACGAAAGTTTAAAAATAGTAGACTCAAACGAAAAATTTGCCTCAATGCTTGGCGAAGAAGTCAAAGCATTATACGATGACAACCCAGGATTACACGGAGCAGACATTACAAAACTCGTACCATTCCACAAATTCTTCTCCTCAGTATTAAGCACCGGAGTAGACGTCTTAGAACAAGACATAAGAGATGGCGACAACTATTATGGCTTATCAATCTTCTCAGTACAAGACTTCTCTTTAGTGTGTGGAATCCTTCAAAACCTTCACGCACCAGAGGTAAGAAAAGACATAGTCTTAAAGAGAACACAAGATGTGATTATGGAAAACATGAAAGTCGTACAAAAAATAGCCTTTCTATTAGGAGAGAACGCCTCATACACAGAAGCGATGCTCAATTCCATAGTAGAATCACACAAAGACAAAGAAAAAAAAGACATACCATTGACCTTTGACCTATAAATTTCTAAGAAATGTTGAATAAAGAAAAACTATTCATAGAAGTAGGAAGCTATCAAAACAACAAACACAAAAACATTGTTTGTGGAGACTCTGTTTTACTTCGCAAATGTGCAGGAGAAAATCGTAACATAGCGGTCCTATCCGATGGATTAGGCAGTGGAGTAAAAGCCAACGTACTTTCAACAATGACAGCCTCAATGGCAATGAATTTCAGAGTAAGACACGAACCCATTATTCGTACCGTACAATCCATAATGAACACATTGCCTGTTGATAGCGTAAGAAACATAAGCTATTCCACCTTCACCATAGTAGATGTTGATTCAAACGGAGAAGCAAACATAGTAGAATATGACAACCCCTCGCTAATCTTAGTCAGAAACGGCAAAGTACAAAAAATAGAAGGAAGCGACACAATCATACACCGAGGAGACACAGGAGCCTCCTTAGACGAAAGACGACTAAAACTCTCAAACATAACCCTACAAAAAGAAGACAGAATAATATTCTA
Organism: uncultured Bacteroidales bacterium; assembly: GCA_937906975.1. Lineage (GTDB taxonomy): Bacteria > Bacteroidota > Bacteroidia > Bacteroidales > P3 > Onthomorpha. The sequence goes on from CALCUN010000073.1 coordinate 9,642, forward strand.
TTCCGATGGAGTAACACAATCAGGAATAGGAAACATGGATATGCCATTTGGTTGGGGCGACTTAGTATATGATTTCATAGAAGATGTATTAAAACAACAACCATACATCTCAGCCAGAGAACTCTCGATGAAAATCGTAAAACAAGCAGAACTCAACGACATACTCCGACCAAAAGACGACACATCATGCGTGGTAATGTACGTAAGAAAGCCAAGAAAACTCTTAATCTGTACAGGACCACCATTTTCCGAAACAAAAGACAAATATCTTGCCGAAATCGTATCCTCATACGAAGGGAAAAAAATAGTTTGTGGAGGAACCACCTCACAAATCCTATCAAGAGAACTTAAAAAAGAAATAACCGTAAATATAGACGACATAGTAGCAGGACTTCCACCAAAATCCGAAATGGAAGGCATAGACCTAATGACCGAAGGTATCATAACCTTAGGAGCATTAGTAGAAATCCTTCGCAAAGGTCCAACAACCGACCTTTCAGGCCAAGGTCCAGCGTGGGATATGCTAAGAATGATATTAGATGCCGACATAATAGACCTATTAGTAGGCACAAAAATCAACGTAGCACACCAAGACCCAAGCCTACCAGTGGAGTTGGAAATACGAAGAAACGTAGTAAAAAACATAGCCTCGCTATTAGAGAACAAATTTATGAAAGACGTAAAAATGCAATTTATATAATAAAAAATAAAAAACGAAAAATAATATGTTAAACGTAAGAATTTGTGTAGGCACTTACTGTTACATAACAGGAGGTGAAGAATTGGCAAAAATGAAAAAGAATTTGCCAGAAGACATTAAAGACAAAGTAGAAATGATAGGCTCAGCATGCTTAGGCTGTCATGACATGGAAGGCGTAGCAAAACCACCATACGCAAAAGTAGGAGATGTGCTAATCCAAGAATGCACAGAAGAAAAACTCCTAGATGAAATCTACAGACAATTAGGAATGGAACGTGAATAAACACTAAAAAAAAGAAAAAGTAATGGCATTAAACAACGCAGTAGAAATAAGACGCGAAATCCTAATGCGTCTATCAAAACTAATCCTAAACGATGAATTAGTAGAAAAGATAGACAGACTACCATTAGAAATGCGTCCAAAAGACAAAGAAAACACAAGATGTTGCGTACACAAAGAAAGAGCCGTATTGAAATACAAAACAATGGCAGTATTAGGCTTTAACGTGTACGATGAAAAAGACGAATTAGACCCACTTTCACACTACGCAAAACTAGCACAAGAAAGAACAGACAAAACATCAGTGATGATGACAGTTGTTGATGAAGCATGTTCATCATGCGTTAAAAACAACTATATAGTAACAAACCTATGTAGAGCCTGTGTAGCAAGACCATGTACATACGCTTGTAAAAAAGGAGCAATCACAGTAGGCGAAAAACAAGCCAACATAGACACAGACAAATGTGTAAACTGTGGAATGTGTATGGAAGCATGTCCATTCCACGCAATCATTTACCAACCAGTACCTTGCGAAGAAAGCTGTCCAGTAGGAGCAATCTCAAAGGACGAACACGGAATAGAACACATTGACCCAGACAAATGTATCTATTGTGGTAAATGTATGGTAGCATGTCCATTCGGAGCAATCTTTGAAAAAACATTCCTAATCGACATCTTCCGTGACATAAAAGAAGGCAAAAAAGTAGTAGCAATGGTTGCACCATCATTAGGCGGACAATTCAAAGCAGACTACGGAAAAGTACTTGCAGGAATCAAACAATTAGGATTCTTTGACGTAGTAGAAGTAGCCTTAGGAGCAAACATAACAACAGACCACGAAAGAGAAGAATTTATTGAAAGACTTCACGAAGGCGCATCATTCATGACAACATCATGCTGTCCAAGTTGGATGAATCTTGTAAGAAAACACATGCCAGAAATGCAACAATACGTTTCTACAACACCTTCACCAATGGTTTACACAGCACGCCACGTGAGAGAACAATACCCTGACGCAAAAACAGTTATGGTATCACCATGCGTAGGAAAGAGAAGTGAAAGCTGCCTATATGACGAAGTAGATTACGTAATCTCATACGAAGAAATCGAAGCATTATTCAAAGCCTCAAACATAGACCTTGAAGCATTAGAACCAATGCCATTAGATCCAAACATCGTAGGACACGGAAGAGGATTTGCAATGATAAGTGGAGTAACAGAATCCGTTAAACTTACAGCACCAGATCCAAACGCAATCAAAGAAGTCATAATAGATGGATTGAACAAACAAGTAATACGTCAATTAAAACAATACGCAAAAGCAGGACAATGCCCAGGAAACTTCATAGAAGTAATGTCATGCCCAGGCGGTTGCGTAAACGGTTGCGACACAATCAACAATCCAAAAACAGCAGCACGTCAAATCCTTCCAACAACAAAATAAAGAAAAACCAAAACACACATACAAAAGGGAGAACAAAAACATTCTCCCTTTTTTTCTTTACATTACAAAAATATTTCAAAGAAAAAATAAAATAAATCAAAGAAAAAAATGAACAAACCAAAGAAATAAAATGTTAAGATAACAAAACTATTAACCAATAAAAAAAGAGAATTATGTTTTGTTATCAATGCCAAGAAACAGCCAACAATCAAGGCTGTAAAAAAGCAGGAGTATGCGGAAAAACCCCACACCTTGCCAACCAATTAGACGAACTGATATTTGAAGTCATAGAACTATCAGTAATAAACAACCACTTGCGTCAAACCAACCGAGACGACCTCCAAGCAAGCCGTCTTATAACCGATGCACTCTTCACCTCAATCACCAATGCCAACTTTGACAGCGAAGCCGTCATCACAAAAGTCCATCAACTCCGAGACAAAAAACACGAACTCAAAAACATAGCCCATCACAACTCAATCCCAATCCACGAACTAAAACTAAACTTCCTACCACCCATACTCGGACAAGCCTCCATACAAGCCGAAACCGACCAAGACATAAGAAGCCTAAAACAAGCCATTATCTATGGAATAAAAGGAGCAGCCGCATACGCCGAACACGCAAGACGCCTTGGCTATGAAGACGCCACAATCTACAAAACCATAGAAGACACCCTATCACAAATACACAAAAAAGAAATAAGCGTAGAAAAACTACACTCCTACCTATTAGGAGTAGGCGAACTCGGCTTAAAAACAATGCACCTCTTAGACAAAGCCAACACAATCACCTTTGGCCACCCCGAACACACAACAATAAAATCCAACATAGGAGAACGCCCCGGCATACTCGTAAGCGGACACGACCTACAAGACCTAAAAGAACTCCTTGACCAAACAGCCGATAAAAATATAGACATTTACACACACGGAGAAATGCTACCAGCCCACGCCTACCCATACTTCAAAAAATACCCACACTTCAAAGGAAACTATGGCAACTCATGGTGGCAACAAACCAAAGAATTTGAAAAATTCAACGGGCCAATACTCCTCACAAGCAACTGCATAGTACCACCACCAGCCAACGCAACCTACAAAGACCGACTCTTCACCACAGGCTCCACCTACCTTGAAGGCACACACCACATACCACTTCACCACGACACACAAACCAAAAACTTCCGCACCATAATAGCCAAAGCACACCAATGCAAACCACCACAACCAATAGACAACACCGAACTACACATAGGCTTTGCCCACCAACAACTAAGCAAACTAAAACCACAAATAATAAAAGCCATACAAAACGGAGTGATTAAAAAAATAGTCGTTATGGCAGGTTGCGATGGACGAATGCCATCAAGAGAATACTACACGGACTTTGCCAAAGCCCTACCATCAGACACCCTAATCCTAACAGCAGGCTGTGCAAAATACCGCTACAACAAACAATACCTACAACCCAACGCCCAATTCCCAAGAGTAATAGACGCAGGACAATGCAACGACACCTACTCGCTAATACTCTTTGCAGACGAATTAAGAAAAGAATTAGGCCTACAAGATCTAAACCAACTACCAATAATCTATAACATAGCATGGTACGAACAAAAAGCAGTACTCATACTACTCACACTACTATCCTTAGGCATCAAGAACATAAAACTCGGACCTACATTGCCAGCCTTTTTAAGTCCAAGCCTAATACAACTTCTGCAAAAAGAATACCACCTCACCACAATCAACACAGTAGAAAAAGACCTAAAAGACTTTGGGTTGAAATAAAACTCCCCTTAACAAAAAAAGCCATAAAACAGAAAGCGACACCCGAAAGAGTGCCGCTTTAAATTTTATTGTAAAATAACTATATTTAAATATTATTTTGTAGCTTTGTCGTTGCATACAGAGAAAAAAATACTCCCACGAAGTACGCAGGAGTTAGGAATCTTCGGCTTATAGCCTTATTGTGAAAAGTCTTTCACGTAGTATCTTTGATGCAAAAGTAGTAATAATTTTTAGAATAGCAAATAAAAAACAAATAATTATGGCAAAAATTTTAGGTCTTGATTTAGGAACAAACTCAATAGGAATATCATTAAGAAATACAGATAACGGAGATAATTTAACTGAGCAGTTAGAATTATTTAATTCCATAATATTTAAATCTGGTGTAGGAATAGGTAAAACAGGTGAATTTTCTTATGCAGCAGAAAGAACTAAAAAACGTTCTGCAAGAAGATTATATCAAGCACGCAAATACAGAATATGGGCAACCCTTGAATTATTGATAAAAGAAGGATATTGTCCTTTATCATTAGAAGATTTAGATAAATGGCGTAGATACGATAAAGAAAAAGGTTTAAAAAGACAATATCCAATTCATGCAATAGAATTTGAACAATGGGTACGATTAGACTTTAATGGAGATGGAGTAGCAGATTATTCAAGTCCATATCAATTACGTGCAGAGTTAATGCAAAGACAATTTGACTTTACAAATCAAACAGATAGATATAAATTAGGTAGAGCCTTATATCATATTGCACAACATAGAGGATTTAAAAGTAGCAAGGGCGAAACAATAAAAGAACAATCACAAGAGGATTCAAACAAAGAATTTGATGTTACAGAATTAAAGAAATCCGAAGAAAAAAAGTCAGGCGAATTAGTTGAATACATGACAAATAACAATTTACCAACGGTAGGTTGTGCTTTTGCAAGATTAGAAAAAGACGGAATAAGAATAAAAGCAAGCGAGTATCAAGCGGTACGCTTACAATACAAAGATGAAATAAAGGCAATTTTTGAATTTCAAAACGGATTAAGTATAACATCAGAATTTTATAATCATATAATTAGCAAAAAGAAAGGAATAGGTACAATATTCTATAAACGCCCATTGCGTTCACAAAAAGGAAATATAGGAAATTGTACATTAGAGCCAAATAAATCACGTTGCCCTATAAGCCACCCGGAATTTGAAGAATATAGAGCATGGTGTTTTATCAATAATATAAAGTATAGAGAAGATACAGATTCAGAATGGCAAATTTTGTCATTAGAATTAAAAGAAAAACTCTTTGTAGATAAATTTTTAAAAGTTAAAACAAGTTTTCAATTTAAAGAAATAAGAGAATGGTTACAAAAAGAATTAGCATTGACTCTTGTTTGTGAAAAAGATAACAAAACAATAAATTATAAAGACAATACAAGCGTTTCTGCATGTCCTATTTCAGCAAGATTAAAGAATATTTTAGGCGAAGATTATAAAGAATGGGTATTTGAAACAAAGAAAATCAGAATACATAAAAAGACAGGAGAACAACACTACATAAAATACAATTACATAGACCTTTGGCACATTTGTTTTTCTTTTGATGAAGAAGAAAATATTGAAGAAATATCAAAAGAATTATCATTTAGCGAGAAACAAACTAAGGGTTTAAAAACTATTTGGATGAAAATCCAACAAGGATATTCTTCTTTAAGTCTTAAAGCCATTAAGAATATAAATCAATTCTTAAAACAAGGAATACCTTATACAGATTCAGTGTTATTAGCAAAATTACCAGAATTATTAAAAGATAAATGGGAATTAGAAAAAGAGGTAATAATCGCAGAATTAAATAACATAATTAGAGAAAATCGTTTGATAAAGGAAATATACAATATAACAAACAATCTTATTTCTAATTATAAATCATTAGACTACGAAGACCGATTTGCAGAACACAATACTCAATATAAATTGCAAGAACAAGATTATTCGGATATAGATAAAGTGTTGAAAACTCAATATACAGAGAAACAATGGACAAGTAAAACTAAACCTGAACAAGAATACATAAAAAACGAAGTAACAAAACAATATCAAAACTTCTTTGCAAGTACAAAAAGAGATTATTGTATAATTCCAAAACTTTCAGAATCATTAGCAGAGTATTTATCTACAAAATACAAATTCTTAACTCCAAAAGACTTAAAAAAGATTTACCACCCTTCAATGATAGATATTTATCCTATGGCTAAAAAAGAAAAAGTTGAAGAAGGTATATACTTAAAACAATTAGGAAGTCCTGTTATCCCAGCTTTGAAAAACCCAATGGCAATGCGAGTGTTACATACACTACGTTCGCAAATAAACACCTTACTCAAAGAAGGAAAGATAGATGAACATACTCGCATAGTTGTAGAAACAGCAAGAGAACTTAATGATGCGAATATGCGTTGGGCGATAGAAAAATATCAAGAAAAAAGAAATGATATAAACAAGGAGATAGAGAAGAAACTAAACGAACTTAATATAAAAGTAAACGATTCTGCTATTGATAAAGTTAGAATATGGACAGAGCAACAAGATATAGTTGATATAAAATCCGAAGAAAAGTCTAAAAAGACAAAAACGCAGTATAAGGAATCTGATTTTACTAAAATAAAATATCAACTATGGTCTGAGCAAGGATATAGATGTATTTATACAGGTGAATTTATAACTTTATCAGATTTATTTGATGAAAACAAAGTGGAGATAGAACATACAATTCCACGAAGTAAGTCATTTGATGATTCTCTTTCAAATAAAACTATTTGTTATACACAATTTAATAGAGAAGTTAAAAAGAATCAATATCCTACGCAGTTGTCAAACTATAAAGATATTATTTTGCGTATTCAACCTTGGATTGAAAAAGTAAAAAGTTTAGAAGAAAGAATCCATTTTTGGAAAGATGAATCCAAAAAAGCACAAACTAAAGATAGAAAAGACCATTGTATTAGACAAGGTCATTTATGGAAAATGGAATATGATTATTGGAAAAATAAAGTAGATACATTTACAATGACGGAAGTATCTTCTTCTTATCGTAATAACCAATTGAATGATACAAGAATAATAACAAAATATGCTTATCATTATTTAAAAACATTATTTAATAAAGTTGATGTTCAAAAAGGAGAAGTTACTTCTGTATTTAGAAAGATTATGGGCATAGAAAGTGTTTATGATAAAAAAGATAGAAGTAAACATTCTCACCATGCAATAGATGCAACAATGCTTACATTGATTCCAAATGCTAACAAAAGAGAAGAATTACTTAAACTCTTTTATTTGCAAAAAGAAGATCCAATGCAAGCAGCTTATTATGAAGAACAAATTCAGAAAATATTGAAATCCATTCTTCCAAAGAAAGCTACGGAAATAAGAAACTTTATAGAAAGTAATATTTTAGTAGATCATGTTTCTAAAAATCAAGCCTTAGTTCCTGCGAAAAAAAGAAAAAGAATAAGAGGTAAGATAGTTCCTTTGTTAGATGCCGACAATAAAGTTGTATTTGAAAAAGACGAAAACGGAAACATTAAGAAATATAAAGGAAGACCAATTCCAGAAGCGAAATATTGGATAAAAGGAGATTCAATAAGAGGGCAATTACACGGAGAAACGTTCTATGGAGCAATAACACAAAATAAAAATGATGAAGTAATTTATGTTGTACGAAGAGAATTAAAACACAAAGCAAATGTACAAGATTCTGGATTTAAAGATTGGAAAGAATTAGAAAGTGTAATTGTTAATAAAAAGCTTATAGATGTAATGAAAAGCCAATTCCCAGAAGGAACAGATTTTAAAACAGCAGTTGCAGAGGGAATTTATATGCTTAATAAACAAGGCGAAAAAGTAAATAAAATAAGACATGTTAGATGTGTAGTTCCAAGTGTTAAAAACCCATTAGAAATAAAAGAACAAACAAACATTTCTAATAAAGACTATAAGAACAAATACTATGCAACGGTGGGAGATTTGTATGCAATGAGTAAATATGAAAGTGAAGATAAGAAGAAAAAAGAATATAAGGTATGGAGTTTGTTTAATATATCTGAAAATAGAAAATATATAGGAGAAGATATTCCTCAACGATACAATGAAAAGAATTTATCGTATTCATTAGTGAAAGGAGATATGTTGTTAATTTGTGAAAAAAGTACAAAGGAATTATATGAGATGGATAATTCTAAACTTCAACAACGATTGTATGTAATTAGTAGGTTTGAAAGCGATGGAAGAATACAATTACTAAAAACTATAAACGCTGAAAAGGACCCATTCACTGAAAATATTAAAGATTTTAATAAAATGCCTGAGAAAATAAGACAAAGCATTAATAAACTTAATTATTTAATTAAAGGTAAAGATTTTGATTTAGTTAATGGAGAGATAATCTTCTTAAACAAAAAATAAATAAGCCTTATGATTAAACGCACATTATGTTTTACTAATCCCGCTTATTTGTCTTTAAGAAATCAGCAATTAGTGATAAAACTTCCGGAAGTGGAAACAAACTCTTCTCTTCCAGAGCATTTTAAATCGGAGGCTACTAAAACAATCCCTATTGAAGACATTGGAATAGTGGTTTTAGACAATAAACGTATCACTATCACACAAGGAGTTTTGGAAGCCTTGTTAGAAAACAACTGTGCAGTCATTACTTGCAACGAAAGCCACCTTCCAATCGGAATGCACTTGCCTTTGGTTGGCAATACCACACAAACCGAACGCATGCGTTATCAAATAGAAGCCTCACAACCCTTAAAAAAACAACTATGGCAACAAACCATAATAGCAAAGATTCAAAACCAAGCCGCAGTCCTAAAACAAATGAGAGGAACAGAGGTGCGCAATATGCAAAAGTGGGCAACAGAAGTTAAAAGCGGAGATAGTGATAACCTTGAAGCAAGAGCAGCAGTCTATTATTGGCAAAACGCCTTTCCGATGATAGAAAACTTTACTCGTGAAAGAGAAGGAGAGAGTCCAAACAATCTCTTGAATTATGGATATGCAATCCTTAGAGCCATAGTTGCGAGAGCCTTAGTGTCAAGTGGCTTGCTTACAACCTTAGGCATACATCACAGAAATAAATACAATGCCTTTTGTTTAGCAGATGACATAATGGAGCCTTATCGCCCATACGTAGATAGACTTGTTATGCAACTCTATGATAAATATCCCAACACACAAGAATTAACAAAAGAATTAAAGACAGAACTATTGTCAATTCCTGTTTTAGATGTGAATATAAATGGGAAAAGAAGTCCTTTAATGGTGGCGGTAACTACAACAACTTCTTCACTTCAAAAATGCTATGCGGGAGAATTACGCAAAATCATTTATCCAAGCATAAATTGAAATTAAGTGGAACGATTTAGCGAATATAGAATTATGTGGGTAATGGTGTTGTTCGATTTGCCGACAGAGACAAAGAAAGATAAGAAAGCTCATGCAAAGTTTCGCAAACTCCTAATAGAAGACGGCTTTACTATGTTTCAGTTTTCTATCTATATACGCCATTGCGCAAGCAAGGAAAATGCGAATGTGCATATCAGAAGAGTAAAAAACTTTCTGCCAGAATATGGAAAAGTAGGAATAATTACCATAACCGATAAGCAATTTGGCGATATAGAAATCTATCATTGCGGAAAACCCGAAAAAGCCCAAGCCAGAGGACAACAATTAGAACTCTTTTAATTCGCTCTTTTTGAATGGCTAAAAAAAAGCTAAGGAATTTTAAATTTTTTCTTAGCTTTTTTGATTTTTTTCTTAGCTTTTTTAAATTTTTTCTTAGACTTTTTTCATAGGAATATAAAACAAAGAATTTAACCCCTAAAAACAAAGAAAATTCCCCTAAAAATTAAATCCTAATACCATATATAAACAACAGAATCCGAGTCTATTACTCAGATTCTGTTGTTTATGCTAATGCAAAGATACTAAAATGAAAGCAATTCACAACCATCAATGCCGACAGCAATCAATCCTTGTGGTTGTTTAT
>CALCUN010000074.1 GCA_937906975.1 uncultured Bacteroidales bacterium
ATAAATGCAATAATCAATAACTTAGAAAAAATAAAAGAGGTAAAAGATTTCTTTGATGCCGTTCTCATCATACGAGGAGGCGGAGGAGATATAGGAATGGCTTGTTATAATAATTTTGAACTTTGTAAAACCATTGCAACTTTCCCAATTCCTGTTATCACAGGCATAGGACACTCTACAAATCTAACGGTTAGTGAAATGGTTTCTTATCATAACGGAATTACTCCAACAGATGTAGCAGACTTTATCATAAAACGTTTTCTGCAAGCAACGGAAAATTTAGAGAAAATGGAGAGTATGCTAAAAATAAAGAGTGAATATCGTTTGCAAAAGGAAAGAGAACAACTCAACTTAATGGAAAAATATATCAATGTCTTAAATCCTCAATCTATTTTAAACAAAGGCTACTCTATAACCTACCTTAACGGAAAGGTGTTAAAGAGTGAAAAAGATATTAAAAAGGGAGATTGTTTGATAACTAAGCTTGCAGAAGGCAAAGTTAAATCTATTGTAGAATAAATAAAGAATAAGAAAATGACTTATAACGAAGCATACGCAGAACTAAAAGAAATAGTAAATTCTTTGGAATCTTCCGAAGTTGATATTGAGGACTTATGCAAAAAAATTGAGAAAGCAAAAGAGTTAATCGCCCTTTGCAAAACAAAACTTGCAGAGGTTGAAATAGATATTGAAGCCTTAAACAATAAACTCCAAGAATTATAGTGCAGAGGCTATCTTTTCTGCCAAGAAATAAGAGAGCTTGTAATTTGATTCCACGCTCCAACCAGCTACATGTGGAGTTAAAACAACATTAGTGCGAGAAAACAAATCTTGCAATTCAGCAGGAGCAGATTGCAATTCGTTAGAAAATGCCTCAAACTCCAAAACATCTAATCCCGCTCCTAAAATCTTTCCTTCATTCAAAGCCTCTATCAAATCTTTTGTGTTTACAACCTTTCCACGCGAAGTATTTAAAAGATAAAATGGCTTTTTAAATTGTTGAATAAAAGAAGAATTAAACATATACTTTGTTTCTTCGGTCAAAGGTGTGTGAAAGGAAAGCACATCACTTTGAGAAAAAATTTCCTCTAACGAACATTGCTCTGCATATTCATCAGAATAATTTGTTTTATACTTATCGTATGCAATTACTTTGCAGTCAAATCCCGATAATCTTTGAGCAAAACTTCTTCCCATATTACCATATCCAATTATTCCAATAGTTTTGCCTTTTATCTCTAAACCTCGGTTGTCTTCTCTTAACCAAAGTCCTTTTCTTACTTGCGAATCAGAAATACAAATCTTGTTAAACAACGCCAAAAGCAAACCAAGACAATGCTCCCCTACTGCATCGCGATTTCCTTCTGGTGAATTAAGACAAGCAATCCCCTTTTCCTCTGCATATTCCACGTCTATTGCGTCCATTCCTGCGCCAATTCTTCCAATAACTTTTAGATTCTCTGCCCTATCTATTAGCTCTTTATCAATCAAAAGCTTACTTCTAACAATCAATGCTTGATATTGTGAAATCACCTCTAAGAGTTCTTCTCTTGTTATTGTAGGGTTTAAATCTATTTCAAAGCCTGCTTCCAATAATTTCTCTTCTAAAACGGGGTGTGCTTTATCTAAGATTAGTATTCTTTTCATTTGTTATCTTTAAATAGGTATTCAACAAATTCTTCGTAACTTCCGTTAAAAATATTCATATCCACTTCGGATTTTATTCCAGGGACAACACCCGAATGTGAATATTGCCAAAATTTCCACTTAATTGTCTTTGGCTCATTGCAAAGTTTACAAAGCCAAAGGTCGTAATCCTCAAAATTTCCTTTTATAAAACTTTCGTATGTTTCTATATTGGTGTAGATAATCGGCTTTCTATCGTAGTGTTTCTCCAAGGTGCGCAAACAATTAAAGATTTCGCTAATCACTTTGTTTTTTGTCTCAGAATTATACTTGTTTCCGCCAAAGAGTTCTACGTCTAAAACAGGTGGTAAATCGCTTTCCTCTAATTTAACGTTGTTTATAAAGTTATATGCCTGCTCTTTACCATTTTTATTGAAACGAAAAAAATGATAAGCTCCGACAATGATTTTGTTTTCCTTTGCTTTTTTGAAATTAGTTGCGAAATTCTTATCCACAAACGTTTCACCCTCGGTTGCTTTTATGAAGGCAAAATTCACTTTTGAAGAATAGACTTCCTGCCAATTGATTTTACCCTGATGAGACGCTACATCAATTCCCACAACAGGGAAACGGTAAGAGTCAATCAATACACCAGGACAAGCATAGTACTTTCTGTAATAACTAATGCCGTAATTATAGACTATTACCCCAGAAATCAATAATAAAAAAACAGAGATTATTATTATAACTCTCTTTTTCTTCTTATTTATCATTTATTATATAATGTTCAATAGGTTGAAGAGGGATTGCAACTTGGTATTGTGTTGTTTGTTTTCTTGGATAAAAGAAAACACTGTCTTTACTTATTGCAAATTCACTGCTAAGAAAATCGTTGTAGCAAAGAGTTGATTCCACATTTGTGAAATATGAAGCGATTTTCTCAAAACTTTTTTCGTCAATGTTAAAGACCTCTGTTATTTTTAAAGGTGTGTTTTTCTCCACATTGTAGGTTACGCCAAAAAATACGCTATCCTTTTGATTAGTTTCCGCATATATGATTTCTCTTTCCATTAATGCGCTAATCAAATTATTGTAAGAAACCACAGAAACCGTTCTAACAAGTAATTGATGTGGCTCTTTCTTTTTACCAATCTGCTTTAATTGTTCAACAGATTGCTTAAACATTTTTTCACTGCATGAATTTATTGGCTTAAATGAACGAGTTTCTTCTTTAATCTTTTTAACCGGTGCAAGCACTCTTGCTTTTATTCCGTGAACTGTGTCATTTATGGAAAATCCTCCTATGGTTAAGGATTTTATCATATAGGTTGGTGCATCTTCGTTAAGCTTTAGTTCAACGCTTTTAAGTTTTGTTTCTTGTTTTTCTTGCTTTTGTTCTGCCTTTTTACCACAAGAAGCAAAAATCAAAGCAGAAAAAGTTAAAAAATAAAATATTCTTTTCATAAAGACCTTGTCTTAAACTATTATTATTGCAAAGTTACACTTTTTTACTAAGAGTGGCAAAATTATTTCTTTGAAATATTTTAACAAACCAAGCTATTTTTTGTTTCTTTATTGTATCTTTGCCATAAATTACAAAGAGAAAGGATATGAAAATACAATTTTTAGGTGCTGCAAAGGAAGTTACGGGCAGTAAACATTTGATTACAACTAACAAAGGCAAGAAAATTCTTTTGGATTGTGGAATGTATCAAGGTAAGGGTTTGGAAACTGATGCTTTGAACCGTGATTTAGGTTTCAATCCCGAAGAGATAGATTATTTAATCCTTTCTCACCCTCACATAGACCACTCGGGACTAATTCCTTACATTGTAAAATTAGGTTTTAAAGGCATTATATATTCTACACCCGCAACAAGAGATTTGTGTGCTATAATGCTTGTGGATTCTGCTGGCATTCAAGAATTAGATACTCGCACTTTCAACAAGAAAAGGGCAAGACAAAATCTTGAAAGCGTTGAACCGATTTACACAACTGCTGATGCACAAGAGGCAATGAATTATTTTGTTTCTGTTCCTTACGGAAAGAGAATTTTTATTGATGAAGACATCACTTTAAAGTTTACAGACAACGGACATATCCTTGGAAGTGCAACTTGCAACATTACTATAAAGGAAGATGGCAAAGATATAAAGATTGCATTCACAGGAGATGTTGGACGTTATCAAAAAAGAATACTTAGAGCTCCGCAAACCTTTGAGCAAGCTGACTATATAATTATGGAATCTACCTACGGAGATAGACTTCACAACAATATAGATAAGAGCGAAGAAGAATTATTAAAAGCAGTGATTGATACATGTTGCAAAAAGAAAGGAAAACTTCTTATTCCTTCCTTTGCGATAGGCAGAGCGCAAGAGATAATTTTTGCTCTTAATAAATTGTGGGAACGAGGTTTGCTTCCAATGATAGATGTCTATGTAGATAGTCCTTTAAGTCTTAATGCAACAAATATAATGCGTATTCACAGCGAGTGTTTCAACGATGAGATGAAAGAATTTATGAAAACAGATCCAGATCCGTTTGGATTTGAAAAGCTACACTACATTCGCGGAACGGAAGAGAGTAAAAAACTAAACACAAGTAAGACTCCGTGCATTATTATCTCTGCAAGCGGTATGATGGAAGCAGGAAGAATTAAACATCACATTGCAAACAACATAGAAAACCCACGAACAACAATCCTTGGCGTTGGTTACTGCGCTCCAACTACACTTGGAAACAAAATTCTCAGAGGCGACAAACAAGTTTCCATTTTCGGACATGGCTATTACGTGAAAGCAGAGGTTAGAAGCATTGATTCCTATTCTGCACACGCCGATTACGAAGAGTTAATCCGTTTCTTATCGTGTCAAGACAAAGAGAAAATTAAAAAACTCATACTTGTACACGGAGAAAGCAAAACACAAGAAAACTTTGCCAACACTTTAAGAGAAAGAGGTTATAATAACGTTCATATACCTGCAAAATGCGAAACATTAGTCTTAGAATAATTGCTTATTTTTTTTGTTGTTTAGCGTTCAATCCTTTGTTTTCTCAATCCTTTGACAAAGAAAACGACAATCAAATAGGAGATACTGCAATTAACTTTTCGTTTGTGAACGAGAATGGCATGCAAGATTTGTATTCTTTAATAGAAAGTCAAGGCACAAACGTATTAGTTGTGTTTTATAGTCCAGAATGTGAGGACTGTCAGGCGTTAAAAAAGAAGATGTCAAAGTCAAAAAAGCTCAATTCTTTGATTGCAGAAAACAAACTAACAATTCTTGCTGTTGCTCCTGAGGTTGAAGAAAAACTTTGGCAAGAACACAAAAGCCAAGTGCCAGAAAATTGGATAAACTCTTATTGCGAGGATTGCGAACCTATAACAAAGAGTTATATTTGGACTGTCCCAACTCTTTTTCTTATAAGTAAGGATAAAATAATATTAAATAGAGATTTTAAACATCGTGAAAGAAATAAGTATAATTAACGGACCTAATCTTAATCTCTTAGGACAAAGAGAAGTAAGCATATATGGAAGCACAAGCTTTGAGGATTATCTTGAAGACTTAAAGAAAAAGTTTCCTGAATTAAAGATTTCTTATTTCCAATCTAACGTTGAAGGAGAGATTGTAACACAAATACAAAAAGACTGCTCAAAAGACGGAATTATAATCAACGCAGGAGCCTACACTCACACCTCAATAGCGATAGCAGATGCGATTGCAGCAATACAAACCCCTGTTGTAGAAGTTCATATCAGCAACATATTATCAAGAGAAGAGTTTAGACACAAATCTTTTCTTTCTCCTGTTTGCAAAGGTACGATTTTCGGATTTGGACTTAAAGGCTACGAATTAGCCGTCCAATTCTTCCAAAGTGAAAATTAGTTTAATAACTTTTTTTCCTTTTGTGTAAGAAACCAAACTTGGGCAATACTCAAACACATTCTTACCCATAATAACATCCTCTGAGGCAATCACAACATTATTCAACTCGGTGCATTGCCCAAAAGCACTATCCCCTATTCTATCTACATATTGTCCAAACTTAACACTTAACAAAGATGAACAATTCCAAAATCCTTGGTCATCAACCTCTGCTAAAGACTCTGGCAAATCAAGACTCATCAAAGTAGAGCAACTTCCAAAAGCCAAACGTCCCACAAATTCTAATCCCTCAACAAGCTCCACCGAACTCAATGCCGAGCAAGAAAAGAAGGCTTCCCTTTCTATTGATTTAACTCCGCTTGGTATTTTTATCTTGCTTAAAGAGGAGCAATTCCAAAAAGTTCTTTTATTTATTATTTGCAAAGAATTGGAAAGCGAAATAGTGCTTAAAGATTTACACATAGCAAAAGCCTCTTCCCCAATGTGCAAAACAGAATGAGGAAGTTTCAAATCCACAATTCCTTCACACATATAAAAAGCCTCTTTACCAATGTGAGTTAAGCAGTCAGAAAAAACCAACTCCTTTATATTAGAACACATATAAAATCCCTTATCCTCTATTCTTGTAACCAAAAATTCCTTTCCCTCAATCGTAACCGTAGAAGGTATGAGCACAACATTTGGCAACTTATCACCATCTCCCCTTACGCTCACTTCGTTTTTACCCTCTATAACGCTAAAAACCAAACCATTTTGCACAAAAGACTGAGCCATCAAAAAAGAAACGCTCATCAAAAAACAGAAAAATAATAATAGTCTTTTCATATCAAAAATTATTTCTTGCAAAGATATGAATATTTCTAAGAAAAAATAAAATAAAGCAAAGAAAAAATTATTTTTTTCTTTGCTTTATTTTGCGTTTCCTTAGACTTTTTTTTCGCTTGTTTTAATTCAAATTTAGCTTTGTGTCTTTTGGGTATTTTGCTTGGTATTTTACTTTTAGTTTTAGGCTTTCTTTGGCTTTTAATTCTTTATTCCAAGAAAGTATTCCATCTCCATCGATTTCTGCTCCTTGAATGTCTATTGGCGTAATGGTGATTTCGGGATTGTTGTGTATGATTGGTATTTGGTCTTCTATCTCTAATTTCACAGTGTTCTCACTATTGTTTTTTATTACAATCTCTATTTCTACTGTTGTTTCTATTGTCTTTAAGAAAACGTTTTTTTGTGGACTTGTTTTATATACTTTTCTTTCTACTGCTATCTTTTCATCTACTCCTGCCGACAAAACAAGGGTATCTGTCTGCGTTGTAGATGGAGAAATCTTTGTTGTAGAGGTGTATTTGTTATCATAATAAATATTACATAGTGCATCTATTAGATTAAGGCTTTGCCAATTAGGAATAAGTGCTTGAAGGTATGCTTTGTTTGTTAGTTTTGGACGTATGATGTATTTATAATCTATCTTAACATCTTGGGTTAGGATATTGATTGTTTTCTTTTGAGAAGAAGAAGCAAGGTTTATTTTTCTATCTAAATGAAATTCTCTTCCTAATAGGCCTAATGTAATTTCTTCCTCTGATTCTTCTTCCTCTATCTTTGCGCTTTTTAACGACATTTTAACGAATCCATCTCTGTTTGCAATGGTATTTGCAACGTATGGCGAAAGTTCTGGTAATAAAACACTATTTCCAATATTTTCATTGCTAAAAGATAGGTTTACCTCTTTCCAATCTTCGCACGAAAGTTGATAAAGATTTGCTTGAAGTGAGATTTGATTTTGGTTTGTGTTTGAAGAGATTTTCAAATCGTAGGTAGGAGTCCAATTACTCGCTGTAACAAGGTAAGAATACTTTAATTCTGCTTTTTCTATTGCTCGTTCTGAATAGATTTCTACTTTGATTGTGTTGTTTTTTTCAACGTTTGAAAGTATTTCTTCGGGATATTGTTGGTGAAAAACTTGTTTTTGTTTTTCTAATTCTTGTAGTTGTTTTTGTGAAAGGGTGAGTTGTTTTTGTTGTTTTCTTAAAGTGGTTTTCAATTCTGTCATCTTGGTTTGATAATACTCCAAGGCGGTTTTCATTTTAGCCACTGTGTCTATTGTTTGTGGGCTTGAAATTGGCTGAAAACCATCAAGTGCAGTGATTTGTTTTTGAGTTATTTGTATGTTTTCTTTTATTATTGCTATTTTTTCTTCATTTGCCTTAATGGAGTCTTGCAAATTGATGTAGTATTGTTGTTTTTGTTGTGGGAGGGTTTTGACATATTCTTTGTAGTCTTCGTTGTATTGTAACAAAGGATTGTAACTGATTATTTGATAGTCGTTATTGGTTTGAAAATGTAGGCTTTCGTTGTATAATCTCGGAGAGTTGTCTTTTATATAGAAGGTGTTATCTCCTTTTTTCAGTGATACCTCTGCGGTTTTCTCAATTAAAGCTCCTTGAGGATAAACAATCACATTTTCTATTCTTGCTTTTAGCGTTTGTGCACTAAGGGTTTGAATTGCCAATATTAGACTTAATGCAGTTACAATCCTTTTCATAATACTATCTGTTTAGTTTCTTTTCTGATTTTGCTTTTGTGGAAGTGCTTTTTGTTGATTTAGTTGATTTAGATGATGATTTTGAAGTTTTGCTTGTTGATTTAACAGATTTATTATTCTTTGTGTTTTTTGAAGTCTTAGTTGTAGCCTTGTTATTTTTTGCGTTTTTAGAATTTGTAACGGTTTTGTTGTTAGTTTTTGTTTCCTTTGCAGGTTTTACTTCTTTATTTGCTGGTTTAACCTCTTTATTTGCTGGTTTAACCTCTTTATTTGCTGGTTTAACCTCTTTGTTTGCTGGTTTCACCTCTTTGTTTGCTGGTTTAACCTCTTTATTTGCTGGTTTAACCTCTTTGTTTGCTGGTTTAACCTCTTTGTTTGCTGGTTTAACCTCTTTATTTGCTGGTTTTATTTCATTTGTTGCAGGCTTTATTTCTTTGGTTGGTTTTGCTTGCACCTCTTTATTTAGAGTTGAAACAGGCACTATTTGTTTTGTTATTGTAGTTTGCCCTTTTTCTTTATTACCTTTAGAATATTCTTGCGAAATTTCTTTTGTACGGCGCATCATTTCGTTGTTTGGTTTTGAAAGTTCCTTGCTGTCAAAACTAACATTAGGACGTTCTTTTCTAAAGTTGTTTTCCAAAGCATCGTCATTAGGTAATCCTTTTAAGTCCTCCAATTCATCAGCTGAGAAATACTCATCGTAATTTATGTTTACATAACTTCCTTTTGAGATAACACCACCGCCTGTTGTTATATTAGGATTTGTTGTTCCTGTATCGCCTCTACCGATTACGTGTCCGTTAGTTGGTTTCATTGTTCCGCCGTGTCCATTGTTGTTTCCACCGTGTCCGTTGTTGTTATTGTGGTGTGGAGGTTGGTGTCCGTGTCCGTGATGTGGGTTATGAGCGTGGCGATTGCAATAAGCAGCAAAATAACCATCGTAATAACCATTAGCATATCCACTTGCGTATGCAAAATTTGGGTTATAACCGAAAGAAAAGCTCCATCCGAAATAGTTAAAGTAAAAGAACTCCCAATAATCGTTGCAATTGTCAATTACTTTCAAAGCATATTGACGCGATTTCAATGAATAGTGAACCGCAGCACTGCGACAATTTCTTCTATACAAGTCGTATGCGTAATCATTGTAGTAAACCGCTTTTGCAAGATAATGTTCGCTCCAATAATCATAAGCAAATGCTATATCGTATGCTTGTTCTATAATGTAGGCTGTTTTGTTTATTACATTCTTTGTGTAAGAACGTGAATATCTTCTTGCAAAGGTGTCATTTGTTATTAGTAATGTTGATATAAATACAAATGCTACAAGAATTAAGTTTAAGAATCTTTTCATAACATTCCGTTTTAAATGGTTAATATCTATTATTTAGACAATTTTCTTTTGATTTTATTACATTTTTCTTAAATGCTCATTGCAATTCTCACACCTCCATCTCCTCCTTTTGTGCTTGGAGAGGAGTCAAAACGATTTGTGATTAAGCAACCTTTGGCTGTACTTCCCCAACAACCACCTCTAAGAATTTTATAGTGATTATCTATCCAGTCATCACACCATTCATATACGTTTCCGCTCATATCGTATAGCCCTAATTCGTTTGGAAGTTTTGTTTTCACAGCATGAGTTTTTCTTGATGAGTTATCCTTGTACCATGCTACAAGTTCCAATTCATTACTTCCAGAATACTGATAACCTTTTGAGTAAATACCGCCTTTTGCTGCAAATTCCCATTCTGCTTCACTTGGAAGGCGGAATGTTTTTCCTGTCAATTCGCTAAGACGTCTTACAAACTCGCTCGCATCTTCCCAACTAATATTTTCAACAGGGAAATTATCGTCCTCAAACCAAGAAGGATTTGTTTCCATTACAGCAATCCACAAGGCTTGCGTTACAGCTGTTTCACAAATGTAGTAATCGCCAACTGTTTTTTCGACTCCATCGCCCATTTTGAAAGTAGAGCCTTTGACAAACACCATATTAAAATCTATACCTTTGATAGAAAATTTTTGATTCTCTGTCATTATCGGCATAGGTTGTGGAATTTCTTCTTCAACTATTGGCTCTTCTTCTATTTCTATAGGAGTCTCTTCTATTTGCTCTATCTGCTCTTGCTCTTTTATAGGCTCCTCTTCTATTTGCTTTTCTTCGATTGGAGTTTGCTCAATAATTTCTTCCTCTTCTATTGGTTTTTCTTCCTCTATTTGAATAGTTGGTTCAACTTCTTCTTGCTTTTGAGAATTTAGTTGCGTAGAATCAAAATTAGTATCTAAGGTTAAAGGATTGTTTTGTGAGAGTGTTGAATTTTCTTCCATAGGAATCAAACCTATTCTATTCATTTCCCAAAAACACTTAACAGTTGCTCTCACATCTGCTAAGGAATTGTGATCATCATCAAAGTTTACTGAAAATAATTTCTTATGTAGCTCTTGTAATTTAGGATATTTGTATCCGTAATAGCCAGGAATATGACAATAATTCGTACCAAGAAGCATTGTACAGAAGGATTGTTTTTCTTCCATCACATCTTCTTGTCCCATTCTCACAAGTTCTGCTCCTATTATCTTTTTATCGAAAGCCACATTATGACCTACAACATATTTTGCTTGATAAAAATCCTTCATAAACAAAGAAAGAACATCTTTAAGTGGACGTCCCTTTTCGCAAGCCTTTTCAAGCGTAATTCCATGTAGGTTTATTGCCGATTTAGATATAGTAAATCCATCAGGATATATAACAAAATCTTCTTCTTTCAGCTTTTCGCCTTTCTCATTTGTTAAAATCCAAGACAATTGCACCAATCTAGGCCAATTTGCTGTGTTTGTAGTTGGCTCATCGTAGTCATCAGGCAAACCTGTCGCCTCTGTATCAAAAAATAGTATGTAAGTATCAGCATTTTCCTTTGTTTGCTCAGAGACTTTTCCCGTTCTTAATTGGTAATTTGTCTTGACTAAATCCAATTTATCTTGTGGAAAATCTGAGCAGAAGGTCAAATGAAACATCATATCAGCCTCCGAGCCAGAGATTACACCAATAGAAATAAGAGAAGCTATATTGAAATGAGCCATATCATTATTTGAAAGATTGAAATAATTGATTGCTTTATTCATATCAAGCTCCACCATTTTTCCTGTGGCGTAAAAAGTTCCCATTGTATTGAAAGCATCTTTCGACTTGCAGTCTTGAATAAATGCTAAGTTGTCTTCAACCTCATCGTAGCAGTTTTCGTGAGAGGAAGTCGCAACTTGCTTTGTTATTCTTACAAGATTGAAATCCATTCCATTGTAATTGCACTCTTCAAAGTGATAATCACCACAGAAATAGTTTAAAAGATTATACACATGATCGTTATTAACATAGTAAGGCTTGTAAGCAGGAATTGCATTGTTACGAAACTGATATTTTCCTCCTTCTTTGTGTTGAGAAGGTGGCAAAACCAAAAACGCTTTCCAACGAAGCTCCATTCTTTTAAACAACTCCCTATCATCTCTACGCTTCGCACTATAAGAATACACCTCTTCGGAGTACTCAAAATCGTTCATTCTAAAAATAATATGCAGTCCTCTTCCACTACCGCTGTCAATTACCCAAGCATAGTCTTGAGGCAAGCCCAAAATCGCAAGACATTTCGCAACAAAATCGTCTATTTTTCCTCTTCTATCATAGTAAGAATAATACAACTCATCAATATCTAATGCTCTGTATTCGTTAAATCCACCAATTAAGCCTATTCCTACACTATCTTCCCAATTAAAATTTTGGATTTCATCTTGTTTTATAGTTATATAACGTTTCCAATTATCAATTACGGGTTTTTTGTAATTTGATTTCCCGATAGGAGAGAGATTCATTCCCATACTCTGATAATAAGTTGCGTATAAATATAGCTCGTTTCTCATAATTTCATTCTTTAAAGACAACTTGCAAAAATAATATTAAGTTAATAAAATACAAAATACTAAGGCAAAAAAGGTTAATTTTCGTTTCTTTATTGTATCTTCGCAGAAAATTTTACAATAATTCAATACATTTTATGAAAGTTAAAACATTTTTATTTCTCATGTTGAGTTCCATTGTAGTTTTGGGACAAAACAAAAGCAATTCAACACAAGATTACATCAATACATACGCAAAAATTGCCATTGAGCAAGAAAAACAATACAAAATCCCTGCTTGCATTACGCTTGCACAAGGAATTTTAGAATCGGGCAGTGGTCGCTCACGTTTAGCAACAGAGGCAAACAACCATTTCGGAATAAAATGCCACAATGATTGGAAAGGGAAAACCATCTACAAAGATGACGACAAGCAAAACGAGTGTTTTAGAGTTTATGACAACGCAGAGCAATCTTTTATCGACCATTCTCTTTTCCTTGTTGGCAAAAAAAGATATGCCGACCTTTTCAAATTAAAAATTACCGACTATAAAGGTTGGGCAAAGGGATTAAAACAAGCAGGATATGCCACAAACCCAAAATATCCTCAACTTTTAATTGACATTATTGAACTTTACGACTTAGCAAATATAAGTCAAACTTACACAGAGGAAGAAACGCCAAAAGAAAGCAAAGAAAAAATTTCAGAAAGCAAAGAAAAAAAATCAGAAAGCAAAGAAAAAATTTCAAAAAGCAAAGAGAAAAAAGGACCTTTCTGGAAACGCTGGAAAGAAAACAGAAAAGAAAGAAAAAAAGAGAGAGAAAAACGTAAATTAGAAAAAGAATTACAAAAAGTTATTGATAAACAAGACGTAAATCGCACTGATTTTGAAGTAGAATTTTAAGAAATAAAAAAAGGCACTCGCGAGTGCCTTTTTCTTTTAATTAATTTCCTGGAAATCTTCCTTACCTACTCCACATAAAGGACAAGTATATTCCTCTGGTAAGTCTTCCCATTTTGTTCCTGGGGCGATTCCATTATCTGGATCTCCTATTGCTTCATCGTAAACAAATCCGCAAACTGTACATTCATACTTTTTCATAACCTTTATTTTTGTTTAATTCATAATTTCTTAGCCTCTAAACATTCGTTGCAATAACCCTTGTGATAAACCTGTGTTTCCTCCAAGGTAAAGCCCTTCATTTCTTCTGTTTTTGGAAACTCCACATCGTAATCCAAAGGCACATCTGCAAGTTTTCCGCAAGATAGACAAAGGAAGTGTGCATGTCTTTGTCTGTAACCATCATAATGAACCATCTTTTCATCGATTGTAATACTTAAAATCGCTTTTTTATCAACGAATAACTTTAAAGTATTATAGATTGTCGTCTTTGAAAGTGTTGGTATTTGTTCTTGCAACTCGTTAAATATGTCATCTACCGTTGGATGCGTGCGATGTTCCAATAAATAGGTCATTATCGCAATCCTTTGAACAGATGGTTTTATATCTTTCTCAATAAGATATTGTTTAACCGTGTTTATATTCCACTGCTCAGCCATAGGGCAATGTGTTTTTAATAGTTTTCTGCTCTAACTTGGAAATATGATTGAGGGTGGTCGCACACTGGGCAAATTTTTGGAGCTTTTTTACCAATTATTATATGACCGCAATTTGCACATTGCCACACTGTATCGTTTTCCTTAGAGAATACAACTCCGTCTTCTATGTTTTTCAACAATTTACGATAGCGTTCTTCATGTTCTTTTTCAATTTTTGCTACCATTTCAAAAAGTTTAGCAATTTTTGTAAAGCCTTCTTCTTGAGCTTCCTTAGCAAAAGTTGCGTACATGTCAGTCCACTCGTAATTTTCTCCTGCCGCAGCATCTTTAAGGTTAGTCATAGTTTCAGGAACTTCGCCTCCGTGTAAAAGTTTGAACCAAATTTTTGCGTGTTCCTTTTCATTCAAAGCTGTTTCTTCAAAAAGATTTGCCATTTGTACATAACCATCTTTCTTTGCTTGTGAAGCGTAGTATAAATATTTTGTATGTGCTTGTGATTCTCCTGCAAAAGCTGCTTGTAAATTCTTTTCTGTTTTTGTTCCCTTTAATTCCATAATTCAATTCTTTATTTGTTAATAACTATTTTTTAATTACATTTGTTCAAAATCCACAACACCATGCTGACACCAAGGACAGATAAAATCTTCTGGCAACACCTCATCCTCGTGAACATATCCGCATACCTTACACACCCAAGATTTTTTCTTTTTACTTTCAGGCTGTGGCTTAATATGCTCATGGTAATATTCGTATGTTAGAGATTTCTTTTCCGAAAGGTCTTTTGTTTCATTTATATCGGCTAAGAATAAGGTATGTGAGCCTAAATCCATTTTAGAAAACACAGTTCCTGAAATAAATGCGTTTGCGTACTTTTCAGTTATGTAATACATTCCATCGGAATTGCGTTTTGCAAACTCATAACCCTCAAATTTTTCTACATCTCTACCACTTGCAAAACCGAAATGTTTTATCAAATCCATAGGAACCTCAGTTGTCAAAATACTTATGGTAAATCTTCCAGTATTTGCAATCATATCGTGTGTAAGATTGTTTTTATTTACTGTGAAAGCAAGTCTTAGTGGATTATCTGTTACTTGCATTGCAACATTTGTTATACAAGCGTTATCCTTTTCGCCCTCACGAGCCGACAAAACAAAGAGTCCGTATTCTAATTTATCTAAAACATTCATAATCTTTGCTTTTAAAATTTATTACTTATTTAAATCTGCTACAACTTCCTTAACCATTTTTTCTAACATCTCAATTTGATTTTCTTTCATAGAAGATTTGATTGTAAGGGTTGAGTCTAAGATATTCATTTCTTTCATTTCCTCAATGATTGTACGCATTTTGCAACCAGCAACAGGTCCCCAAGTACCGTTTTCAATGATTGCGAAACTACGTTTTTGCAATCCGTGAGCCTTTAAGTCGATTAAGAAATTTTCCATTGGAGTAAAGATTCCTCCATTATAAGTTGGAGCAGCTAAAACTATATGACTGCAACGGAAAGCCTCAGAAATCAAGTAAGAAACGTGAGTTGCCGATACATCGTAGCATCTTACATCTTTCACACCAGCCTCTGCCAAAAGGCTTGCTGTCTTATTTGCAACCGATTCAGTGTTTCCATACATTGAACCATAAACAATCATCACGCTTTTATCTTCTGGCTCATATAAACTCCACTTATTATATTTATCTAAGAAGTATCCCAAATCGCTTCTCCAAATTGGACCATGCAAAGGACATATCATATTGATTTCAATTCCAGCAGCCTTTTTCAAAACCGTTTGAACAGAAGAGCCATACTTACCAACAATATTAGTATAGTAACGTCTTGCATCATCAATCCAATCTCTGTCGAAATTAACTTCGTCATTATATAAGTTTCCGTTCAAAGCTCCGAAAGTTCCGAAGGCATCTGCTGAGAATAAAATCTTATCTGTAATATCGTATGTAAACATTGCCTCAGGCCAGTGTACCATTGGAGCCATTACAAAGGTAAGTTTATGATTTTTTGTTTCAAAAACATCACCCTCTTTCACTGTAACAAATCTATCTTCTACCTCAAAATCGAAGAATTGCTTTATCATAGTTAGCGTTTTCGCATTACCAATCAACTGCATTGTAGGATAACGCAAAACTAAGTCCTCAATCAAAGCACAATGATCAGGTTCCATGTGATTAACCACAAGATAATCCAAACCTCTTCCGTTTAAAACATGCTTAACGTTTTCAAAAAATTGACCAGAGATAGAAGCGTCAGCAGTATCCAAAAGAACAGTCTTATCTTCGTCCATTAACAAGTAAGCATTATAAGAAACCCCTCTTGGAATTGGCATAACATTTTCAAATAAAGCCAAACGGCGATCGCTTCCCCCTACCCAGTAATAATCATTTGTAATTTTTCTTGCGTTGTGCATAATCTTATTTTTTTATATTTAACACTTAATTTAACTATCTTGTTTTTTGTTTTGTTTTTTCAAAATTGTAATCATTACAAATTTGATTTCGATTGCAAAAATAGGTGATTTCTTGAAACCAACAAACTTTTTAGCAAATTTTTTTAAAGAAAAAATTCTACAAGTCTAAGTTTCAGTAATTTAAAATTAAGAAAAAATTTCATAAAACATTTTTTTTCGTTACTTTTGTAACCAATCCTTGTCGTTAGGGATTATTATAGTAAAAGGAAACTAAATTTCAATGAGCGAAAAAGAGTATAAGAAAATAATTGAGCTTTATTCCGATGGGGTATTTGCCTATCTTGTAAAAAATTTACAGGATAGGGATTCTTCAAAGGATATTCTTCAAGATACTTTTCTTTCGCTTTGGAACAACAAAGAAAAGATTGAAAAAGATAAGGTAAGGAATTGGCTTTTTGTTACTGCTCACAACAATATGTTAAAACACTTTCGCTACAACAAGGTTAGGGAAAACGACTTTCAAAGCGACACTCCTATTTACTCAAACACCGATAACAAACAATTATTGGACTTCTTACTTGAACAACTTAGCGAAAAAATGCGTCAATGTTTAATGTTGAAAGAGTGGCAAGGCTTTTCGGTTAAGGAAATCGCAGAGATAATGCAATTAAGTGAGAGTGATGTAAAGGTAAATATATTTAGAGCAAAATTAAAACTAAAAGAAATATATGAAAACAACGAAAGATAATATTGAAGTAATGCTTTTTGATTACGCTGAGGGCAATTTAAGTCCACAGGAGCGTAAGGAGGTTGAGGAGTTTTTAGAAAAAAATCCTCAATATATTGAAATGCTTAATGCTTACAAAGAAAGCGAGCCTTTGGAAAAGCCATTAGGATTAGTTTTCAAAGAAAAGGACGATTTATTCTCGCTTGCAACAGGCAAAAAAGCAAGAAAGATTGTTTTTAAACCAAGTTTTGTGTATTGGTCATCGGCAGTTGCAGCGGTTGTTTTATTGTTTTTCCTTGTTAAACCCTTGGTTAAAAACGAGCAAACGCCTACTG
This sequence comes from uncultured Bacteroidales bacterium, assembly GCA_937906975.1. GTDB lineage: Bacteria > Bacteroidota > Bacteroidia > Bacteroidales > P3 > Onthomorpha. The sequence continues at coordinate 16,996 of CALCUN010000074.1, forward strand.
CTACAAACAAGGAATTGATTGCTGAAAATAATCCTAAGAAAAAATTTGAAAAAGCTAAGGAAAAATTTTCTAATCCTAAGAAAAAAATTAAAAAAGCTAAGGAAAATTTTACCTTTGTTATAGAAGATGAGCAAGACTCTATAATTCACCAACTTGCATTCCAAAAAATAGAGCTTCCAAGTGCAGAAATAGAGCAGAAAACAAAGTTTATAAAACAGACTTATAAAGTTGAGAGAGAAATAATAATAAAAGAGACTCCTAAATTCATACAAAAAGCGAAAGGGATAATAAATTTTGCGAAAAATTTAGGTGAAGAAAAGTTGATAGTAGTAGAAAAAGAATTCAAAGTAAAGACAATTAAAAATGTTTAACTAATAAAAAGACATAATATTATGACACGAAAAATTGTAACATTAGTATCACTTATTGCTTTATTGTTTTGGGCAAATAAAGTAAAGGCTCAAAACGAAGATAATTATTATAGAGAATCTAAAACTATATATCAGGGTGAGGGATATTGGTTAAACAACTATATTTACTTGGTTTCGGAAGAAAAAGCCAAAGAAATACACAACGTAATTGATGCAACAGAAAATCAAGGTGCTGTTATTAAAAAAATTCATGAAGAATTAGACAATCTATATAGTGAAACAAATCGTTCAAAGAAAGACACTATTTTCATTCAAGCCGATTCTATAAACTTTATCAAAAATATATCGCAAAAAAAGAAGAAGATATATGACGAAAGAATAATTAATATTTACAAAAAGAATCACCATCATGAACTTTCCAATACTACAACATTGAATTTCAAAAAATCAACCTTCACAGACGTAGTTACAGGAATAAATAACGCTATGGACTGGGAGGAAGAAAGGGAAGTAAAAAAGAAAAACAGCAATCGCAACATCGCAAAGTTTAATTTAGTACTTGGTTCGGGAGTGTTGAATTGGGGTAACAAAGGTTTCTTCACACCTCTTTCCGCAAACGATCCATATTCGGTTAAATGGTCTTATCAAAGCGACTTATTGGTAAAATGTACTTTGTTTCCCGAAAGCAGAATCTCATTTACAACAGGCGTAGGATTGCAATCAAATTATTTCTTTTTTGAAAACGGATTTGACAGTTATGAATTTGAAACATCTCCTCTTACTGATAATTATACTATTAAACAAAACTATTTAATACATAACTGCATCACTATTCCGCTTCTAATAGATATAAAATTGTTTGATGATATAAAACTACACTTTGGCTTAATGGGTGGCATTGCAACTTCAAATCTAAATGGTGGATTCGTTCGTTCGTTTGAGGAAAACGGAATTACAACAAATCAATACTCAGGTTTGGCTTTTAATCAATTTAACAAACTCAAAGCAGACCTTATGTTTGGAATAGAAATATATAATATAACTTTATACGTCAATCATGCGATGGTGGATTTGTTTGACAATTCCTATCCTTTCTCGGCAAGACCTTTTGCATTTGGCGTAATGTTTGGATTATAAAACAAATAAAAACAATAGAATTATGAAAAAGAGTATTTTATCATTGATTGCAATTATGGCAATCGGCTTTTGTGCAAGCGAAATCAAAGCACAAGATGAAGATTTCAACCCTGAGTATAAGGCAACCTTACCACAAGGCAGCGGACATTGGTATAAAAACTACATTTACATCGTTTCAAAAGAGCAAGCCAAAGATCTGAAAGAGGTAATGTTTGCAGAAAAAGACAATGACAAAATTTTAGATTTACTTTTCAATGAATTGGATAATGTGTACGTAAAAGAAAAGATATATACAAAAGACACGATTTACATTCAAGCCGATTCAATAATATTGGAAAAGAAATTGGAAGAATTAGACGATGAAATATTTGACTTAAGAACTGTTATAGTTTACGATGGTGAACATAACTACAAGCGTTCTTCTGGAGAGGTAAAAGATTACGGAATAGAAGTTTTAAATGACATTGTTTCAGAAATCAAAAGTCATATCTACCCTAACTTAAACAACAAAAAACCTATCTTTAATACAAATTTAGCTTTAGGATATAGTTATTTGAATTGGAGTAACAAAGATTTCTTCTCTACACCAAACGGAACAGATCCGTATTCACTAAAATGGTCAAGCAGATGGGATATTTTATTAGACTGCACCTTCTTTCCAGAACACACAATCTCAATAACAACAGGTGTAGGTTATCAAAGCAATATTTTCAATTTCAACAATGGTTTTGACAATTACGATTTTCCTACAAGCCCTCAAACAAATAATTATTCAATTGAAGAATCAAAACTTGTGGCTCGCTATGTTACTGTCCCATTATTACTCAATTTTAAACTATATGAAAAGATTAAACTGCATATAGGTGCAATTGGCGGAATAAATTATCGTTGTGATCACACAGGATTTAAACGTGAGTTCATACAAAATGGCGAATTAACAGAACAATATAGCGGTTCGGCTTTCAATGAGTTTAATACATTCAAGGCAGACGCAATGTTCGGCTTGGAAATTGATAACACAACTATTTTTGTTACTCACGCACTTGTTGATATGTTTAAAGAGTCTTACAAATACTCTGCAAAACCATTCTCTTTCGGCTTTATGATTGGATTGTAAAGAGGATTGTAGTATTAAAAGGCTGATTTCGAGATTTATTCCTAATCTTAGTGGTATTCCAAACGTGCCACTGCCTTGCGAAACATAGATTTGAAGGTTGTCTTTCTTGTATAGCCCTCTGTTATATACGAAATTCTTATCGTTAATCAAGGTTTAGAGGAAAAGATTGAGGAGTTTTATAATTCGGATTTTGTTTCCAATACAAGAAATGCAATAAACACTGCAAGAAGTCTTGGCAAAAAACAAGTGAGAACAACAACTACAACAATAAAAAGAGAAGAAAATATAAATGTTTAATAGAATAAAAATATAAAGTTATGGTAAGGAAAATCACAACCTTAGTAGCATTAGTGAGCCTCTTTACAGCGTTCAACGCAGTCAAGGCACAAGAGA
>CALCUN010000075.1 GCA_937906975.1 uncultured Bacteroidales bacterium
CATCGTTACCGTCATCATTGCCGTCATCATTGCCATCATCGTTACCATCATCGTTACCATCGTCATCTATAGAGATATTCCATTTTTCCAAATTGTTAAATACGACGTCATTTGCAATAGTCTGGAACAACATTGCTTTTTCATCATCGATATCTTCGCTATGATAAGTTCCGACTGGACTTTCTTTCCAGAAAACAGAATAAAATACGCATGCTGCTAAATAACTGCCGTCGTAGTTAGGGTGACTGTCATCAGAACTGTGCAAAACCAATTCTGGAATAGAGTCGAATGCAGCTTTCCATGCATCTCCTACTGGAGCTACGTAAGAGTCGGTAGCATAGGCGTTTTCGCGATACGCTATGCTCATAGTATCCTGCATATGATTGAAATCTACAAAGTCTGCACTGCAATACAAACCTTCACCGTAATTCTCACATTGTTGACCTCCAAAACGGCGTCCCCAAGTCATATATCCAACAACAGTTGCTTCAGGATTGTAAAGCATGATGCTGTCGTAAAGACTTTGATAGGCAGGACGCATTGCGTTGTGACGATAATAATCTATGGATGGTAGCTGACTTTGTTCTTGTAATACCACATAATCCCAATTGCCTTTACGGATAAAAGATAACGAATTTTGATTTGCTACATGTTGGAATAATGTGTGTCCTCCCGGAGTTACGGATTCGTATTTGATTGATTTGCTTGTGCCTTCTGTCATTTCGCTGATAATTTCAGGAAGGTTGTTGACAAATACATAACTATTGCCAAGGAAAAGTACGTTGATTTCGTCTTTTTGAGAGAATGAAGTTTTGAAAAATAATAAAATAAATGTGAGAACTAATGTTAATTTTGTTTTCATTTTAATGGGTTTGTAATGCAATGAGGCGTACAATGTACGCCTCATAATTTATTATTATTTGTTTGTTAATTACTTAGCGAGGAATGGATAACCATAGTCGGTTGCAGGAACGAAAGTTTCTTTTATTGAACGAGGATTTGTCCAACGGATGAGGTTCCATAATCCGCCTGCTTTGTCGTTTGTTCCTGAGTTTCTTGCTCCTCCAAATGGTTGATTACCTACTACCGCTCCTGTTGGTTTATCATTGATGTAGAAATTACCTGCACTATATCTTAATTTATTCATTGCAGTTGCTATATCGTAGCGTGAATGTGCAAAGATTGAACCTGTCAAAGCATAAGGAGAAGTATTATCACACAACTCTAAGGTTTCTTCATACTTATCTGCATCATATAAGTAAATTGTGATAACAGGACCGAACAATTCTGTTTCCATAGTTGCGTAATGAGGGTTTGTAGTTAGAATTATAGTAGGTGAAATGAAGTATCCAACGCTCTTGTCGCATTTTCCTCCTAATACAACTTGAGCATCAGCATCTACTTTTGCTTTTTCTATGTAAGAGGCAATATTATCAAAGGATTTTTCATCTATTACCGAGTTCATAAAACTTCCCATTTCCATTGAGGAACCTATTTTAATCTTTTGTGCCATTTCTTTTATGTAAGAGAAAGTTTCGTCCCATATTTCTTTTGGCACGTATGCTCTTGATGCAGCAGAACATTTTTGTCCTTGATATTCAAAAGCACCTCTTACTATTGCAACTGCTAATTGTTTAGGATTTGCAGAAGAATGAGCAAAGATAAAGTCTTTTCCTCCTGTTTCTCCTACGATTTTTGGATAAGTTTTATAGTTATTTATGTTATCTCCTATCAATTTCCAAAAGTTATTGAAAGTTCGTGTTGAACCTGTGAAATGAACACCTGCTAAATCCTTTGATGAAAAACATACATCTGATATAACACTTCCATCTCCTGGCACAAAATTGATTACTCCGTCAGGAACACCTGCTTCTTGTAAGATTTTCATTAAGTAATAGTTAGAAAGAACTGCTGTTGTTGCAGGTTTCCAAACTGTAACATTACCCATAAGAACAGGAGATATATTAAGATTACAAGCAATAGAAGTAAAGTTAAAAGGAGATATTGCATAAACAAATCCTTCCAATCCTCTATACTCCAATCTATTTATTGCAGAGTTATCGCTCAAAGGTTGTTGTGCATAAATCTTTGATGCGTAGTGAACATTGAAACGAAGAAAATCTATTGGCTCACAAGCAGAGGCTATTTCTGCTTGGAAAGGATTTTTTCCTTGTCCTAACATTGTTGCAGCGTTAATTACATAACGATATTTGCCTGCTAAGAGTTCTGCCGCTCTTAACATAATGCTACAACGGTCTATCCAATGAACATTTTCCCATTTTTTTCTTGCTTCAAGTGCAGACTCAATTGCTTTTTGCACTGTTTCTTTATCTGCTTTATGAAATTTTGCAAGAACATGTGAATGTTCTGTTGGCATTACTACCTCAGATACATTACCTGTTTTTATTTCTTTGCCATTGATTATTATAGGAATTTCTATACATTGATTATATTGTTTTTCCAATTCCTTTGATAGTAATTCCCTTTCTTTTGAACCTTTTGCGTATGAGAGAACAGGTTCATTTTTTGGTTGATTAAAGAAAAATGTTGCATTGTTCATAATCTTAATGGTATTGATTTGTAAATAATAGTTGCAAATGTATATATTTTTTCATATCTCCTCTCCTTTCTAATATAATTATACTACTATTTTAATACAATGTAAATACTTTTTTTAAGTCTTTATCTCTTTTCCTATCACAGAATTTGTCATACCATTTTGTGTAATTTGGAAGAAACTTCTTAATAAACTTATATTTAAGTTCTTCAACTTTAAAAACAACTTTTTGAAATTTTTGTGATATTTTTTGTAACGCGGTGTAGGAGAAATCAGGTTGTCAGTTTTCGGAAAACAAGGTATACTATAAAAATAAAAATG
>CALCUN010000076.1 GCA_937906975.1 uncultured Bacteroidales bacterium
TCATAGTATCAAGAGCCGTAACCTATTTGCCAGACTTTATGCAATGGACAAAAGGCAAGATTTCAAAAATCCAATACCACGACCTTGCAAACGGAGTATTGTATCTAAAAGGAGGCGATTTAACAGAAGAACTCTCAACCATAAAAAACAAGTATAAAATCTACGACATAGACCAATACTTTGAAGAAGAGTTTTTTGAAACAAAAAAAGTAATACACGTAAAAATTGCAAAATAAACAATAAAACAAAAAAGAAAACGTTTAAGAAATAGATTTTTTCTTTTTCATGGGCTTTATTTATCAGCGGGAGTTTTAAAAAGAACTTCCGCTTTTTTTGTTTTCTTTCCTAAAAACTTAAATCATACTTTAAATATTTATGATTTTTCTTGATTATTTAAAGTATGTTTAAAATAATTCTTATTTTTGCAAAGAATTTAAAACATAATTAAAATAAGAATATGAAAATACCAAGTAATATATACAGTAGAGATATTTATATTGAAAGAATAAAACCTTTTATGAGAACAAATACCGTAAAGGTTATGATAGGACACAGACGTGTCGGAAAGAGTTTTATCTTTTTTCAACTAATAGAACTTATAAAAAGCGAAGAAACAAATCCTAACATCATCTATATAAACAAAGAAGATTTAGACTTTGAGTTTATTGTTAATTATAGAGATTTATATGACTATATAAAAGAACACTTAGTTGAAGGAAGAAAAAACTATATCTTTGTAGATGAAATACAAGAAATAGAAAATTTTCATTTAACTATTCGTTCCCTCGCATTAGATGATAACAACGATATATACATTACTGGAAGTAACTCGGAAATCTTTTCAAGCGATTTAGCAAATGAATTAGGAGGGCGATACGTTGAGTTTAGAATATATAGTTTATCTTACCTTGAATTTTTACAATTCCATAAACTGCCAAACGATGACGAATCTTTGGAAAAATATATGCGTTTTGGAGGCTTACCATACTTAATAAACCTTCCTCTTGAAGAAAGAATAGTAATGGAATACATAAACAGCATATACTCAACCATAGTTTTAAGAGATGTAATAAGAAGAAAAAAAATACGCAATACCATATTCCTTGAACAACTCATTCGTTTCTTAGCAAATAATGTAGGGAGTCTATTCTCTGCAAAAAGCATTAGTGATTTTCTTAAAAGTCAAAAAGTAAATATAGCCTCAAATCAAGTATCCGAATATGCCGATGCACTTTCCGATGCCTTTATCGTACATCGTTTAGGACGCTATGACATAGCAGGCAAACGACTATTTGAAAGAGGAGAAAAATACTTCTTTGAAAATATGGGTATTCGCAATATGATAGCAGGCTACAAACCACAAGATAAAGCAAAGAGATTAGAAAACCTTGTTTGTAATCACTTAATTGTTTGCGGATATGATGTAAAAGTAGGAAGTATATCAACAGAAGAAATAGACTTTGTTTGCACTCGCAATGGCGAAACACTCTATGTACAAGTAGCAGTAGAATTGTCTCGCACAGAAACCATAGAACGTGAATTTGGTAACCTATTAAAGATAAAAGACAACTACCCAAAAATAGTAGTATCAGCCGAACGCTCCTTTGAAAATAGTTTTGAAGGAGTAGAACATGTGTATATTAAAGACTTTCTTTCCTCAAACCTAAAAGGAAGTATATTTAAGTAAAATCAAAAGACAATTACTTTGAAGAAGAATTCTTGAAACCAAAAAAGTAATACACGTAAAATGCGTGAAATAAGAAAAAAAGCAGAAGTAAGAAACAACTTCTGCTTTTTTATCTGTGAATATATTATCTATTTTAAAAATAACTTATAATATATTTACAATTATTTTTTAATAAATCATAATCATCAGATGATAATTCAAGATCAAGACGGTCGTTTAAATCTTCCAGATTGATAGAGCCTTCTATAATGTATTCACGTTCTTTGATTTCAGTAATGAAATCTTCTTCGTTTTTATTTTTTTGCCGTGTATTTATAATGCGAAAATTATTAAAATAATTTTTAAGTTGGGTTATATTTGTATAAGTTATAATTATTCTTGCATTGTTAGTAGGTTTATGATATAATCTAAAATGTAACTTAATGAGTTTTTATTTGTAGTTTAACTTTAGT
>CALCUN010000077.1 GCA_937906975.1 uncultured Bacteroidales bacterium
GAACAATGGGAACAAACGGCTCATTAGGTTTCATTTTCCAAAGAAAAGGAGTATTTCAAATCGCAATTGGAGAAAGAGATGCTGACGAATTAGAAATGGCATTAATAGAAGCAGGAGCAGACGAAATAGAAAGAGAAGACGAATACTTCACAGTATATACAAAAATGGAAGACTTCGCCAATATGCAAAAAGGATTAGAAGAAGCAGGCATAGAAGCAGAAAGTGCAGAGCTTCAAAGAATACCAAATACCACAACAGAACTTCCATTAGCTGAAGGATTAAAAGTGATGAAACTAATAAATCTATTAGAAGAAGACGATGACGTACAAGCAGTTTACCATACGTTAGAAATGACTGACGAATTAATGGAAAACGCTGAATAAATTATTTTATGAAGAGGGCTTTTCCGAGCCCTCTTTTTTTCATTTAACAAAATAAAATATGCTATACTTAGTCCCAACTCCGATAGGAAATTTAGAAGACATGACATTTAGAGCGGTAAACGTTCTAAAACAAGTACAATTGATACTTGCCGAGGATACAAGAACCTCACGTCCGCTTTTAAATCATTATGAAATCACAACCCCACTTCAATCCCATCATCTATTCAACGAACATCAAAGCCTAAACTACATAGTTGAGCGATTATTATCGGGAGAAGACATAGCATTGATAACAGACGCAGGAACCCCTGGCATATCTGACCCAGGATTTCTTTTAGTAAGAGAATGCGTTCGCAACAACATAGAAGTAAACTGCCTACCGGGAGCAACAGCCTTTGTGCCAGCACTTGTATGTTCAGGACTACCTTGTGAAAAATTTACATTTGAAGGATTCCTACCTCACAAAAAAGGACGACAAACACGATTAGAATTTCTAAAAGAAGAAACCCGCACAATGATTTTTTACGAATCACCACACAGACTTTACAAAACCCTACAACAGTTTTGTGAATATTTTGGCGAAGAAAGAATGGTGAGCGTATCAAGAGAAATCAGCAAAAAATTTGAAGAAACCAAACGCGGAACTCTAAAAGAAATAACAGAATATTTTGCAGAAAAAACAATAAAAGGCGAAATCGTTATAGTCGTTTCAGCAGAAGAAAAAACCACCTCAAAGAAAGAAAAAAATAATTCTTTGATTTGGGAAATTAAAACAAAGAAAGGAGAAATTAATTCAAAAAATTATTTATTGATTACTAATGTTTTGTTAGTCAATTTATTCTTTTTATATTTGCACTACATAAAAATACGCAATCCACTGTGTAAAACACAAAGATATATATAAAAGAATTGAATATCAAATCATTAAAGCACGATAATTCCTACACAAAACGCTAAATCATGCAAGCACTTTCTAATGAGTCTTTACAATCTAAGGTTATTTCTTTTTTAAGATTTCCTTTGATTGTAGGCGTGATTTTAATTCACACTCAATTGCCTAATTCAAACGAAAGCTTTGTTTGTTATGAGGCTACGAGATTTATTTTCTCTAACATCATAGCACGAATTGCAGTGCCTTTATTCTTTGTTTGTTCAGGATTTCTTTTCTTTTATAAGACAAGTGATTTTTCTTTTAATACCTATTTAAACAAATTGAAGAAAAGAGTTAAATCTCTACTTATTCCTTTTCTGATTTGGAATGTATTATTCATTATATTTAGAGAAGAAGTTGTAGTAAAAGATTGGTTAAGGGCTTTTGGTGCAAATTGCAATCATCACCCTGTGAATTATCCCCTTTGGTTTATTGGCGATTTAATGCTTACCTCTATCCTATCTCCTATTATTTATTGGCTAATAAAAAGATTAAAGATTGTTTTCCCTTTGATTTTAGGAGTTTTATGGCTATTTAGCAGTAGCATTTGTTGGAAGTTTGAAGCCTTTTTCTTTTTCTCATTAGGAGCTTTCTTTTCTATCAACAAAAAGTGCTTTACCGATTTAGTAAAACCACATCTTTTAGTTTTATCAGTGGTTTATCTTTTGCTTGTAATCACAACATTTTGCTTTAAAGACTTTGATTTT
>CALCUN010000078.1 GCA_937906975.1 uncultured Bacteroidales bacterium
CGTCTGGCGACAACAACTGCTTAAATAAAATTAGCTTTGCATCTAAATAATCTTCAAATGTTTTATGATAATCTAAATGATCTCTTGTCAAATTTGTAAAAATAACGACATCTAATCTCATGCCCATGAGTCTTTTATTTTTGATTCCTTCACTTGACGCTTCCATAATAATATATCTAATTTTTTGTTGTTTTGCTTTTAAAAATATGTGGTTTTATGTTGTTTTCGTCAAAAAGAGTATGGAAGGTCTGTATCAGTTGTTTTATTGCCATGATGGATATTGCTTTGAAAATTCATGATAGATTTTATCGCAGGAATGGAAAATGCGTGGTATGTTGTCAAAATGGCAGAATCTAAAAGTATTATAGTGAAACACGAAAAAGATTTATCACTTAAATTTTCAAGCTCAATTCTGAATGACTTGAAATAGGGCATTTCAAAGTAGCAGTTAAGCCCTCTTTTGGGGTTCACACACATAGCAAGACTGCTTAATTGGCGGTATTCGAGATAATCCGCGTTGCAGAAGAAATCGGAAAGCGGCACCTCGACAGCGGGGTTTTCGCTGCCGTCGAACCAGATGCGGAGTATAAGCAATCTGCCTGCGGCGGCGCTGTCGGTCATCCAGATATGCTTTATCGCGCCCTGCCCCTTAACGTCCGCAAGAACGGTTTTTGTGTTGGGCTGCAGAACGAGATAGGGGTTCACCCTCCAGCCTTGTCCAAGCTCGCGCGAGGCGTAGGATGCGCTGCCAACCGTCGCCATACCGCCCTTTCCCTTCTCTCCGGTAAGATTTTCGGGAGTTACAGAAAAGGTGCGAATATTCTTTTGGTGGTGAGAGAATTTAACATTTCTATTCCTCCAAATTTAATAACATAATCACCAACTTTTGGCAATAGCTCATAATTTGATTTTTTATCGTAATAAATTTGATCTATTTGATTAAAAAGCACACTATCTTCTCTTAGTTTTGAAGTAAGTATGTATGTGTTATATATTATAGGTGTTCGACTTGAATCTATTTTTGTTATTCCTTTTAAAGTTTCTTTTATATCTCCGTTTACTATTAGAACATTTGCTGACTTACGCTTTAGGATATTACAAACATTACCTTCTTCATCTATGTAATATTGTTCTCCTTTATTGTTTATTACTCTTAATATTGGATTGTTTTGCGTAATTGATATTTTCAAAGTTCCAAGTAAGTCTAAATACACATCAACAGAATAGACAAAATTCTTTTTTCTTAAAAATTCTTCTATTGTTTCTATTTCTATTTCTTTTCTTTTGTATTTAGTAAAGTCTCCAAATTTTTTATTTAGCGTAACATAAACTTGTTCTTTTGTTATAAGTTGATCTGCTCCTTTATAAATCATCTCAACTTCAACTTTTGAGACACTTAAATTCTTCATTGTAATATTTGTTACAATGATTAGTAAAAGTACCCCTAATATTATCAAGATAAATTTTATTTTTTTATTCATCTTCTGTTAGTAATTGCATTATAGGTTCAACTAATTGATCTATATCTCCTGCTCCAAGAGTTACTAATAGTTGTGGTTGTAAAGCCGATAGTAATGGTAGTAATTGTTCTTTTGTTACATGGTATTTATCCATTTTATTTATTTTATGCAAAATCGTTTTAGAAGTTATTCCTGGTATAGGTTCTTCTCTGGCAGGATAGATTGGCAATAATATTATATCATCTAAATTTTCCAATGCTTTTGCAAATTCATCTGCAAAGTCTTTTGTTCTTGAATAAAGATGAGGTTGGAAAATTCCACATATACGTTTATTTGGATATAAGTGTTTTAAAGAATTTATAGTTGCATCTATTTCTTCTGGATGATGTGCATAATCATCATAGAAGATAGTATCTGTTGTTTTTAGTTTTAAATCAAAACGGCGTTTCATTCCTTTGAATGATTTTAACGCAGCTCTTAATTCATATTCGTTTACTCCAAGTTTTAATGCTATTGATAATGCGAGTACAGCATTTTCAATATTATGAATACCAGGATAAGTCATTTGCATATCATAGTATATCTTTTCTGGAGTATGGTAATCAAAATAATAACTTCCATTGCTTACTCTCACATTCCAAACATAATAATCCGATTCTATATCTGTTAAAGAATAGGTTTGTGATTTTATTTCTTTATTTGTTTCTACAGACAATCCTTTTTTAAGAAATATTTGTCCTTTTTCTTTGGTTTGATTTACGAATTGTGTGAAAGCTTTTTCTAATTCACTTTTATTTTCATATATATCTAAGTGATCAGCAGAAATAGAGGTTATTGCTGATATGTATGGCGTTAGTTGTAAAAATGATCTATCATATTCATCTGCTTCTACAACAACATAGTCTGAATTTTCATTACATAACATATTAGTAGAATAGTTATTTGCTATTCCTCCTAAAAAAGCAGAGCAACCTATTTTACTATTGTGTAATAAATGTGCAAGTAATCCTGAGGTCGTAGTCTTTCCGTGAGTACCAGATATTGCTATAACTTTTTTATCCTTTATTATTTCGGATAAAGCCAAAGCTCTTTTCTCTAATCTTATACCCTTTTCAACAACAGCCTGTAATATTTTATTATCATTTGGTATAGCAGGAGTATATATTACCAAATCAATAGTCTCTGGTAAATGTATTGGATTATCTTCGTAAGTAATATCCATTCCCTCCTCTTCAAGAAGAATTGACAATTGTGTACGAGTTCTGTCATATCCATAAACCTTATGCCCATTATTATTCAAATAACGAGCAATAGCACTCATACCTATACCACCTATTCCTATAAAATAATACGTCTTTAACCTCATTTATTAAGTATAATTTCTATTTGTTCAACTATTCTTTTATCAGCATCTCTTATTCCTAGTTTTATAATATTTGCTGACATTTCTTCTCTCATGGCTTGATTATTTATCAACTTATCCAACTCTCCAATAAGTTTTTCTCTCGATTCAATATCCTTTACCATTATAGCGGCAGATTTTGAAACAAGTGCATTTGCATTTTTAGTTTGATGATCTTCCGATACATTTGGAGATGGAACTAAAATACAAGGTTTTCCAACTATACATAGTTCTGAAATAGCAATTGCTCCTGCTCTTGAAATTATAACATCAGCCAAAGAATATGCTTGCTCCATTTCATATATAAATTCATAAACCTTAATATTAGGAGTATTTAGCTGTGCAACTCTTTCCTTTGCTTTTTCAAAGAACCATTTACCTGTTTGCCATATTAGTTGAATATCATTTTTTATAAAATAATCAAGATTATTTATTATGCTTTCATTTATAGTTAATGCACCTAAACTTCCTCCTACAACTAACACAACTGGTTTGTCTGCAACAACATTAAATGTTGAAAAAGCTTTGGTTTTAATCTCTGCTATATTCTCTTCTAAAAGAGATATGTTTTGACGAATAGGATTTCCTGTAAATACTATTTTATTTGTAGGAAACCATCTCTCCATATTCTCATAGGCAACACATATCCTGTTTACTCCGTCCGCCAAAATCTTATTTGTTACCCCAGGATAAGAGTTTTGCTCTTGTATAAGCGTAGGTATTTTTTGAGAAACTGCAGAGCGTAATATTGGCCCTGAAGCATATCCTCCTACTCCTATAACTATATCTGGTGAAAAGCTTTTAATTATTTTTTTCGCTTTCATCATAGATGATAACAACTTAAATGGAAACGAAAAATTCTTCCATAACTTTTTTCTTTGAAAGCCAGCAACAGGCAAACCAACTATTTGGTAACCTGCTTGTGGAACTTTCTGCATTTCCATCTTTCCTTTCGCACCAACAAACAATATTTCTGCATCTTGATGTTTACTCTTCAACGCATTCGCTATTGATATTGCAGGGAAAATATGTCCTCCTGTTCCTCCTCCACTTATTATCACCTTCATAACTCTTGTGTATTTATATTATCTATTTGTGAATTTTCTTCTTTATTTTCTATTATTTTTTTCTTTTTAGTCTTTTCTGTTTCCGCACTTATATTAAGAATTATTCCTAACGCAAAACTACTAATAAGGAATGATGTCCCTCCATAACTTATAAAAGGTAGAGTTTGTCCTGTAACAGGCATACCACCAATAGCAACGAACATATTTACGAGTGCTTGTATTATAATAACAAACGATATACCTGCCGATAGATAACTACCAAATATACCGTTAGACTCTCTTGAGACCCTTATGCACCTATAAAACAAAACGAAATATGCTAACAAAACGATTATACACATAATGATTCCACCTTCTTCTAATATGACAGCAAAAATGAAATCGTTATGAGATTCACTCAAAAAACGTCCTTCAACAGTATTACCTATACCAAGCCCTGTTACTCCTCCAGTTGCGATAGCCATTATTGCAGAATTCATTTGATTATACTCGTTCGGATCATTATTAACAAAGTTATCTATTCTACTAACCCATGTTGCGTTTCTACCAATTTCCACACCCGCATAATGCAATCCAAAAACACCTATAAGCAAAACTATGCCAAAAACAATAATCATTAGTATTTGTTTTAGTTTTGCTCCTGCAATAAATATCAATGTAAAACAAGCTAAGAAAACAATTGCAGCTGTCGAAAAATTTTCTGGAAAAATTAATCCACAAATAAGAAAAATTTTGAACATAAGTTTCCAAAACTCGTCTTTTTGCTTAATCTTATCTCGCAAAGACTCTAATTCCGAAGCTACATATACTATAAGAACATATTTTACTATCTCTGAGGGTTGGAATTGTCCTAAACCCGGTATCACTAACCAACGATTAGCATCTTTTCCCCATATTCCACCAATCACTAATGTAAAAAACAATAATGCTGCCGAAAACCAATAAATCAACGACAATCCCCTTGCATAATTAACATACCTTATTTTATGCACAAGATAAACCACCGCAATACCAAGACATATTATAAAAGTTTGTTTTAAAAACATAGTTACAATATCTCCGTTTGTACGATAGACACTCTTTCCTATACTGCTAAAAACAAATATTAGAGATAAGACAGATAGTATTAAATACACTATCCATATTACTTTATCGCCTTTTATTTGTGGTTTACCTAATTTCATTCTCATTTACTATAATTCATTTACCAATTGCAAAAATCTATTTGCATTGTTTTCAATATTTTCTTCACTACCATTTGCAGGAGAATAGACAACAACATCTGGTTCGTTAGCAAAATAATATGCCATCTTTACCGCCTCTGACAAATTGTTTACTTGAATTAAATTTGTCAATCCATTAAAGGTTTTAGATATTTTATTATCATTTCCTCCTACCGCAATCAAAGTATGAACCTTTTCTTTTACAGAATTAGCTAAAGATACGAAATTTTCATTCTTATCCTCTATTTCAAGAATCCATATAATCGGATTTCCAATTGTCTCAAATGTAAACCAAGTAGCATTAGGATTTATACTTTTTGAGTCATCAATATAGTTTACTCCTTTTATATTGGCTACGACTTGCCTTTTATGTTTAGCATTTTCTTTACTTGCAAACATACTTTTTAAAGTTTCATTTCTTAGACGAGAAACTTCTGAATATTGTCTTCCTGCCAAAGTTGAATATATAGTTCTTCCTTGTGTTGCCAACTTATCGATAGTCATTTTATCTTAATTTAAGTGTTACTATTGTGGTTACTGCTAAAATTATAGAAATTATAAAGAATCTTTGTACTATTTTTTGTTCAGGATAACCCTTCTTTTGATAATGATGATGAAGTGGAGACATAAGGAATATACGTCTTCCTTCTCCATATTTCTTCTTTGTGTATTTGAAGTAAGAAACCTGCATTACAACTGAAAGATTTTCTACTATGAAAACGCCACATAGAATTGGTATTAACAACTCTTTTCTTATCAAAATCGCAAATACTGCAATTATTCCACCTATTGCCAATGAACCTGTATCGCCCATAAAAATTTGAGCTGGGTGAGTATTGTACCAAAGAAAGCCCATAGTCGCTCCAACAAATGCAGCAATAAAAATTGTCAATTCCCCAACATTCGGGATATACATTATATTAAGGTAATTGGCAAAGATTATATTTCCCGACACCCAAGCAAGAATTGCTAAACAAGCTCCAATGATAGCAGAGGTACCCGTGGCAAGTCCATCTATACCATCGGTAAGATTTGCTCCGTTAGAAATTGCCGTTATAAAGAATATCACAATAGGAATGAATATTAACCAAGCATAATCTTTATAATCATCGCCTATCCACTTTATTAACCAACTATAATCAAACTCATTATTTTTTACAAATGGTATTGTAGTTTTAGTAGAGCGTGAAGATTCTTCTTGAAACTCCACTTTGGCTTGCTCATATTGCGATTTGTCTTGTAAATTATGTTCTTTTGAATATTGAGCTATTTCAGTTTTTTCTTTTATTGTTATATCTGGGTGGAAATACATCATGCAACCAACCACAATTCCTAAAACAACTTGTCCTACAACTTTGAGTTTTCCACTTAATCCTGCTTTATTTTTTCTAAAAACCTTAATATAATCATCTATAAAGCCCAATGCTCCTAACCAAACAGTTGTTATCAACATTATTATTACATAAATATTATCCAATTTAGCAAATAATAATGTTGGTATAAGAATTGCTGCCAATATTATAAGACCTCCCATTGTTGGTGTACCTTCTTTTGCTTTTTGGCCTTCTAATCCTAAATCTCTTACTGTTTCTCCAACTTGTTTTCTTCGTAAAAAGTTTATTAACTTCTTACCAAAAACTATTGTAATAAGTAAAGAAGTTATCACAGCACCAGCAGCACGAAAGGAAATGTACTGAAACACTCCTGCTCCTGGGAAATCAAAACTCGAATCTAACCAATCGAATAAATAATACAACATAATATTTTATCTTTTTTTACTATCAATATTTTAAAACCTCTTCTTTATCATCAAAATGATGCTTTACGCCTTCTATTTCTTGATATGTTTCGTGGCCCTTGCCTGCAATAAGAATTATATCTGCCTTATCTTTTGCTAATTGAGAAGCTAATTTTATTGCTTGTCGTCTATCAGTTATGCAAAACAACGATTCGTTATCCACAACTCCTTTTTTCATATCTTCAATAATGTCATCAGGATTTTCAAAGCGTGGATTATCAGAGGTTAATATCACTATATTGCTTCCTTCTTGTGCAATCTTAGCCATTTCTGGTCGTTTTGTCTTATCTCTGTTACCTCCACAACCTACAACCGTTATTAACTTACCTTCAAGTTTGATTTCATTGATTGTAGATATAACATTAAGCAAAGCATCTGGGGTATGAGCATAATCAATTATTGCTGTGGCTCCATTTTTCAAACGATAAGTTTCAAATCTTCCATTAGCAGCTTTCAATTTACTCAATCCTACTAAAATTTCTTCTTGTTTCAATCCACACAACTCTGCTATGGAATAAATAGCAAGTAGGTTATAAGCGTTAAACTGCCCAACTAATTGTGTAGATACTTCTTTTCCATTTATATTTAGCAATAATCCAAAGAAACTATTTTCAATTATCTTCGCCTTATAGTCAGCCATTCTACTCAAACTATAAGTGAATTTTCTAGACTTTGTAGTTTCCAACATCTTCTCTCCATTTCTATCGTCAATGTTAGTAAGAGAAAATGCCTTTTCAGATAAAGAATCAAAAAATCCTTTCTTTGCGTTTATATAGTTAGCAAATGTTTTATGGTAATCTAAATGATCGTGAGTTATATTACTAAATACTCCTCCGTAATATGACAATCCCCAAATTCTATATTGGTCTACTGCATGGGAACTAACTTCCATAAAAACATATTCACAACCACACTCTACCATTTCATTTAATAATTTATTCAATGATAAAGAATCAGGTGTGGTGTGTGTGGAAACGATTTCTCTATTTCCTATTTTGTTTACTATTGTAGAGATTAAGCCACATTCATAGCCTAAGGATTTAAACAAATTATAGGATAGAGTTACGGTTGTTGTTTTTCCATTAGTTCCTGTTATGCCTATTAATTTTAATTTAGAGGAAGGATTATCGTAATAGTTTCTTGCTAACAACGCCAAGGCTTTTGAAGAATTTCCTACTTTTAAATAAGTTACGCCCTCTTTAATTTGCTCTGGCATTTGCTCTAAAACTACAACGCTTGCTCCATCATTTATTGCTGAATCAATGAAATTGTGTCCATCAATCTGTGTTCCCTTTTGAGCAACAAATAGACTATCTTTTTTAACCTTACGAGAATCAAAGACTATTTCGCAAATAGATAAGTCCAAACTTCCTATTTGTTCTATAACTTTTATATCTAACAATAAATCTCTTAGGTTTCTTTTCATTTTCCTTTGACTTAAAAAATTATCTCTTTGATTTAAAAAATTATTTCTTTGAATTATTTATGCCTAATTCTAAGACAATTACCTCATCTGTTATTTTACTTCCTGCCGCTATGCTTTGACTAATCACTTTTCCTTTTCCCTTAAACCTAACTTGCATACCGAGATTTTCAAGCATATATAAAGCATCTTTTATCGTTAATCCTATTACATTAGGCACAACATCTTTGTTTATATTGTAAGGGATAAATTCCAAACTATCCTTTATCTCTCTTACTTTTAACCATTGAGAAGAAGGAAGATTTACATCAAATCCCAAAGACTGACATAAAGCCTCATAAGATGCAGTATTACCAAATTTCATAATAGGGATTTTCTTTTCAGTTGTGTTTCCAATCTTGCTCAATCCAATTCTTGTTCCAACAACTCTATCAGATAAATCTCTGAAAACAGGAGCTGCCAAATCACCTCCATGAGTTTTCGATCCTTTTGGATCTATTATAAGTACTATACAAGAATACTTAGGTTCATCTGCAGGAAAATATCCAACAAAAGAAGCTCTGTGAAGTTTTTTTATAACTCCCTTTTCATCATAATTTATTTCAGCTGTTCCTGATTTCCCTGCAATTCCGTAAGAAGCGCCTTTTAATCTTCGTCCTGTACCGTTGTTCACAACCCCTTTCAAGACTCTGTGAATAGAATCTCTTGTACTTCTTTTACAAATACTATCCTTTATAACAATAGGCTCAAATACCTTTTCAACAATTCCATCTCTCAACACCTCTGTTACAAACTGAGGTTTTACCATCTTACCATTGTTTGCAATAGCATTATAGAAAGTCAACATTTGAAGCGGAGTCATCTGAGTAACATAACCAAAACTCATTCTCAATAAGTCGCTAGGATTTTCTGAAGAACGTATAATAGGTTTTGGTTCGTGAACATCTATGTCCAAACCTAACCTTTCGCATGGGAAATACTGCATTAAATCTTCTTGAAACTTTTTTCTTTTTGCAGCAGTTGCACCATAAACATCAAAAACTAGCTGACTTATACCAACATTTGACGAAATCTCTAACGCCCTTTCAAAACTTATATTTCCCCTATTAATCTCTCCTACGTCTTTTATAGGTTTTTTATTTCCTGGAAAGAGTTTTGCTCCCGTAGGTACCGAATCCGAAAGAGTAGCAAGACCTTTGTCCAACATCATCATTGCAGTTACAGTTTTAAATGTTGAACCAGGTTCAAAAGAACCAGAAATAGCTATATTGTTGTTTTCAAAATATGTTCCCTTTATATCAGTAAAACTTGCGATTGCTCGTACAAAACCTGTTTCAACCTCCATTAAGATAACGCAACCGCTTTCAGCCTCATTTGTTTGCAAACAATTCATCAATGAACTTTCAGCCAACTCTTGCAAACTTACGTCTATACTTGTTACAACATCGTATCCATTTTTTGCAGTTATCTTTTCATCCTTATTATATGGCACCCAAACACCAGGATTTATCTTTCTTTCCAAACGATGTCCCTTTTCCCCTCTTAAATACTTATCAAATCCTCCATCAATACCATTATAACAAGTATCGCAATCACCTGTTAATTTTATTCCTATCGTTCTTCTTGCCAAAGGATAGTAAGGATATACTCTCTTTCCTTTCTCTGCAACATGAACTCTATGACTTAATCTATAAAATACTTTGGTTGTATCTTTTTTATCTTTGATTACCCTTCCTATTATTGGAAAAGTTTTGAGTCTTTGCAATTCTTCGTATGTTATATCCCTTGCAACAGGTACACCTCTATTCTTTTCCTTATTTCTAAATGACAAAAAATATTGTTGATATTCAGTAGAAGTTTTTCCATCTTTCTTATGAGCAAATATTTTTGCCAAACTATCACACATTGGCTTTAAATCCTTCCTAAAAATACTATCTGGAATAACCCATTCCTTTTTTTCTGTTTTTTTATCTTTTTGTTTACCCAAATCTATGTACATATCATATATTGGAACATCTGTTGCCAACATCAAATATTCGCCAGTATCATAATCAATAGAGTAAATATTTCCTCTTTTTGCTTGATAAGTTCTTTCTTGTACTATTCTCTTTTTTTGTTTTTCAAGTTCCCTATCATGTAAAGCGATTTGAATATACAAAACCCTACATAGAATAATCACAAGTAATACTGTTACTACTATGTATATTATAGAAGTTCTTATAACTCTTGTTTTATTATTTTCAGACGTTGTATTACTCATTTTCCTCTATTAGTATAACTTTTTTTATAGGCTCTCTCGACACACTAACACCAATTGGAGATAACGTTTTTTCCAATTCCATCATCGTTGATATTCTTTGGTATTGAGTTTTTATACTTGTGCGTTTCATCTCCAATTCTTTAATTTCTTTATTTGTGTTTTCAATTTGCTTTACCGTTGTTTCTATTCTATATCTATTTGCAATATAAACTATCCACAAAACAGCAATCAATAAAAACAACCATATATTTTTAGTAAACCACTTTCTTAATAATACTTCTCCTCTTATTATTTCCCTTATCTTCATCAACTATTTCTTTTTGGCTATTCTCAATTTTGCGCTTCTTGAGCGAGGATTTCTTTCCAACTCTTCCTCGCTTGCTGTTATTGGCTTTCTATTTACCAATTCCAAATCATTTAAAACATTTCCAAAGAAATCCTTTTCCACATTCCCCTCACAATTTCCTGCCTTCATATAATTTTTCACTAATCTGTCTTCCAAAGAATGATAACTCATAACTACAAGTCTTCCGTCTTTAGCTAATAATGGAGCAGTTTGCTCTAACATTTTTTTTAACACATCAATCTCTCCATTAACCTCTATTCTCAAGGCCTGGAACACTTGTGCAAAAAATTTATTCTCTTTTCCTTTTGGTGCAAGTGGAGAAATAATTTCTTTCAATTGAGTTGTAGTTGTTATTCCTTCTATTTGCGAGGATTCTATTTTCTTTGCAATTTGATAAGCGTTTGATAATTCACCATAATCTGCAAATATCTTTTTCAATTGCTCCAAAGAATAAGTATTAACCACATCTTTCG
This sequence comes from uncultured Bacteroidales bacterium, assembly GCA_937906975.1. Classification (GTDB taxonomy): domain Bacteria; phylum Bacteroidota; class Bacteroidia; order Bacteroidales; family P3; genus Onthomorpha. The sequence continues at coordinate 11,453 of CALCUN010000078.1, forward strand.
CGGTAAGAATCTGCTTTCTATTCATTCTCAAATCAAGCTCCGCATCAAATCTTGTACTAAATCCTCTTTCCGCACAATCAATTTGATAAGACGAAATACCCAAATCGGCAAGTATTCCATCAACTTGCGTTACTCTATAAAGCTTTAACTGATTTGTAAGATTAGAAAAATTATCCTCAATCATAGTAAACCTATCGTCATCTAAGGCATTTTTCACAGCATCGCTATCTTGGTCAAACGCATACAAACTTCCCTCAGACGAAAGGCGTTGAAGAATTGCTTTTGAATGTCCTCCACCACCAAATGTCAAATCAACATAAATGCCATCGGGCTTAATATTTAAGCCTTCCATACATTCATCTAACATTACTGGAATATGATATTCTTCTTTCTGCATTTTCTAAATCTTAATCCTTATCACAATTGACCTCTTGTAGATTACCAAGTAGTTGCTCAGTAGAAGATATATAATCGAAGTCATCTTCATCAAGCGAATTGTAGGTTTGAGCGTCCCAAACTTCAATAAATTTTCCTGATGCATGCAATACAATATCCTTATCTATGTTAGCCATTGTTCTTTGCTCAACAGGGATTAGGATTCTATCGCTTGAATCAAGTTCTACTATGTTAGCTTGAGTCAATCTCCTATACAACCTTTTCGCTTTTGGGTCATAAGGGTTAAGATTTCGTTGAAGTCTTGCCACTTCTTCTTGAAAATCGGAGTAAGTAAAAAGTTCCAAATACGAATTATAGATACTTTTTCTGAGAACAAACCTTGCGTCATCAGAGGTAATAAGCTGCTTCTTCAAAGCAACAGGTAATTTCAACCTGCCGT
>CALCUN010000079.1 GCA_937906975.1 uncultured Bacteroidales bacterium
GAAATCCTCCTCCTGTTCCTATATCCATTATTTCGCATTGTGGTTTGAATTTACATACCTTTGCTATTGCAAGCGAGTGTAGGATATGGTGTTCAAAGATATTGTCTGTATCTTTTCTTGAAATGAGATTGATTTTCTCATTCCAAGAAAGGAATTCCTTAGCCAACAGTTCGTATTGTTCTAATTGATGTTGGCTTAATTGTGGAAAGTATTTTAATAATTTCTCTTTCATTGTTGCTTAGTCGTTCAAATTGTTTGATGGATAAAGGCTTTCCCAGAATGATTTGTCGTTTTTCAAATATTTGTCAAACCATGCGTAGATTGAGTTGTTCCATTCTAATCGTTTTTCGTAATCTACTATTCCGTGGTCTTCTCCTTTAACGCTTATAAAGGCTACATCTTTTCCTAATAGGCGTAGTGCGTTGTACATTTGTATGCTTTCTCCTATTGGAACGTTGGTGTCTGATGAGCCGTGTAATAATAGAAGTGGTGTTGTTATCTTATCGGCTGAGAAAAGTGGAGAGTGTTTTGTGTAAAGGTCAGGATTGTTCCAAGGATATGAGTGTGCAGAGGCTGCTGTTGAGTAAGAGTATCCCCAATAGCCTTCTCCCCAATATGATGTTATGTTTGAGATTCCTGCATGTGAGATTGCACAAGCGAATATGTCGCTTTTTGTTACTAATAGTTGTGTCATAAATCCTCCATAGCTTGCTCCCATACAGCCTATCTTTGTTGCATCAACAAAGCTGTGTTCTTTGCAGAATAGTTTTACTCCTTCTATGATTTCATCTGCTGTTCTTTCGCCCCAAGCGTTTACGTGGCGTGCTGCAAATTCTTGTCCGTAGCCTATTGTTCCTGATGGGTTAAGTACATATACTACATAGCCTCTTGCTGTGTAAAGATATGGAGAGTAACGCCAAGCGAAAGCTCTATCGGTTGGTGTTGTACCTGCGTAATAATAAACAATCATTGGATATTGTTTTGTAGAGTCAAAGTCAGCAGGTAAATAATATCTTCCTTCTATTGTAGTCTTTTTGTAATCGAAGTTCCAAATGTGCATTTCTCCTAATTCCATTTGTGCATATTCTGCTTCTTTTGGGAATTGTAGTTGTTTGCTTGCAGAAAAGTCGTATGCGAACAGACGTTGTGGCTTGTTGTAGTTTTCTCCTATATACATTGCTTTTGTGCCTTCTTTGTTTAGTGAGAAAGAAGAAATCATATCGCAAGGTAAGTCTATCTTTTTAATTTCGTTTGTTGTAAGATTCATACAATAAACATTGATAGAGTCTTTGTCTGTTGTAGTCATATAGAGTTTATCCCCTATTATTTCGTATGAGTTTAAAGATGGGTTAAAGTCTTTTAAAATTGGATTTAAACTTTTGTCTGCTCTGTTCATCACAACTAAGGTGTAGTGATACATATTTGCGATTTGTTTTTTGCCAATCTTTGCTGCAACTGAGTTAAATCCTTCGGCAGAGGTCATAAATATTAGTTTATCATCTCCTAAATACTCAACTCCAAAAGCAAACTTATCTTCGCATATTAGTTCTGTTTGCATTGTGTTTAAGTCCATTTCATAGAATTTCTTGTAGCCGAAAGGACGTTCTGTGTATTTGTCGTATGAAACTGCAAATAAGATTTTGTCTGATGTGGAATTAACATCGCATAAATAAACATTATGAGAAGAGAATGTTAGTCTTTGAAGTGATGCTGTGCCTAAACGATATAGCCAAAGATTTGTACGATTTCTCCAATTTTTATCAGAACGGTCCTCTGGTGATTGTAGAAGTTCTACATCTTTTTTCTTTGCATCAAATTTGTCTGATACTGTTATGATAAATCCTTGTTCGTTATCAAGAAAACTAATGCTACCACTTGGAATATTTTTTGCGATAACGCTTGTAGATAAGTCCTTTGGATTGAAAACAAGCAATGAGTTTTCTCCGTTTATCTTTTCAGTATAGTAAAGCATTTCGCTTTCTGGCAACCATGCTACACCATAATTCTTTTCACTTGCAAAGATTAGTTTATGTTCTTTTGTGTATAGTTCCCATTTCCAATTATTTTTACCTTTGTTGTCGGTTTCTCTGCTTCTCAATACATAGAAATTACCTTTTGGAGAAAGGCTTACACTATTAAGGGTTTTGCCTTGAAGCATTGTTTCTAAATCCAAAGGTGTTTTCATTGAGAAATCTCCAAGCAATGCTTCGCCTTCAACCTCTATTTTAAGTTGAGAGTTTTCTCTTACTAAAAGATTTAAAAATATGTCTTTGATTCCTTGATTGTAGTCTAAGGAAATTTTAATTGTATCTAAGACTTCTTCATTTTTTTCTTTGCTTTTTTCTACAAAGTCTGCTTTAAAAGCACAGTTGCTTATAACTTTGAAAGTTAGTTTTTCTTTTTTATCGGTTTTTACTCTAAACCCAAGCGATACAACATAGTCTTTGTCTTGCTTTGCAAAGTTTAAATATCCGTTTTCATCAACTGAGGTTTTCACTGCCTTGCTTTCATCTGCTGATAAGCATTTGAAATCTGTTAAAAGATTGAATGCTTTTCCGTTATTGTCAAGACTGTCTATCATAAATGGCTTTTGTATTTCAGCCGTTGAGAGTAGTGAATAATTTTCTACTACTTTTTGTGCAGATAAAGAGAATGTGAAACATACTGCACACAATAAAGTTAATATTCTTTTCATCTTTTTAATATTTTTTAAGGTGCAAAGATAAGAAAAATAACAATAGAACGTTTTTATCTTTATAAAATGAGAATAATATGAAACACGAATTTTTCTTAACAAAGGCTATTGAAAAAGCCATGGAGAATATAGAAAACGGTGGCGGACCTTTTGGAGCTGTTATTGTGAGAGAGGGAGAAATTATCGCAACATGTGGAAACAGCGTAACGATTGACAACGACCCAACAGCTCACGCAGAGGTAAATTGCATAAGAGAGGCTTGCAAAGTTTTAAATACATTTGATTTAAGCGATTGTGTGATTTATTCTTCTTGCGAACCTTGTCCTATGTGCCTTTCTGCAATCTATTGGGCAAGGATTCAGCACATTTATTACGCCGCTACAAGAAAAGATGCAGCACTTGCAGGCTTTGACGACCAACATATATATGACGAAATACCATTAAAAGAAGAAGACCGTAGCCTTCCAATAGAGAAATTAACACATACACTCTCCGCTCTACCATTTGACAAATGGCGAAACAAGGAAGACAAAACGGAGTATTAGGATACAATATTAAGACTCTTTGATTCTTTTTATATTCTCCTCCAATTCTGCTAAATCATCTTTATCGGCTTGTTGTGCAGCATAGAGTTTTCTTCTATTATTAAACTCTTCATACACTGCATCAACTATTTCTTCCATTTGTTTATTGGAAATAGAGCCTGCGTTTTTGAGTACATCTTTATTTTGAAAGTTAAGAAGTGCATCTACATTATCTCGCCAATAGTTAAGGGTTAAATCTTTTCGTTCTTTCACCCTTAATTCTGCTGAATCAAGAAACAAAACAGTCAATCGATTAAGCATGTCTATTTCATCATTTAAAAGATAATTCTTTGCTGTGTATATATCTTGCTTACGAACAACATTTCCTTTCCAAGAAGTCAATGCCATATTTGCTTGCGAAGCATCGGCACGACTAACAATAAGTTCAGCTGCTGTTTTATGAGTAACAGCATATAGAAGTTTGTTTTGTGTTTCTGCAAAAAACATTTGAGTTGCTTTATCGCTTTTATCGTAATCACTACTTAAAGACAACAAATCTCTAACCTTTTGATAGAAACGCTTTTCGCTTGCACGAATATCTCTAATACGTTCTAATAATTCATCAAAATAATCAGGTCTGCCATCAGGATTTTTTAATCTTTCATCATCAATTAAAAATCCTTTTACCATATATTCCTTTAAATTACGATTTGCCCATATACGAAATTGCGTACCACGTTTGCTCCTAACCCTAAAACCAATAGCCAAAATCATATCAAGTGAATAAAAAGTAACATTATAATTTTTACCATCAGAGGCAGTTGTTAAGTAATTCTTAATAACTGATTCTTCAACTAGCTCTCCTTCTTTCAGTACATTAGATATGTGCATACTAATATTAGGTATAGAGGTGTCAAAAAGTTCTGCTATTTGGTTTTGATTCATCCAAATATTACCATCCTTTGCGTATAAAACAACTTTTGCTTTACCATCATCGGTGGTGTATATTATGATATTACTTTCTTGCATATTAGATTTCCTTATTTTTTCGCAAAGATACAAAAAAGGCTCTCAACTATATATTATTGAGAGCCTTTTTGATTATTTATTATTTTTTGTTTCTTAGAATGCGAATCCTACTCCGAACATTAGATTTTGGTTCATTGCTGCATCGTCATAATCTTCTGCGTATGTAAATACAGGAGTTAATCCGAAAACGTATCTTGCGTAAACATTGATATTTGAATTTACATTATATTTCAATCCTGCTGCTAATCCGAAATCAAACATTTTGTAGTCTTCTGATTCAAAATCTACTGATTCTTCAAAAGAATCATCAATAATTCCAGACATTGTTACTTCACTATACAAAGACATTCCTAAGTTAAAACCGAATTGAGGCCCAGCTTCTATTGTTAATGGTCTTATTGGTGTGAATTGTAACATCAAAGGAACGATTATATTATGAGAAGTAACAACACCTTTTGCTGTAATTGTTTGTCCAAGAGTTGTATTCGTTTCTTCTTCTGTTGCACCTTGCATAGAATACAAAACTTCTGGCTGAATTGAGAACATAGGTGCAATGTTTATTTGTGCGTAAACACCAGCATGGAATCCTGGTTTCATAGTTTCAAAATCTTCTGTAAATCTTGAAAGATTCATACCTGCTTTTGCACCAAATTTTACTTGTGCTTGAGATGTTAAAGATAACATCATTACTGCCACTACGGCTAAAATTACTTTTTTCATAGTCATTTTGTTTTTTTAGTTGTTTTTAATGATTAATTAACGATGTATCTTTAACGTTTATTATTTTATTTTGTTCAAAAAGGTTATAATGTAAAACCTAAACCAAACATTATAGTATGATTTTTTATATCTTTTATTTCTCCTAAATCATAAATATCTTCTACTGCTATGTCAATTGGTATGCCTAATTCTTCTGTTAGGTTATATTTTGACACTTCTTCTGTAAAGACTGGCGTCATTCCAAAAACATATCTTGCATAAAGATTGATGTTTTTTGTTATGTTTACTTTCAACCCTGCTGCAAGAGCAAATTCAAATTGATTGATATATTTGTTTTCAAGAATTAGAGTTTGATCTGTTTGAGTATTTAGAAGTATTCCTGATATATTCATATTATAGTAAAGTTTTGTTCCGAAGTTAAAGCCTAATTGTGGGCCTGCTTCTATGGTAAGATATTTGATTGGTGTGTATTGAAGCATTATTGGAAGTAAAATATTGTGTGTTGTTAAATCTGAGTGCATTGATATTGTATGATAATAAATATCTTGTTTTGAATCGTATTGACTTCCTTGTTGAGAGTAAAGCAATTCTGGTTGTATTGAAAATTGTGGAGCAAGACTGATTTGTGCATACAAGCCTGCGTGATAAGCATTTTTAGTTACCCAATTTTCTGCTGTAATTTTTGAAATATTCATTCCTGCTTTTGCTCCAAATCTTACTTGAGCTTGAGATGTTAATGTAAACATCACCACTGTTGCTAATGCAAAAAATAATTTTCTCATAGTCTTTTTATTTTTTAGTTTATACAATTTATTATTTTATTTCCTTCAAAAGATGGCACAACATTACATGTATTTAACATAAATGTATATTCAAACACATCGTCCATATTATGCTTTCTCAAACGATGAATATGCGATGCTTTTTCCATATATTCTCTTAGATTGTCTTTGCTTGCTCTCCATAGCTCTAAGACACACTGAGTAGAATCGTTCTTATTTTCAAAATTATCAGCCTTTAAAATCTCCTCAGCCAAAGCTCCTGCAAACACTGCGTCTTCTAATGCAAATGTATTATTCCAACCAGAACACAGAATTTGCACATCTCTATCTTGCTTAATCAAATAATCAGCCAAAGCAGAAAGATTACAAAAACTTCCTATAAGAATTTGATGTGGATTGCTTGTTTGAGTTAAGCATATTGCACCTGTACCATTTGTTGTAGAGTGAACAATTTCGTTTCCTTCCACTCTTTCTTTTGTAAACTCCAAAGCAGAATTTCCCCAATCAGCAAACGGAAACGTATCCTCTATTCTTTCGCCTGCAACAAGGTATCCTTTATCTTTATACTCTTTTGCTTCCTCTATTGTGCGAACAGGAATTAGTGCTTTCGCACCATTGGCAATTGCAGTGCAGATTGAGGTTGTTGCTCTAAGAATATCTACCACCACAACATTGTGATCTCCATTCATTTTGCGAAATGGATAAAGTGCAGGAGTAAGTATAGTTTCTATTTTGTTCATAAAATTTTATTTTTTCTTTATTCCACAAGAGCGAAAGTGCCTTTTCTTATTTCTTTTTGACCATCAGAATTTACAAACTCTATAATATATATATATGTATTAGGGTGGCAAAATTCTCCATTAAAAGTTCCGTCCCAACCAACTTCGGTATCTCTACTTTCAAACAACAATCCACCTTGTCTATTGTAAATTCTCATTGAATAAGTTCCTTGTTTAACGAAATAACACACAGGCTTAAATATTTCGTTATTACCCTCAGCAGCACGAGGTGTGAAAGCATTTGGAATAAATATTACAGTTTCTCTTTTTATGCTTGCTCTTGTAGAAAGGGCTGTTTGAACCTTTCCATCATTTCCAGCTGTTGCTTCCACAGCTCTAACATAATAATTAGTCTTATCAGAAGCCGTAATCACATCTCCCATAAAATCGGTAAAAGTTGAAGAGCCTGATGTACCGCACAAAATAGGAGCTGGCTCTGATTCAGGTTGGCGATAAATTTCATAAACCCCCACTCCATTATCCCAAGAATTGTAAGCATTCCATGAAAGAGCGTTAGTATTTCTATCGACCTCTGTCAATTCTAAACGCATAATTGAAGCAGGTCTTGAAGCTTTATAGACAAGATTACAAGCATCTGGTGCTTCAAATATATAAGAATAGTCATTTTTATTATTCTCTAAGGAGATATTATCCACATATTGCACTGTGTTATTACCTGTATAAGCAATATTTGCTACAACTCTGTATTCTCCTCCATTCTCTGCTCTTTTTAAACGATATTTATTGACAACTATGCTTGCATCTACAAAAAATTCCAACTCAACTCCTTGATTTCTATCTTTAACAGACACCTTTCTTATTTCAACAAATTCGGGTTGTTGAGCAGAAGAAATTGTCAAAACCTTAATATTTGAAGAAGACCTTATGTTATTGTTTCCAACAGCAACAATATAAAATTCATAATGTGAGATTATAGGATCTATATCAGCTTGATAGTTCAAGGCCTGTGTATTTCCAATCATTGCAAAGCCAGAAGTTCCCTCTTTTCTATAAATTTCATAGCGTTGAACGTCAAATCCCTCATATTCATTCCACGATAAATTCACCTTATCACTACAATCTGCTCTTTGTGCTGAAAGAACCATATTTGTATGCCTATCTGTACGAAGCGAAGTATTGTAACAAGTATCAAAAGCCATAACAGCCAAAGAATTTATTTGCTCTGAGGAGCATTGTCCGCAAGTATAAGAAGAAGCCTCTGAGCCCCAAATTGTATCTAAGGCAACACAAGGATTTCCACTACAAACAACATAACCCAAAACATCATCTGAGGTTGATGGCACCCACTCTAAAAAGATTTGTTGTGAGTTTTGATCTACGCTTATTCGTTGAAGAGTTGGCATATTAGGAATTTCGTTATCGCCTATCACGTGTAAAACTTGATTTGAACGAGAAACACAATTATGGTCATTCTCCAATTCTATTTTATACAAGACAGAGTCAGAACAAATAATAGGTAAATTATCGGTATATGTTCTTTGAGTTTGTGAGGCTAACAATTGCCAATCTGTATCTTGACGTTTTAGTTTTCTGTAAATCTTATATGGTTTGTTTTCGCTACCTGCTGGAGTTTCGCTACCCATTGAAGTCCACGAAAGCGAAACTGTGTTGTCGTTGTTTAAGGTTGTGGAAAGGAAAATCGTTCTTATATAACCAAAAGGACGTCTTTCTTCTCCGAAATCGGCAGTTATCAAATAGCGAATCTGCTCTAAATTTGCATTTCTCACATTATCTGTGTAGGAATCTTGATTTATATCAGTTGCTTCTCCCACTCTCGAATACGCATCGTCCGCAATATCGTATGCAGCCACGACATATTCCACAAATCCACTACCTTCTGCTGTTTCATAATAAAGAGTTGTACTTCCGTCTTCATTGACTTGCGCACAGTATATACTAATTGAATTTTGGCCATTGGCAACTGAGCCAAAGAGCACAAAAGAAAAAACAAATAATATTAAGATTAGATTTTTCATATTATGTAGTTATTTTATTATCACCCACAATTATTTTCGACATATATTGCAAATCAAAATATCTTTGCGATAATTCTCTTACATCTTCAATAGTTATTGTCTTTATTGTATGAATAAAATCTTTGTAGTAATCGTATTCGTAATTCATCTTTTTCAAGAAAGAATACTTATCAGCCTTATCAAAAGCCCCATCTAAGTTTCTGATACAATCCCCTATCAAATAATTTTTAACTTGCGAGAGTTCACTTTCTGGAACTAAATCATTTTGAAGACGTATTATCTCTTTTTCCACCTCATTTAAAGTTTCCTTTGCTTTATCTGCCTTTACATCAGAGGAAATAGAAAGAACAGAAGCATATCTGTAAGCAGAAAGGTTAGCAGATATGCCGTATGTGTAGCCCTTATCTTCTCTTATATTCATCATTAAGCGAGAGCCAAAATAGCCTCCAAGCAAACAAACCACAACACTAAAAGGCAAGAAATCCTTATCCCTATGATTTAAACTAACTCCCCCCATTCTCACACTCGCTTGTGCTGCTCCTGTTTTATTTATTAACTTCAAACTCGCCTTATTAGACTCCTGCATAGAAAGTGTGTAATCTTTCAAGTCCAAGGCTTGATTTCTTCCCCATTTATTTGCTCCAAAATAATTTTCAAGCGATTTTATAAAATCATCTGAATAATTTCCAGAAAGCACTATTTCACATTGAGAAGAATTGTAAAAAGTTCTGTAAAACTCTCTAACATCTTCGGCAGAGAGTTTATCAAAATCTTCTCTTTCTCCAAACAAAGACAAAGAATGTTGCTCAGGAAAAATTGTTCTATAAAAGCCTTTATAGGCCATCATTGCGGTTTTTTGAGCGTTTATCTCAAAATTTTGTTTTTGTTTAGCAATATAGAGTTCAAATTCTCTATCTGTATAGTTAGCCTCTTTAATAATTTGTTCAATAAGAGGCAAAAGATTTTCTTGATACTTCTTTAAGAAATAGAAAACCAAACTTGTGGCATCTCTTTCTGTAACCTTTTCAACGTATGCCGCATAGTAGTCTAACTTATCTGCAACCTCTATTGCGGACATCTTACCACAGCCCTCAGTTATAAGAGAGGAAGCCGATGCAGAGGCGAAAAACTTATTTTGATTTACACTTCCCGCATTCATAAACATAAATTCCAAACGTATTATTTCGGAATCCTTATCGTGAAAACAAGACATTTTAATATCATTCCTTAAAGAAATAGTTTCGTTAGGCTTACAAGACAGGTTAATATCAACATTTAATAATTGAGGCATTTGGTTTATCATAAGAAACGTTATTAAAATTCTACTGTTAATTTAGCATTTAATTGGAATGGTGTTAAATAATTTGGCACTCCATAGTATTTGTTACTATAATCGGCTACCCAAAAATATGAAACCACATTTTTGTTTGAGAATATATTGAAACATTCTACGTTTATCCATATTTTCTTAAAATATTTCAAGAAATTGTTTTGTGCCCATGAGGTATTTTCATCTTTTATGCGGAAAGTGAACGCAATATCTGCTCTTAAATAATCAGGCATACGATTTGTGTGCATATATCTCGGAGTATTTGGAGCACCAAACGGATAACCATTTCCGTAATTAAAGCTTAGATACGCTCTTATAAAAGGCATATTTGGAATATAGTCTTGAAAACTTATGCTAATGTTGTATAACTGATCGGTTGGACGAGGAATATATCCCTTTCCATCGCCTTCAATATCTTCTTCTGTGTTCATAAGAGAGAAACTCAACCAAGAGTCAATGCCTTTTATCATTTCGCCAAACAAACGCACGTCAATTCCTCTTGCATATCCGATTGCGTTGTTTTGAGCCATGTATCTAACTTGAACATTGTCCAAATAATAAGGATTCAAATCCCATAAATATTTATAATATACAGAAGACATTAACTTAAATGGGCGATCAAGCATTGTAAAGTTCCAATCAGAAGAAAGAACAAAGTGTAAACTCTTTTGAGAAAGCACATCTGAATGTACTACTCCGTGTTCATCTCTCAACTCCTTATAGAATGGACTTTGTGCATACATACCACAAGCAAAGCGAAACAAAATATCTTGTTTTATATTGGGTTTAAAACTTACGCTTGCACGAGGAGAAGGCACAAATTCTTTGTTGTAATCCCACCATTGCGCTCTTAGCCCAATATTTGTGTACCAATTACCATAGTCATACGAGAAAATCCATTGCTTTTGCAAGTAAGCAGACAAACGAGTTGAAGCAATTAGGTTATTGGACTTAAAGACATTGTTCAACATTGGCGGAAAAAGTCCATCAAATACGCCAATACTATCCAAAACAGAAGGAATGCTATAGCCACTGCTATCAACCATTTTCCATTCATTTACCCTATCCTCTATTAATTCGTATTGCCATTTCACACCCCAAGAAAGATTACCATTATCGTATATCTTTACTCCCTTATGCTCGATATTGTAAATATTTGCCGAAAGATAATTTCTCGCATGCTCAATATATGTACCAATACCTCTTTCCAATCCTTCATCATCTCCAAAGCCCAATCCCGTTTCTGAAAGATAATATTGTCCTTGAATGTCATATCTCACTTTTTCTCCCGTAGTAAAGCCTGAGGTTATTAGCTTTAAAACAATATCCTTTTGAGGTTTATGAGTAATCATAAAAGCCCCAAAAGCAGATGAAAACCTATCTAATTCCTGTCCGTCAAAATAGACCTTTAATTTCAACATTTCATAGAAGTTTCCAAAAGAAGTCTCTCTTGTTTCCGGAATAAAATTATATTGATTATCAGCCACATTTCCCAAAAAGGCAAGTTCTGTTTTTTCATTCAAATCGTAGGTTAAATAAAGTTGAAAATCGTTAAAGGTTGGATTGTATTCGCCTTGCGTTTCCAAAGAATTAAGAAGGTATTTATTGGTTTTGCGTCTATATCCCATTTGATAGGTAAAGCGACTGCCGATTAATCCCTCTAAATGAAAGCTTGCCCCAAGCAATCCTAACAAAACATTTCCTCCAAACTCTTGTGGCTTTTTGTATCTAATGTCTAAGACCGAAGACATCTTATCTCCATATTTTGCATCAAAGCCTCCTGAGGAGAAAACAATATCTCCAACCATATCACTATTGATAAAACTCAACCCTTCTTGTTGAGCATTTCTCACAAGCAAAGGACGGAATATCTCTATATCGTTTACATAGACAAGGTTTTCATCAAAATTTCCCCCTCTTACAGAATATTGAGAAGAAAGCTCGTTATTGGAAGACACACCATCTAAAGTCTTTAACAAATTCTCCACCCCACCCGTTGGACCTACAGCATTCTTTGCCCAATCAGTAGTGATACGAGTTACACCCTCAATGCGAGAATTATCGCCCTTTATTTCGACCGTATTAAGTGTTTCAGACTTTTTTTTAAGCGTGAAATTAAGTTGAAGTTTTTCGTTTTTTTTAAGCTTAATATTTGCTTGCTCAGTAGAATAACCCATAAAACTTACAACAAGTTTTAAATCCTTATTTGCAGGTAAAGAAAGAGTATATTCTCCCAAAGAATTTGTTGTTGTCCCTATTGGTTTATCTAAATTAACCACACCAATATTGACCAATTCAAGTGAATTTCCATTTTCATCTACTACCTTCCCACTTAAAATAGCCTTGTTTTGAGCAAAAGAAAAAAGAAAAAAACAAACAAGTAATATATATATAAATAGTTTCTTTGACATAGTAATCTATTTCTAAGGAGCAAATATACAAATTATGTTGATAACAACAAAAAAACCAAGCAAAAAACAAACATTCCTAAGAAAAAATAAAATAAAGCAAAGAAAAAAAAATTTTTTTCTTTGCTTTATTT
>CALCUN010000080.1 GCA_937906975.1 uncultured Bacteroidales bacterium
GCACCTTTTTATCATATCGTTGTTGCGGATGCTCGTGCAGCACGTGATGGAAAATTTATTGAAAAGTTGGGAACTTACAACCCTATGACAAATCCTGCAACTATTGAGTTGAATGTGGATAGCGCTTGCACATGGTTGAAAAACGGAGCTCAACCTACAGAAACAGCAAGAAACATTCTTTCTTACAAAGGCGCTTTATTGAAAAGACACTTACAAATAGGAGTTGAAAAAGGAGCGATTACACAAGAGGTAGCAGACAAAAAATTTGAAGCATGGTTGCTTGAAAAGAACAACAAAATATCTGCTAAACAAGAATCTTGCAGAAACGCACAAAAAGAAGATGCTAAACAACGTTTAGCTAAAGAAGCAGAAGTTAATGCAGCAAAAGCAGCAGCAATAGCTAAGAAAAGAGAAGAAGCTCAAGCAGCTGCAGCAGCAGAAACAGCAGAAGAAGCTCCTGCAACAGAAGAAGCAGTAGCTGAAGCAACTGAAACTCCTGCTGAATAATTTAAAAAGAAAAAACATTATCATTATAGGCTATCTTATATTTAAGGTAGCCTTATTTTTTAACACAAAAACAGCAATTAAATGAAAATTGAAGATTGTTTTTACTTGGGAAAAATTTCTAAACCATTTAGTTACAAGGGAGAAGTTGTGCTTTTTCTTGACGTAGATGAGCCACAGGATTACGCAGAACTTGATGGGGTTTATGTTTCTATAAATAAGAAATTGGTATTATATACAATCAAATCAATAAGAATTAACAATAATAAAGCAGTTGTAAGATTTGATGGTGTAGAGTATGAAGATTTAGAAAGATTGATAGGCAGGGAATTGTTTTTGCCCTTAGAACTTTTGCCGCCTTTGGAAGGTAACAAATTCTATTTTCATGAAATTATAGGTTTTGGCGTTATTGACCAAGAAAAAGGCGATATTGGAACAATAACTGCTGTTTATGAAAACGCACCTCAGCCGTTGCTTTCAATAGATTGCGAGGGTAAAGAAATTCTTCTTCCAATCATAGATGAAATTATTATAAATGTAAATAGGGAAGAAAGAATAATGGAGGTGAAATCGCCAGAGGGTTTAATAGACCTTTATCTGCAATAGATTTTACCGAAAAAATATAAAAATATATTGATAAACGATAAAAAAATATCGTAAAAAATTTTGTGGATATAAAAAAACGTTATATTTTTGCATCGTAATAGAAAAGCAATGAATATAAAAAAGAAAATTTTAACGATAAAGAGTATCAAAATTCTTTTTGAAGTAGCGATAGGGATAATGTCGCTTTCATTGATTGTGTTGCTTCTTGCTTTTGTTCTTGGAATTGCAAATGACAATGAAATATATTCAAAGGGTTATGCTATAATTGAGCAAAATGAAAACACAACAATGGAACTTCAAGGCGAGATTCCTTCTAATTTAAAAGAAGTAAAAATTCACTTAAAGCCTGAGGGGATAAAAGTAGCCTACGATATAGATATTCATAGCAATAGTTTTTCTGCAATTATCTTAAAATTGTTTTACGTAATCACACTAAACATAAGTCTTTTGTTTCTTTTGTTTCAACTTGTGCAAATAAGGAATATTGTAAACTCGGTTTACAAGGGTTTTAAATCGGGAGATGTTTCTTTGGGGCATTGCGTGTTTACTGACAAAAACATAAAACGAATGAAATATATATCATTTAGTTTTATAATCTTACCATTTTTAGAACTTTTAGTATATACTTTTGATAGTATTTTCTTGAAAACATATCTTCAAATACAAGAATTGAATATTGTCCCTGAGTTTGGTTTATCACAAATTTCGTGGGAATATATATTAATAGGTATGTTATTCTACGTTATGGTAGATATATTTAGAAAAGGAATAAGTCTGCAACAAGAAAACGACTTAACAATATAATAAAGGTATGGGAATAGTTGTGAATTTAGACATAATGATGGCGAAAAGGAAGATAACACTTGGCGAATTGTCTGCTAAAGTGAATATTACTCCTGCAAATATGTCTAATCTCAAAACAGGAAAAGCAAAAGCGATAAGATTCTCAACCTTGGAGGCGATTTGCAAAGTTTTAGACTGTCAGCCGGGAGATATTTTAGAGTATATAGATGAAGAAAATGAATAATAAAAACCAAATAACAAAGAGTATGAAAAGTAGATTATTTTCAGTGTTGGCCTTGTGCTTATTAATAAGTACAATAGGCGTTGCTCAAGACAAGAAAGCAAAGGTTAATCTTGATGAGCAAATCAAATTAAATGGTAAAGTTCGTACAGGAAAATTAGCTAACGGACTTACTTATTATGTAAGAGCAAACAACAAACCTGCAAACAGAGCAGAATTCCAAATTGCAATCAATGCTGGTTCTGTTTTGGAAGAAGCAAACGAACAAGGTTTAGCTCACTTTACTGAACACATGGGTTTCAATGGTACAAAACACTATCCAGGAAACACAATGATAGATGACCTTGAAAAAGAAGGTATCGTATTCGGTAGAGAAATAAATGCTTACACAGGCTTCGACCAAACAGTTTACATGGTAACACTTCCAACAGACAATGAAAGATTGTTTGATATGGGATTAAAGATTCTTGACGGTTGGGCTTCTGGAATGTTGCTGACAGGTGAAGAAATTGACAAAGAAAGAGGCGTTATCATAGAAGAATGGCGTATGAGCCAAGGAGGAAGCGAAAGACTTAGAGCAAAAACATGGGGAACAATGTTAAAAGGTTCTAAATATGCAGAACGTCTTCCTATCGGAACATTAGAAAGCCTTGAAACATTCAAATATGAAGACATAAGAGGATTCTACAACAAATGGTACAAACCAGATAACATGGCTGTAATCGTAGTAGGAGACTTTGACGCTGACGAAATGGAACAAAAAGTAATCGATTACTTTACAATGACTCCAGCACCTTGTACTCCAACAGAAAGACCTGTTTACACAATCGAAAACAACAAAGAACCACTTGTATGTGTTGCAACAGACAAAGAAGCAACCTCTACTCAAATTCAAATGTTCTACAAACACCCATCAAAAGCCGTTAAAACATGGGGAGATTATCGCGAACAATACTTAGTAAACTCACTATTTGAAATTATGTTCGATGAACGTTTATCAGAACTTGGAGAAAAGAAATCTTGTCCTTATATGCAAGCAGGAGCAGGCTATGGTGGATTCCTTGCAAGACCAGTTGCTGCATACCAAATGTATGTTGTAGCAAAAGAAGGTAAAGTAATGGAAGCATTAGAAGCAATGATGCTTGAAAATACTAGATTGAAACAACACGGATTCTTACAAACAGAATTAGATAGAGCAAAAGAATCATTA
>CALCUN010000081.1 GCA_937906975.1 uncultured Bacteroidales bacterium
TTTAATTCTTTGTTTTATTTTATCAATTCAAAGAATTATTCTAATGCAAAAATAAAACAATTCTATGTATCATCTGTTCAAAAAAACTAAAAAAACTTTGTCTATATTATATTTATTTGTAATTTTGGACTTTGAATTTATTATAAAACTAATACTTATTAAAGGAATATGAAAAAAACAACTATCTTTTTTGCATTAATTATATTGTTATCAATCAGTGGATTTGCACAACAAGGTGGAGATTGGAGAACAGGTAAATGGCATAGAAATTTCCAAGAACATTTATTGATAGTTCATGCCTCTTCTAATCAAACTGCTACATCTCAAAGTATAACAAACCCTTATAGCATAGGTTTTAATATAGGATATCAAAATCGTGTTAGACCTTATAACAAACGCAATCAAGTATCTTTAGGTTGGGGAGTTTATTCAGGAGTTTTATACTATCCAGGTTTATCAATCAAGCATGCTGCAGTTGGAGCAACAGAAGATTTAGGATTTGGAAGATATAAATCTTATGCAGAAGTTCCATTTATGGCAAGCGCTACAATGTATATCACAACTCGTCCAACATCAAGTTTCTTCTTTGAATTAGACGCTGGTTGTAATATGATGTTAGGTCAAAAAGATTTTGCAAAAGGACAAGAATATGTTTACGTTCAAAAAGAGCCAATTCAATCTGTAAGAGTTTCTCATTTTGTTCCAACAGCAAGATTCTTAATTGGTTTTATGACAGAATTAGCACCAAACTTACGTTTTAGAGGAAGTTTTGGTGTTCAATATGAATTCGGATACACAGATCATTATTCAGGAATATTAATAGATGACTCATTTACTGCAAGAGAAATTACTATGTCTAACGACCCTACAATAAGTACTGTAATAGAATTAGGTATTGCATATTCTCTTTAATTTCTAATAAAATGTTATGCATTTATTTTATACACCGGATTTAGAACTTGAAGAAGGAGAATTCTATTCTTTAGATAAGGAAGAATCCTCTCATTGTGTAAAAGTATTAAGACTAAAAGAAAAAGATACAATCTGCCTTACCAATGGTAAAGGCAGATTTGTTTTTGCAGAGATAACAGATGCTATGCCTAAGGCTTGTAGTTTTGTTGTCACAAAGATGCAAGATGATTATACTAAAAGGGATTATCGCATTCATTTAGCTCTTGCCCCTACCAAAAATATGAATCGCATAGAATGGTTTATAGAAAAGGCTGTTGAAATGGGCATTGACAAGATAAGTTTCTTTGTAAGCGAACATAGCGAAAGAACTAATGTTAAGAGAGAGAGACTTGAAAAAATAATGGTTGCCGCTTTAAAACAATCGCTTAAAGCATATATGCCAGAATTAGATGTGGAATGCGATTTGAATCAATTAATAGAAAACTCTCAAGAAACTAAAAGATATATAGCATATTGCAAACCTGAGGGCAGAACAAGCATAAAGGCAGATTATAATGCAAAGGAAGATGTCTTGATATTAATAGGTCCAGAAGGCGACTTTTCGGAAAAGGAAGTAGAATTAGCATTGTCAAATGGATTTAAAACAATAACATTAGGAGAAAGTCGTTTAAGAACAGAGACAGCAGCACTTTTTGCATTACAAAGCATACATTTTGTAAACATGTAGTATGAAGAACAAAATATTAGCATACATAATAATAAACATATTCTTATTTACCACCATAACAGCTCAAACAAGTATAGCTCTTTTGAAATATAATGGTGGTGGAGATTGGTATGCTAATCCCTCTTCACTAACAAATCTAATCAAGTTCTGCAACGAAAACATAAAAACTAACCTATCGGAAAACTATCCTACCGTAGAGGTTGGAAGTAGTGAGATATTTCTTTATCCAATCTTGCATATGACAGGACATGGAAATGTAGTATTTAGCACACAAGAGAGAGAAAACCTAAGAAACTATCTAATAGCAGGAGGCTTTTTACATATAGATGATAATTATGGTATGGACCAATACATTAGACAAGAAATGTTAAAAGTCTTTCCCGATTTAGAATGGGTAGAACTCCCCTACACTCACCCTATCTATCATCAAACATATAGCTTTCCAAATGGATTGCCAAAGGTTCACGAACACGATAACAAAACACCACAAGGCTTAGGACTCTTTTATGAAAACAGACTAATATGCTTTTATAGCTACGAATGCGATTTAGGAGATGGTTGGGAAGATGAAGCGGTACACAACGATACTTATGAAAACAGACAAAAAGCCCTTAAAATGGGAGCAAATATAGTAGAATTTGTATTTATGCAATAAAAAACAAAGAATTATGGGAATAGATTTCACAGAAATACTAACAGCCTTTATGGTCTTATT
>CALCUN010000082.1 GCA_937906975.1 uncultured Bacteroidales bacterium
AATTTATCTCCTTGTTTTAAGGTGATTTCTGATAAATTATAGTAAAAATCTTGTGCGTTTTCTTCTTTATTAACCTCTATTAAATCGGAAGTTTTTATTGTGTCTTTATCTCTTATTTGATTTAAACAAAACTTCAAATCAGAAAATCCGTAATCGTCTTTTATTTGTCCTCTAAATAATATTCTATCTGGCAGAATACTATCCTTATGCTCTATAACTGCTATTTGTGGATAAAGGTCTTCTATTACTTTTATTTGAATGTTTAATGTATCTGAATATTTTGTGAATTGATTTTCCGTTTTTATATCAAAAATCATATCATTCATTATGGTTTGTGTATAGGAAAATTCTCCTTTATCATTAGGCGAAAACAAGATTTTATTGCTATCCTTTATGAACAATACGTTTTTTGTATCTCTAACCAATCCTTCCCAAACTATTTTAGAACCTTTTGGTACACAGACCTCGTTTAAGGAGGTAATTGTTGTTGATTCTAATTTTGTGTATGCGGGTGGAAATACCTTCGCTTTAAGATTTACTATTATAGGTTTTGGATTTACTTTTATTAAATACTTCTTGCTACTATATCCGTTGGCATTAAAACTAATAGATGTGTTTTTTTGTAGTTGAGAAATCTTGTATGAAAACGTTGTTTTACTATTTTTTTTCATCTGAAACTCGTTTTCATCTACCTTTATATAGACTACATCTGGCAATGCGTTTCCTTTTACTTTTATTTCCACATTATAATCCTCTTGTTGAAGGATTTCTAAGTTACGATTCTTTAAAATAAATTCAAAAGGTGCTGGTTTCTCAAAATATTGATTATGATTTATGTATCGATATGTGCTATCCTTTAAGAAATCAGGAAAGAAAATTCCTATTATCAATAGAAACACAACTATAATTAAAGAGATTAGACCTATTTTCTTAGTCTTTTTCTTATCAATAGCCTTGTGGAATGAAATAGGATACAGTTCTTTTGTTTTTTGGTCAATACTTGCAAGCAAAATCTCAGACTCTTTTGTCAAAGACATTTGCTTTAATTGAAGAAGGTTTAGTAATTTATCCGCAACCTCAGGGAAATGTTTCCCTATTATTTGAGCGGCTTCTTCGTATGATATGGTTTTTCCAATATTCAAAAGTTTGGTTAGTGGGAAAACAACATATCTTATCAGCAAAAAAAGTGTTGCAGCAGAATATAGATAGAATATTATTGTTCTAACAACAACGCTATTATATCCTACAAACTCTATTAAAGCAAATATAAGGAATAAAAAAACTAAAAGGGCGATGAAATAAAACACCCCCTTTAGTAGAACGTTTTTATAATATTTTCGGATAAATCCGTTTAACTTTGATAGAAGTAAATCATTATTCTTTAGCATGTTCTTCTTCTGTAGCCATGCCTATGTAGATTGCAGATAAAAGAGTGAACACATACGCTTGAATAAATGCAACTAAGACTTCTAAGGCTGTCATAAACAAAGCAAAGAATACTGGTAATATAGAAGTTCCATAGCCTAAGGCTGCACTTTGTTCTCCAAATATGAATATGATACAAATGAAACTCAATATCATAACGTGTCCTGCAGTAATATTTGCAAACAAACGTATAGTCAATGAGAAAGGTTTTGTAAATATTCCTAAGATTTCAACAATCGGCATAATTGGTAATGGGAATTTTAACCACCATGGCACACCTGGCATATTGATTATGTGTACCCAATAGTGTTTATTTCCACTTACGTTAGTAATTACGAAAGTAAATAGCGCCAAACATAATGTTACAGCAATGTTTCCTGTAATATTTGCTCCTCCTGGGAAGAATGGAAACAAACCTAATAAGTTTGAAAAGAAGATAAATAAGAATGCTGTAAGCAAATATGGTAAATATTTTCTGTATCGATGTTCTCCTATTGAAGGTACTGCTATGTCGTTTTTGATAAATGAAATGAAATACTCAACAACTGTAAGCAATCCTTTTGGTGCTTGTCCTTCTCTTTTCTTTGCGCTTTTTGCACCTTTTAAAACCAAGAATATTATCAAACCTGAAACAATAAATATCGCAAAAACATTTTTAGTTATAGATAAATCCAGAGGCTTCTTTCCTGTATAAACACCATTTTCATCAACACATATTATTGAACCCTCTAAACCTTCTCCATCTTGTGCTGTTGCTATTTTATATCCCTTGTAAGGAGAATGTCCATGATGAAATTTACTTGACATAAACACATCTACCTTTCCTTCATTTATCAAAATCATCGGCAAAGGTATAGAAACATCTAAATCACCATAAGTAAAAACATGCCAATAATAAGAATCACCTAAGTGTTCCATTATCAAATGTCCTGCATCAAACTTTTCTTTTTCTTCACTAGCGTTCGCAACTCCAAAAGATGCGATAAATAAAGTTAAAAATAAAAATATTCGTTTCATCATTCTTACGATTTAAGACGCAAATTTAGTAAATAATTTTTGTAATGCAAGCATTTTTTTATTTTTTATCGCAAATTATGTTTTATCATGTGATTTGCAAACCAAATTACATTCATTTTTTTGATGCTTTTTATTTATTATAAAATTCTAAAAATACAATTTAAATATAATACTCATTGTACGTATGTCAAAAAATGGATATTTAATATTCCTTTTGGATTAAGGTTAATTATTTCGGTGTTTTTCGTAACTTTGCACATAATTTATAAAATCTCTAATTAGGAAGTGTAAGTGAAAGACTCTTTTTCATCAAGGCGAATAACCATTTCAGCAATATTTATTATTGTTGGGATTATCTATATCATAAGACTTGCACATCTTCAAATAGTTGATGACTCCTATACACGTCTTGCAAACAAAAATGCATTAAGATACCTAACGCAATATCCATCAAGAGGACTTATTTACGATAGAAACGGCAAGTTATTGGTTTATAACGAAGCTGTTTACGATTTAATGGTTATTCCTCGTCAAGTTAAAGACATTGACACAAATGAATTTTGTTCTCTATTAAAGATTTCAAAAGAGGACTTCATAAAAAAAATGGAGAAAGCAAAAAGATACTCCACATACGCCCCTTCAACATTTGAAAAACAAATATCAAAAGAAGATTTTGCCCCACTTCAAGAAAAATTATACAAGTTTGAAGGATTTTATGCACAAAGTAGAACATTAAGATACTATCCAGACTCTGTCGCTTGTCATATTTTAGGATACATTGGCGAAGTAAACGAAAAGACAATTGAAGAAAATCCTTACTATAAGAAAGGCGACTATATAGGAATGAGTGGTTTGGAAAAATCATACGAAGAAATCCTTAGAGGAAAGAAAGGAAGTAAAATCACATTAGTTGATGTTCACAACAGAGAAAAAGGCTCTTTCCAAAACGGAATGTACGATACTATGGCTGTAGCAGGACAAAATATTTACAGTACAATAGATATAGAATTGCAAAAGTACGCTGAAAAAATAATGGCAAACAAAAGAGGTTGCATTGTAGCAATTGAACCAAGCACAGGCGAAGTTCTCTGTTTTGTTTCCGCACCATATTACAATCCTAACCTACTTGTTGGACGCGTTAGAGGAGAAAATTACAAAAAATTATCCGATGACATTTCCAAACCTTTATTCAACAGAGTCTTAATGGCAGAATATCCCCCTGGAAGTATATTTAAAATTGCACAATCTTTAATTGCATTAGACATGGGCGTAATAACACCTAACACAGGTTTTGTTTGCGACAAATCCTTAGTTGGTTGCCACAATCACCCTTCGGCAAGCAATGTAAGAGATGCCATAAAGATGTCCTGCAACCCTTATTTTTACCGAGTATTCCAAAGAGTAATACAAAGAACCAACCCAAAAACAGGAAAAATTGATAGTAAATATGGGCTAACCCAATGGAATCAAGCAACAAAACGCATGGGCTTTGGAACAAGATTAGACATCGACCTTCCAAGTGCGAGAAAAGGATATATCCCCGACACAACTTTCTACAATAGATGGTATCCTGGTGGTTGGAATTTCTACACAATCTATTCCAACTCAATAGGACAAGGAGAAGTTGGTGTAATTCCTTTACAGATGGCAAACTTTGCTGCATTGGTTGCAAACAGAGGCTGGTATATAACGCCACATATAGTTAGAAACTTCGGAGATGAAAACCAAAAAACCAAATACACAAAATATTCTAAAAAGAATTATAGTTTAATAGCATCATCATATTGGGATATTGCAGTAGAAGGGATGTGGGGCGTAGTACATGAGGCAGGCGGAACTGCAAAAAGAGCAAAAATAGACGACATTGCAGTATGCGGAAAGACAGGAACAGCAGAAAACATTGGAGATGACCATTCCGTATTCATTTGTTTTGCGCCAAAAGACAATCCACAAATTGCAGTTGCCGTATATATAGAAAACGCACAAGGAGGAGGTGGAACTTGGGCTGCACCTATTGCAAGTCTTATAGTAGAAAAGCACATAAGAGGAAAGGTAGAAAGAGAGGATATGGAGAAATACTACATTGAAACAAACCCTTGCCAACCTTTACCTTTAAAAAGAAGAATAAAACCTAAGAAAAAATAAATTTTTCCTTAGACTTAGAAAAATAATGGACAGAAAAAATAAAAGTTTACTTAGAAATATTGATTGGAGTGTTATAATAATTTACTTAACACTCGTATTCTTTGGTTGGATAAACATATATGCTGCCGTTTATGAAGGAGAAGGCAGCAGCATATTAGACTTTTCAAGCAGATATGGCAAGCAATTAATTTGGATAGGAGCCTCTTTAGTGATTGCTTTGTTTGTTTTAATTCTCGACCCCAAGTTTTTCTCTCAAACTTCCTATGTCATCTATGGAATATTCATTCTAATGCTAATATCAGTCTTAGTAATAGGCTCAGAAACCAAAGGAGCAAAATCGTGGTTTGGCATAGGAGACTTTGGAATACAACCCTCCGAATTTGCAAAAGGTGCGACAGCATTAGCCTTAGCGAAAACCCTATCCTCAGTTACAGCCGACTTTAAAAAATGGGAAACACGCATATTAGCATTAGCAGTAATTGCAATTCCAATGCTTTTAGTTTTACTACAAAACGATACAGGTTCAGCATTAGTTTTTTGTTCCTTTGTATTTGTCTTGTTTAGAGAAGGCATGTCCTCTTATGTATTAATCTTAGGTGCAGCCTGCATCTTACTATTCATTCTTGCACTGCTTGTAAATCAATACTTATTAATAGGAATCTATTTTGCCATAATACTTCTCGCATATTTATTTATCAGAAAACGAACAAGAAAAGCTAACATTTGGATTTTCTTAATAGTATTCATAGGCTCCTCACTATTTACCTTAGCCGTTGATTTTGTTTTTGAAAACGTACTAGAACAACACCAAAAAGACAGAATAGAAGTCTTACTTGGAAAGAAAGAAGACTTTAAAGGCGTAGGATACAATGTAAATCAAAGTAAGATAGCAATAGGTTCGGGAGGAGTTTTAGGTAAAGGATTTTTGAATGGCACACAAACCAAATTCAATTTCGTGCCAGAACAAGACACCGACTTTATATTCTGCACAGTAGGTGAAGAATGGGGCTTTGTAGGCTCATCGCTAACTGTCATTTTATTTATTCTGCTCTGTATAAAACTCATAAAAATGGCAGAAAGACAACGTTCCAAATTCGCAAGAATATACGGCTATTCCGTAGCCAGCATTATATTTTTCCATTTCTTTGTAAACATTGGCATGACCATAGGACTGTTACCCGTAATAGGCATACCTCTACCATTTATGAGTTATGGAGGCTCTTCTTTGTGGGCATTTACTTTCCTACTCTTTATTTTCATCAAACAAGACGCTCAACGACAAGAGCTAATTTAGAATATTACAAAATAAATTGCAGATAATTCAGCAAATATTTGTAATTTTGGCGATTGATTATGAAAAATAGAAATTATAATAATTCAATAATACCGACAAAATCATTAAAATACATTATCATACTTATTTTCAGTATAATAATGTATCCTTCTGACTTATTTTCCCAAGACAGAAACAAACTCGAAAAAGAGAAACAAAAACTCGAAAAAGAGATTGCTTCTATGAATAATATACTCAATGAGACAAAAAAAACAAAAAAAATGTCCACTTCCGAGTTAAGAGTATTAGAAAAAAAGATAGAACAAAGAAAGAAGTTAATCAAAAATATTAACTCCCAAATGGGAATGCTTAACAACGAAATCAAAAGCACCCAACAGTCAATAGGAGAATTATGTAAAGAAATTACAATTCTAAGAGATAGCTACGCACAAATGCTTCGTTACGCTCAAAAAAACAAAACAAATACAGACAAACTTTTGTTTATATTTTCGTCAAAGGATTATAAAGAAGCATATCAAAGATACATATTCTTCCGTCAATTTGGCGAATTACAAAAAGAGAAACTCTCACAAATACAAGCAAAAACCAATGAATTGTCAAAACGCACCAATGAATTAGAACTAAAACGCACCAATCAAGAAAAACTATTACAACAAGAATTAAAAAATTCTAATGCTTTAAACAAAGAAAAGAAAGAAAAACAAAAAACAGTCAATCAACTACAAAAGAAAGAAAAGCAATTAGCAAAAAATCTAAAAAGCAAACAACAACAAGTCAAAAAGCTACAACAACAAATCGATAACGCCATAGCGGCAGAGGTAAAAAAACAAAAAGATTTAGCAGCGAAGAAAAAACAACAAATGGCCTCTACACCAGCCGCCAATAAAAAAGAAGCAGAAGCCAATAAAGCTGCAATGGAAACTGCAAAGAAAAAGAACTACACCATAGCAACAACCCCAGAAGAAGTAGCATTATCAAGTAGTTTTGAAGCAAACAAAGGAAAACTTCCTTGGCCAACAACGCAAGGTGTGATCGTATCTCAATACGGCGTTCACAAACACCCTGAAGTTGCGGGAGCCGTTATCGAGAACAAAGGAATCGACATAAGAACAACAAAAGGCTCTGTTGTAAGATCTATTTTCAAAGGCGAAGTATCAAGAATAGCAAAAGGCCCGACAGGACTTTTAGTTGTAATCATACGACACGGAGAATACATGAGCGTTTATGCAAACCTTAAAAGCGTGAGTGTTAAGAACGGACAAAAAGTAGATACAAAACAAACAATAGGAACAGTAAGTACAAACGAAGACGGAGTAAGTGAATATAAGTTCCAAATCTTTAAAGGAACACATCACTTAAACCCTTCTATTTGGTTAAGTAAATAATAAACAGTAATATAGAAATGAAAAAAAGATTAGTATTAAGTTTGTTTACATTAGCATTAATATTATCTAATGTACTAAATGCACAACAAGCAGCGAAATGGAGTTTCAAAACAAAAGCAATAAACGATTCCATTTCAGAATTAGTAATGCAATGCACTCTTGATGGAGATTGGCACATCTATTCTCAATACACAAAGGGAACAGAAAATCCTATCGTATTTACATTTGAAAAAAGCGGAAAATACGAAGCAATTGGAAGCATAAAAGAATCTCCAAAACCAATAGCAGAATACGACCCTTTTGCAAAAGATTCAAGTCGTTACTTTAAGAACAAAGTTACCTTCACTCAAAGAATAAAAATAAAGAGTGCAGAGGACTTTCAAGTAAAAGGAAGCGTAAACTACCAACTTTGTGAAAAAGGAAGCTGTATTCCACCAGATGACACTGACTTTACTTTCAATGTAAAGGGAAATCCTAAAGCATTAGAGGTGCCTGCTGTTGTTACAGAAGAGTTAGCAAGCACAGAAACCCTTACAGAACAAACTCAAGAAGTTGAAAAAGCAGAAGAATTAGCAGTTGCAACAACAGAAGAAACAGTAGCAAACGCAGAACAAAAAGACAAATCAATGTGGGCTGTATTCTTCGTATCATTTACCGCAGGATTATTAGCCTTAATCACTCCTTGCGTATTCCCAATGATACCAATGACAATTTCTTTCTTTATGAAAGGCAACACATCTAAACGCAAAGGAAGACAACAAGCCTTCTTCTTTGGCGGAAGTATCATATTTATGTTTACAGTCTTAGGATTGATTTTAACCTGGGCTCTTGGAGGAGATGCAATGTACATAATCTCTACTCACTGGGTGCCAAACTTAATATTCTTTGTAATATTTATGATCTTCGCCTTCTCATTCTTCGGATTGTTTGAACTAACAATGCCTTCAAAACTAATAAACAAATCAGATGAACAAGCAGACAAAGGCGGATATTTAGGAACATTCTTCATAGCATTGACAACCGTATTAGTTTCTTTCTCTTGTACAGGTCCAATCTTAGGAGCAGCCTTAATAGAAATGGCATCTGGTTCAAGCAACAGCTACGTATTCTTAATCTCTATGTTAGGATTCGCAGTAGGATTCGCATTACCATTTACAATCCTTGCAATGTTCCCTTCAGTTCTTAAAAACATGAAATCAGGAGCATGGTTAAACACAGTAAAAATAGTATTTGGTTTCATAGAAATCGCATTAGGATTGAAATTCCTTTCAATGGCAGACCTATCAGCAGGTTGGGGAATATTAGATAGAGAAACTTATCTTGCATTATGGATAGTTACATTTGCAATGCTTGGATTCTACCTATTAGGAAAATTGAGATTCAAAGGCGATGCACCAGTTGAAAAAATTGGAGTACCACGTTTGTTCTTATCATTGATAGTATTCTCATTCGTAGTCTATATGATACCAGGTTTATGGGGAGCTCCATTGAAAGCAATCTCAGGATACATTCCACCACAAACAACACAAGACTTCGATTTGATTAGAATCAACGCAGAAAATGCAACAGTTGCCTCAGCAAGCACTTCATCTCTACCAGCAGATAGAAAGTATGCAAAAGAACTTCACTTACCAACAGGATTTGAAGGCTTCTTTGACTTAGAAGAAGCAAAGGCTTACGCAAAACAAGTAGGCAAACCAATCTTCATAGACTTCACAGGAAAAACATGTGCTAACTGTCGTGAAATGGAAAACTACGTTTGGGTTGATCCACAAGTAAAGAAACGTCTAACAGAAGAATATGTTATGGTAGCCCTTTACGCAGACGTTAATACAATTGAGCTTCCAGAAAACGAATGGGTAACAACAAAAGACGGAAAAACAATAAAAACACTTGGAAAGAAAAACCATAATTTCCAAATAGAGCAATTCAAAGCAAACGCTCAACCATTATACGTTTTAATGGACGCAGATGGCAACCTATTAACAAAAGAACCTAAATCATACGACAGAGACATAAACAACTTTGTTAAATTCCTTGATGAAGGTTTAGCAAATTTCAAAAAATAAGCAAATAGAAATCAAATAACAAGAAGGGAAGACAACACTTCCCTTCTTATTTTTTTAATATTATGTTCGACTTCGTAAGCATAGACTTTGAAACAGCAGACAAATACATACCCTGCTCACTTGGATTAACAATAGTAGAAAACTCACAAATAGTTTGCACAAAAAATTGGTTAATAAAACCAATATGCTTTCCTTATTTCCATTTCTATGCACAAAAAATACACGGCATACACAAAGAAGACGTGGAAAACAAACCAGAGTTTAACCAACTATGGCACGAAATAGAACCATATCTTTACGACAAAATCATAATAGCACACAACGCCTCGTTTGACATCAACGTTTTAAGAAAAACCCTTCTTCACTACGGCATACAAAAACCAAAGGCAAGATACCTTTGCACCTATCAACTCTCACGCATAGTATGGAAAGAATCCACAAAATTCTCATTAGACCACCTATGCAATCAAGAAAACATAACACTAAATCATCACAAAGCAGAATCAGACGCAGAAGCCTGTGCAAGACTCTTTCTAAGAGAAGCCGAAATCTTAGAAACAAATAATTTCTACGAATTAAAACAAAAAACAAAACTTAGACTAACAAGAGTATAAGACCTATTTACTCCCTATCTTTTTAATCTTATCTTGCAAAATTATAAGTAAAACTG
Organism: uncultured Bacteroidales bacterium; assembly: GCA_937906975.1. GTDB lineage: Bacteria > Bacteroidota > Bacteroidia > Bacteroidales > P3 > Onthomorpha. The sequence continues at coordinate 10,006 of CALCUN010000082.1, forward strand.
ATAAAAGTATTAAAATAATTCCACAAGCAAGATTCAAAGTAAAGACTTCATTAAAAACAAAAAACCCTATCACCACAGCAGTCAAAGGTTCCAAAGCCCCCATAATAGAAGTAGGCGTTGAACCAAGAATTTTCACAGCAATATTCATCAAACACAAAGACATAATAGTAGTAACCACAGAAAGCAAAAGAATATAAACAACCTGATTAAGATTAGTTATTGGCTGAATATAAAAATCCTTATTTGTAAAAGAGAACAATCCCACACAAACAAGACAAAACATCAAAGCATAAAAAGTAAGTTTAAAAGTAGAAAAACAAAGAGAAGACTTATTTACCACAATCATATACAAAGCATAGCTCAAAGCCGAAAGCAAAACAAGAATCACACCCATAGTATTCAACACCACACCCTCACCAGAATAATACAACAAACAAACCCCACCAAAAGCCAACGCAATAGAAAAAACAACCGCAGGAGTAATCCTTTCCTTAAAAAACACAGCCATTATCAAAGCCACCATAATAGGGTGAGTAAAAAGCAAAGTAGAAGCCACACCCGCAGGCATATAAAGAAAACTCATAAACAAAGAAAGCGAAGAAATAGCGAATAAAACACCCAAAGAAGCCAAGACAAGCACTTGTTTTTTGTTTACCTTAAAAGAAATCCTCTTTGCCATCATTATACAAGCAAGAATAATCACAGCAAAACCAAATCTATAAAACAAAACAGAAGTAGTACTCATTCCCTCCTGATAGAGATTCAACGCTCCAAGAGGATTCATTCCATAACATATTGCGGACAATATTCCACAAACAATTCCCTTTGCTTTTTCCGATTTCATAAACCTTTAAAAATGCAAAAGGGCTTCAAGACTTGAAATCTTAAAACCCTTTGCGGTCCGGACGAGACTCGAACTCGCGACCCCATGCGTGACAGGCATGTATTCTAACCAACTGAACTACC
>CALCUN010000083.1 GCA_937906975.1 uncultured Bacteroidales bacterium
GTGATATTGTTTTCCTGTTATATCTGGAATGTGGATATGCTAAAAACATTGTGCCCTTTGTTGAAAAAAATTCTGCCAACATGCATCATTGGGTTTGGTGGGCCGGAAGTAAGTTATGAAAGTGAAGTGTTCTTGCAAGCTAATCCTTCTGTAGATTTGATCATGCGTGGGGAAGGGGAATTGGTATTTAGTGAGTTGTTAAATCACCTGGATTTTGGCATCCCTGCATCGTTACATGAAATTAAAAGCATGACATTTCGCGATGGAGACAACATTGTATCGACAGTACAGCAGGAACCGTTGGACTTATCTTTGTTGCCGTTCCCTTATGCAGAGGACTTTCATGACGTAGAAAATCAGATTATTTATTACGTTTTTGTTTTGTGCAGTAGTAGCATTTAACCTATCTGCTCAAACATTCAAATACGAAAGCGTTGAAAACGACCCTTTGAATGCAAGGATTTATACTTTAGGTAATGGACTTAAAGTATATATGTCAGTTAATAAATCAGAACCAAGAATACAAACTTACATTGCTGTAAGAGTTGGTAGCAAGAATGACCCAAGTGCTACAACAGGATTGGCACACTATTTTGAACACATGATGTTTAAAGGTAGTGAAAAGTTTGGTACTTCAGACTGGAAAAAAGAAAAAGAGTACATAAAACAAATAGAAGATTTGTACGAAGTCTATAGAATGGAAACAGATGCTACAAAGAGAAAGGAATTATATGCAGTTATAGACTCTTTATCTTACATAGCATCAGGTTTTGCTATAGCTAATGAATACGATAAAATGATGAGTTTCATTGGTTCGCAAAATACAAATGCAGCAACAAGCAATGACTATACTTATTACCAAGAAGACATTCCTTCTAATCAATTAGAATCTTGGGCAAAAATACAAGCAGACCGTTTTGCAAATCCTGTATTGCGTTTATTCCATACAGAATTAGAAACAATCTATGAAGAAAAGAATATGTCTTTAACAAAGGATAACAGAAAAGTTAATGAAACAATGTTAAAAGCATTATTCCCTAATCACCCATACGGTAAACAAACAACTTTAGGAGAAGCAGAACATTTGAGAAATCCAAGTTTAAAGAATATTAGAGAATTCCATGCACAATACTATGTGCCAAACAACTATTGTATTGCAATGAGTGGGGATTTTGACCCAGATAAAGCAATTAAGATAATAGATAAATACTTTGGAGGATTAAAAGCAGTAGAATTACCAGAGTTTAAATACGAAAGAGAAAAAGACATTACAGAGGTAAAAGAAATAGAAGTTAAAGGATTAGAATCAGAATATATTACAGTAGCATATAGAATTAATGCAGGTTCTACATCAAAAGAAGCAATGATGGCAGAATTGATAGATATGATTCTAAATAATGGCTACACAGGATTGATAGATAAAAACGTTAATCAAAAACAACTTTGCCAAAGAGCTAATAGTGGTGTGTATGGATTGAACGATTACACAGCTTTTATCTTGAGAGCATACCCTAAAAAAGGACAAAGTCTTGATGAATTAAAGAATATCTTATTGGAACAAGTAAACGTATTGAAGAAAGGACAATGGGAAGAAACAATCCTAATGGCAGGAATCAACAATATGAAGTTCCGCGAAATACGTTCATTAGAAAGTAACTCAGCAAGAGCAATGAAAATGGCTCAAAGCTATCTTTCAAACCTAGATTGGCAAGATGAGGTAAACTATATTTCAAACCTATCTCAAATAACAAAAGAAGACATCATAGCTTTTGCAAAAGAAATTTTCAAGGATAACAACTATGTTGTAATAAAGAAAATAAAAGCAGAACCAGAATCGGTAGCAAAAGTAGAAAAACCAGCAATCACCCCTATTCAAATCAATAGAAATGTAGAAAGTGATTTCTTTAGAAAAATAAAGAACACAAAGGTAACACCTATACAAGCAGAATTTGTAGATTACACAAAAGATATGACAATAAAGAAAATGCCAAATGGTACAGAAATTCTTTATGTTAAAAACAAAGATAACACACGTTATAGTCTAAGCTTCCGCTATGCAGTTGGTAGTTGGGGAAATAAATATTTAGGATTGATGAGTTATTATCAAGATTTCATCTACACACCATTTATGACTCAACAACAAATAAAAGAAAAACTTTATAACATAGCATCATCATTCAGAATAGCAGTAAGTGGAGATGAAACCGTTGTAACAATAGAAGGATTGACAGAAAATATGGTTGAAGCCTTAACTATCGTTGAAGACATTTTGACAAACCCTTGCCTTGATGAAAAAGTATTAGAGAACATAAAACAAAAATTATTGAAAGAAAGAGCAGAAGCAAAAAGTGCACAACAACAATGTTTCTCTCGCTTATCTTCATACGCTTTGTACGGAAAGAAAAATGCTCATCGCACACTATTAAGCGATAAAGAAATAGAAAAACTAACAACAAAGCAATTATGCCAACAAATTAAAGACCTAAAACAATACAAAGAACAAATAACATATTATGGTGACTTAAACATAGACGCAATAGAAGATTATGTTACAAAACACCATCGTATGACAGAAAAAGTTACTAAAAAGGCAGACCAAACACCTTCAGAAAAACAAAAGATAAGTAAAAACAAAGTATATTTTGTTGATTACCCAGCAAACCAATCTTATTGCAGAATGTTTATCGTTGGAGATAAATATGACGAAAGCCAAAGAGCAGTTGTATCTATGTATAATGAATACTTCGGAGGAAGTATGAATAGCATAGTTTTCCAAGAAATGAGAGAAAAACGCTCACTTGCATACCAAGCATCTTCACGTTACTTAATGGGATATGACAAAAACGATAAGAACTACAGCCTATCTCACATTGCAACTCAAAACGATAAAGTAGTAGAAGCATTTGACGCATTTAATTCCTTGCTAGACTCTATGCCAGCTGCAGAAGCAAACTTTGACCTTGCAAAACAAGCTCTATTGAAATCAATAGCTACAAATCGTACAACAAAACAAGGAATCATATCTTCTTACCTTAACGATAAGAAATTTGAAAGAAGTGCAGGCAGTATGCAAAAATACTACGAGCAATTACAAGCAATGACTTTCGAAGACATAAAAGCATTCAGCGAAACAAAACTTAGAGGTCAAAAAAGAGTATATGTAATACTTGGAAGCAAAGAACAAATGGACTTTGAAGCCTTAAAGAAATTCGGAGACATAGAAGAATTAACCTTAGAAGAGATATTCGGATACTAAATCGTTGATAAAAGCAAAAATAAAATAGTT
>CALCUN010000084.1 GCA_937906975.1 uncultured Bacteroidales bacterium
AATTATAAACAAATAAAAAAGGACGTAAGATGCCAAAAATGAAAACCAAATCTGCTGCTAAAAAGAGATTTTCAGTAACAGGTTCAGGAAGGATTAAAAGAAAGCACGCTTATCACAGCCACATTCTTACTAAAAAATCAGTAAAAAGAAAAAGAATATTGGCAAGTACATCAGTACTAAGCGGAGCAGACGAACCAAGAATAAGAGAAATGATTTAATCACACTCTTATAGGAGTTCAAAAAATTTAATCTTTACAAATAAAGGAGTTATTAACCATTGTATTTAGCCAAACAAGAGTTTTCGAGGAGAAGACCGCTAATACGAAAAAAAATTGAAAAATTATGCCAAGAGCAGTCAATGCAGTAGCGTCAAGAGCACGCAGAAAAAAAATCCTTAACCGTACCAAAGGTTATTGGGGAAGAGGTAAAAACGTATGGACCGTAGCAAAAAACAAATGGGAAAAAGGTCAAACATACGCTTACCGTGATAGAAAAAATAAGAAAAGAGAATTTAGAGCTTTGTGGATAAATCGTATCAACGCAGCATGCCGTTTGAACGATATATCATATTCTGTATTCATCGGCTTATTGCACAAAAATAACATAGAGCTTAACCGCAAAGTGTTAGCAGACTTAGCCCTAAATAATCCAGAAGCTTTCAAAGCTGTAGTTAATCAAGTTAAGAAGTAGAAATTGTATAATCGCATAAAGGAGTAAAGAAATGGGTAAACCAGAATTAATGAAATATGTGGATAGCTTAACAGAAGTTAGAGAATATCCAGAGTTCAAAGCAGGAGATACAATCTCTGTGTCTTACAAAATTAAAGAAGGAAACAAAGAACGTATTCAAACATTCCAAGGTGTGGTTTTACAACGTAGAGGAAGCGGAGTAACAGAAACATTCACAGTGAGAAAAATCTCTAGTGGAGTAGGAGTAGAGAGAGTATTCCCTATCAACTCTCCATTCATAGATTCAATCGTTGTGAACAAACGTGGAGTTGTACGCCGTGCAAGAATCTTCTACTTGAGAGGACTAACAGGAAAGAAAGCAAGAATCAAAGAAAAGAGATTCTAAGAGAAAAGAAAATAAAACATTCTTATTGTTATTTAAAAAAGGGATTGCATTTGCAATCCCTTTTCATTTTAATGCATTTCAAAAAATAAAAAACGCTCGTTTGAAAGATTCACGAACGTTTTTTGTTTGAGTTAACCATTTACTACCCCAACGAAATATTTCTTTAAATATATCTAATAGAATTACTAATCTAATAACATAATCGTTTATTTTTTCTCCTATTCTTCATATTCTTCAAAAGTTGTAGGCAAAGATTTTTTTGTTGAAGATTTTATTCCCTTTTGCTCTAAATCCTTTAATCTTTTTATAACATTACCCCTTCCTGTTGTAAGTTGTCCTTTGGCTTTTTCGTATTCATCTTGGGCTTTTCTTACTGCATTACCCATATTTTCAAATGTTGCTAAAAAGCTTATTATTTTATCATAAATACCTCCGCAAGTTTCAGCCATAGCTTCAGCTTCTTTGTTTCTTGTATTTATTTTCCAAATATCAGCAATCAAACGTAAAGATGTAATCATATTAGATGCAGAAATAAGGACTACTTTCTTTTTATAAGCATACTCCCATAAAGAATTATCACTTTGAACAGCAAGTAAATATGCAGGCTCAATAGGAATAAACATCATAACAAAGCCAATGCTTCCATTTACTACGTTTTCGTATTTTTTATTTGCAAGTTCATCTATATGATTCTTTACCGATTTTATGTGTTCTTGAAGATTTGTTTCTTTTTCCTCTTCGTTTTCGGAATTAAAATACCTTTCGTAAGCAACTAAAGACAGTTTTGAATCAATAACTATATTGTTTGCTTCATCGGAATTACTACTTGGTAAATGCACAATAAAATCGGGTATAAGTTTTTGGTTTTCCTCTGTCGTTACACTTTGTTGTGCTTCATAGTGAATGCCTTTTACCAATCCGCTATTTTCAAGAATGGTTTCCAATACATGTTCTCCCCAATTCCCCGCACGTTTATTCTCTCCTTTAAGGGCATTTGTTAGATTAACAGCGTCTTCCGAAATAGAGTTTGTTTGTTTAATAACATGTTCTATTTCTTTTTTCAACTCGGTATGCAACTCTACTTGTTTTATATTTCCCTCTTCAACTTTCTTTTTAAAGTCATTTATTTGCTCTTTCAAAGGAGAAACAAGTTGCTCTATTTCTTTGCTATTTTGCTCTGTGAATTTCTTGCTTTTTTCTTCTAAAATCTTATTAGTAATATTTTGAATATGAGCCTCATTTTGCTTGTTAAGTTTTTCCAATGATAGTTTATATTCCTCAAATAGCTTATCTAAATCTTTATACTTTTGTTTTTCAGCTTTTAACTCTGCTTTTGCATCTGAGTATTCTTTTTCTATTGTTTTATTTTCCTCTTTGAGAGTATCTATTTCTTTTTGTTTGTTTTGTATTTGTTCATCTAAATTAGATGCTATTGTGCTTAATTTAGTGTTGTCTTTAAGAAGTTCCTCGTTTTTGTCTTTGCAAATAGATAGTTCTTTATTTGTGTTTTCTAATTCTTTGTTTGCAGTTTCTAATTGCAATTTTAATTTCAAATTCTCCTCATCAAAAGATGCTACATTTGTGCTTTTGCTATTCTTTATTGAACGACCAATAAATGCAAACACTACTATTGCCCCAATAAATAATAAGATAGCAATAATTAATACAATTAAATCAATTCGTCCCATAATCTTATCTTTTTCTATTATTTTGAATTATACTTTTCTAATAAAGAATTTAACGCACCTTTTCTTCTTGTCTTTTCTGCTTCTGTTTGGTTTTCAATATTCTTTCTTGCTATTGCTTCTAATTCTTTATTTTTTTCCTCTTGACGTTTTTTCTTTCTTAGTTCTAATACTCTTTCAAGTTCATCATCAGGCAAATTTTCATATTTTTCAATTAGCTCTTTATCTTTTGACTCTTTTTCTTCTTTCTTAATTTCTTCTAATCTTTGTTCGGCTGCTTTTTCGTCAATTATATTTACACTTAATTTGTCGTGTAATAAAAGCATAAGGTTTATAATTCCTTTTTCATCCATTTCTTCAATATTGTATTCCATATCTTTATCTTTTATTATGTTTTTATTTTCTATTACTTCCTCATTTACTTCTTCTGCTTCAATTTCTTTTGTATTATCAAAGTTTACATCAAAATTAAAATAAACAACTTCCCCTGCTGTCTTTAAAAGACGTTTCATTCTTTTTAGTTTATCTCTATTATTTAAATTTGTATTTATTGATTGATTATTTGATAAAGTTTTCCAACGTTTATGTATTGGTTGGGAAGAAATAGAATTAAAAATTTCTAATACTCTATCTTCTTTTCTTTCATTGCCTAAGCAATCAACATAAACCCTATCTACAATATCTACATAGCAATCAATAAATTTAGTGTAAAAAACAATTTCCCATTTATCTGTTTTGTAGTTTTTTACTTTACAATAGAATCTTTTTTTATCTTCTGCTTCTGTATCTGGAATGTCAAATATATTGACAAATCCATCTTCTAATGATTTTTGTTGTTTTTCTAACATGTCTTTTAATTCTAAATATTGTTCTTCGGTTAATATTGAATTAGGATTAAGATTATCTCCTTTGTTTGAAAAGAATGTTATGATTTTATCTACTTCTATATTCAATTCTTTCGCGACATTAACAACAGATAAACTATCCTTATCTTCTACATTAGAATATTGCATTTCAAACTCATCATCTGCTTCTTCAATAGTTGCTTGCAAAGGTATATATTCTTCATCACAAAATTCATCTTCTTCAAAATATAAACCATAATCGTAAACATCTTTATCCCAATTTTCTTTACCTTCAAAATGCCTTTGCCATTGTCTATTTGCAGAAGGTAAACCAAACCTATTATAAAGCCCTACATTATCTAAAAAAATAGTCTTTTCTTTATTTTTTGAAATTCTTAATCCTCTACCTACTTGTTGAAGATACATTGAAAGAGATTTTGTGGGTCTTGCAAGTTGAATACATTCAACATCGGGACAATCAAAACCCTCACTAAATATATTTACATTACAAATAATATCAATTTCACCTTGTCTAAATTTCTTAACATAATTATCCCTTTCCTCTTTTGGCGTATCGCTATCTATTGCAACACATCTATGCCCTGTTTCGTTAAACTCTTGACAAAAATGCTTGTTATGTTCTTTGTTAATAGTGTAAACTATGGTTTTCTTTCCTTTTGCGTGTTCCAACCAAGTTTTTACAACTTTTGCCCTTATTTCTCTCTTATCTAAAGCATTTGACATTGCTCTTTCTGAATAATCTCCCGTGTTTTCTACTTTGAGATTATCAATTTCTAATTGTAGTTTTGATGTTGGAGCAATAGAATAGTATTCGTATTCACTCAAATAGCCATCTTTTATAAACTTACTTATAGATTGGCTTCTAACTAAATTATCAAAAGTATCGGTAAAAGGTTGCCTATTTAAACGATAAGGAGTAGCGGTAACGCCAAGAAGATATGCTTCTGGAAAAGCTTTTCTTATTGTTTGATAACTATCTGCTAAGAAATGATGTGCTTCATCGCAAATTATAAAATCAAACTCATTATCTTTCCATTTATTAAGTCGTTTTTCTTTTGCAAGAGTTCGTACCATTGCAACTTGAATATGAAACAAATCATCATCACGCTTGCCACTTTGTATAGTACCATGAGCCAAACCATATTTTTTGTATAAAGTTTCTTGTATTTGTTCAACAAGTTCTTTTCTATGAACAAGAACTAAAAAACGCTTCATATTTCT
>CALCUN010000085.1 GCA_937906975.1 uncultured Bacteroidales bacterium
AATGGAGAGCAGAAGGTATAGGACCAACAGAAATAGCAACTAGATTAAATAATGAAAATATAAAAACTCCTGCAGGATATAAGAAAACAAATTACTCTTCAAGATTAATAGATAGAGATAAATGGAATATAACAACAGTTAAAAAAATAGATTTAGACAAATATAGACAAGAAAACATTGACAATAAAGATAATAAATAATATAATAATCACGCAAATAAAAAGCTCTTATTAAGAACCCACTTAGATGAAGGATCTTTAATAGTGGTAGCAACCCTCAAGAAATTGACACGGTGCTTTAACCTCAGCAGAGTAATCTGAACAATAAGAGAAAGTTAGTATAATTTTTCGTGAAAAATTAAAAAGCTTTCCTTATGGAACGCTTTTTTTTGCGAAATGGAGGATATATTATGGAAAAATTAAGAAAATTATTTACAAGTGAATCAGTATCAGAAGGACATCCAGACAAAGTAGCAGACCAAATTTCCGATGCCCTGTTAGATGAATTCTTATCACAAGACTCCAACTCAAAAGTAGCCTGTGAAACCCTAGTAACAACAGGATTAGTAGTACTAAGCGGAGAAGTCAAAGCAGAAGCCTATGTTGATGTACAACAAACAGCAAGAAAAGTAATAAAAAACATAGGCTACACAAAAGGCGAATATATGTTTGAAAGCAATTCTTGTGGAGTGATTTCTGCAATTCACGAACAAAGCCCCGACATAAATCAAGGCGTAGAGCGTCAAACAGAAGAAGAGCAAGGAGCAGGCGACCAAGGAATGATGTTCGGATATGCGTGTAGCGACACAGAAGACTATATGCCATTGTCGTTACAACTTTCACACATATTAGTTTACGAGCTTGCACAAATCCGTAAAGAAGGAAAACAAATGCAATACCTTCGTCCCGATTCAAAAAGTCAAGTTACAATAGAATATAACGATGACAACACACCAAAAGCAATTAACACCATCGTTATTTCCACACAACACGATGACTTTGACCAAGAAGAAAAAATGTTGGCTCAAATAAAGAAAGACGTAAAAGAGATTTTAATACCAAGAGTCATTGAAAAGCTACAAAAACAAAGCGTAAAAGATTTGTTTAAAGCAGACTACACCTTATATGTCAATCCAACAGGAAAATTTGTAATAGGAGGACCACACGGCGACACAGGATTAACAGGCAGAAAGATAATAGTAGATACCTACGGCGGAAAAGGAGCACACGGAGGTGGAGCATTCTCAGGAAAAGACTCCTCAAAAGTAGATAGAAGTGCAGCATACGCAGTGCGACACATAGCAAAAAACATGGTAGCAGCAGGATTGTGCGACGAAGTCTTAGTACAAGTAGCCTACGCCATAGGAATAGCAGAGCCTGTTGGTCTTTACGTAAACACATACGGCACAGCAAAAGTAACAGAAGGTGGAAAACCAATGACAGACGGACAAATAGCCGAAAAAATCAAAACCATATTCGACCTACGTCCATACGCAATAGTAGAACGCTTTGGATTGAAAAACCCAATCTTTGCACCAACCGCTTCTTACGGACATTTTGGACGTACACCTTACAAAAAAACAGTAGAAATCTGCCAAAATGGACAAAAAATCCAAAAAGAAGTAGAGTTCTTTACATGGGAAAAACTTGACTATGTAGATAGGCTCAAAAAAGTCTTTGAAATAGAAAAATAATCCTAAGAAAAAATAAAAAAAAGCAAAGAAAAAAAATTTTTTTCTTAGGAAAAATAAAACACAAACGGGACAGCTTTTAGAGTTGTCCCGTTTTTTCAAAATATTTCTTCATTACAAGTATGGAAATCAGCTTTTCTCTTTTTTTATCCTTGAAAGGTTTGACGTATTTGTTAGCATTTTTTATTATTTGCAAAGCTTTGTCAGGATTTTTTTCGTAAAAGGTAATCCTTTCTATCAAGTCGCTAAAATCTTCCTTTATTTCAATGTAGTGATAGTTAGGAATAAGACAACCCTCCATAAACCAAGTTTCATATTTTGGGCGAGGCATAACGGCAATTGAGTTAGAGGACATAATCCATTTAAGATTACTTGCAACATCATTGCCTTCTATTGCCATAATGTATTTGAATCTTAATTGCTCTTTTATGCTTATTGGTTTACTTTGCCAATTTATTGGATTGATTGAGTCTTTTGCAGTGTCTTTTACATCACACATCGGATTGTTTACATACATTTCTATAAACTTTTGCCTATTTGGTTTTCCGTGTGCAGCACCTCTAAAAAGAATCTTTGGAGTTTTGTCTTTAAACTTTGTTCTGTCTTTTACGAAAATAAAGTGTCGAATCTTATTTAGTTTCAAAAGCACGGAGTTTTCGTTATTCTCTCCAATCGGACGGCTTTTTACAATTGTAGGCTCTTTTTGTAAATCTGTTATGTCGCCAGCCTTGAAAATCCAACGTAAACATTTAGGGAAGAATCTAATTACTTCGTATGCGTCAAAGAAGTAAACCTTTGAGAAATTAGAATTTTTGAGTTTGTGTTGCGAGAGCTGTTGTGCTTTTTCCGAAAGAGGAGAGGTTTGTTTTAGTTTATTGTAATAGTTGCAACGATAATGCAAATCAATAGAGTTGTATTTTGGAAAATATTTGTTTAAAAACAATTTTCTTTTCCACTCACACAGACGCTGTGGCAATAACAACATAAAACAAGACTTGCAATAGTAAAGAAATTTCATAAGAATCTATCTGTTTTGTCCTATGTACACCTCTGTTGCACCTACTCCATATTTCGCCATTGAGGCATCGAAGTAATGAATGTTTTGATATTTGTTTAATTCTCTCAATAACTCTGATTTTAATACGCCTTGTCCAACTCCATGTATGAAGATTACCTTGCTTAAACCTTGAATTATGGCTTCGTTTAGGCATTTGCGAGCATATTCCAATTGGATTTTTAACATTTGTTCGTTTTCCAATAAATAATAGTCCTCAACAAGTTCGCCAATGTGTAGATCTATTTCGGCGGTGTTGGAATTTATCATGTGCTTATCAAGGAAGGTGTTTGTGTAAGCACGTTTTGCAACATTTACTACTATGTTTTCTTCTTTTGTAACCTTGTCTTCTTCTTTTACAACGCTTGTTTGAATAAACTGACTTACGCTATTGATTTTGCAAATCTCATACATAAGAGCTTTTTCTCTAAAAAATCCTGTATCAACATAGCAACCTTCTTTGAAAAACTTGCTTCCTCTTAGTCTTAATTCGCAATTAGCAGGCATTAATACGCGAGTGTCTTTATCGTTGTGGAAAAGTATTTGCACAGCTCCTTTTTCCCATTTGCTGATTTGCTCTCTCGAAATTGTAGCTAAAAGGATTTTTTCCATTTTTTCTAATGTGCCAAAATCCTCTGAATGAAATCCGTCTTCTTGTAAAAGGAGTATTGAATAGATTATGCGGTTTTGTGAATTATTTACTAAATATACATCTATATCTCCAGAGATAAACCATTTTTGGTCCTCAGGTATAAAGCAAAGATAAATACCCTCATCTTGTTTTCTTCCAATTGCTGAAAGATACAAAGGACTTATTCTTTCATCTTCTTGATACGATGGAGCGAAACTCTCTTCTGTCTGTTCGCTTTTTATGATTTCTTCTTCTTTTGTACAGAAATATTGTCCTGCTTTGTCTTCACAAAAGTCCAATACTAAGTCTGAAACTAAGGTTGGTATTTCAAATCCATCTACTTCTACGTTTGCTACATTTGTGGCTGAGAATCCTTTGATTATTCCTCCACCTTCTGAACTCAAAAACTTAACTCTATCGCCTATTTTAAACTTTGCCATTGTCTTATTCTTTATTTATTTTATTATTTCGTTTGCTAATTCTTTTAAATCCAAGCCTCCAAAATTGCTTGAACTCATCATTAGAATGTTTTCTCCGTTTTGACTATTCTCTCTTATGAATTGCAAAACTTCCTGCGTAGTTGTGAAAACTTTTAATCCCTTTTTATCAAAAGAATCAAGAATCATATCTTTGTCAAGATTAGGAAGACGTTTTAGTTCCAAGGCGTGAGAGTTGAAATATATAGCAGCACTATCAACCTCTTGCATTGTACCTTTATATTGTATAAGAAACTCTTTTGTAAGTGAAGAAAAGGTGTGCAATTCCATGCAAGCGGTTAGTTTTCTTTCGCCATACTGATTTTTCATCGCCTCAACTGTTGCTTTTAGCTTAGAAGGAGAGTGTGCAAAGTCGGTGTAAAAGGCTTGTGTCTTGCTCTCTTTTACTATTTCTAAACGTTTTGAAGCTCCTTTGAACGATTGTATTGCAGAAAGGAAGTCAGATTTTTTTACGCCTATTTGTTCCAAGGCTGTCATTGCGGCATTTAGATTGATAAGATTGTGCTTGCCGAAAATTTGTAAAGGATATTCTTTGCCCTCACATATAACTATTGTGCGATTGTTTTCAATTCTATGTGTAATCTCTCTATATGGTAGTTTTTTTACGTCATTTCTTGCTTGTTTTGCAATGTTGCAAATATTTTCATCGTCTTGGAAATATACCAAACTACCATTTTCTGTTATCTTGTCGGCAAAGATTTTGAATTGTTCTACATATATTTCAAAAGTTGGAAAGACGTTTATGTGATCCCATGCAATTCCGTTTATAATTGCAATATCTGGTTTGTAAAGATGGAACTTTGGTCTTGGGTCTAAGGTAGAGGAAAGGTATTCATCGCCTTCTAATACCATATATGGTGCATCGCTCATTTTAACCATTACATCGAAACCTTCAAGTTTCGCTCCCACCATATAATCTGTTGCAATGCCTAAATTTTGCATCACATGTAGAATCATGGCTGTTATAGTTGTTTTTCCATGACTGCCACCTACTACTATTCTTGTTTTGTCTTTGCTCGCCTCGTAAAGATATTCTGGATAAGAGTAAATCTTTAATCCAAGTTCTTTGGCTTTTAATAGTTCTGGATTATCACTTTTTGCGTGCATTCCAAGAATTACTGCCTCTATTGTATTGTCTATTTTATCAGGATTCCAACCTATTTCGTTGGGTAATAAGGAATGTTTTTCTAATCTTGATTTTGCTGGTTCAAATATTTCATCGTCAGAACCGCTTACGTTGAATCCTTTTAGTTTTAATGCAATTGCCAAATTATGCATTGCACTTCCGCCTATGGCTATGAAATGTACCCTCATTTTTCTGTTATTTTAGGTGCAAAGGTAAGATTTTTAAAGAAAAAATGAACAAAAAAAACATAAGAATGTTTGTTGGTAAAGACAAAAGTAGTATATTTGCACCCGATTAAAAGTGTAAATTATTAATTTCTTACAAAAAACAAATTAAAAAAATGAAGAGAACATTATTAGCATTAGCATTGTTGCTTGGCTCAACTGGCTTGTTCGCTCAAGTTGGTATGGTGAAAGCTGATAAACAAATGCAAAAAAAAGCTGTTAGTCAAGTAGAAAGACAAACAGTGAAAGGAAAACAAGCAGTACAATTGTCTGCAAAAGATGGCGAAGCAGAAGTTTTATGTGACTTCTCTGATGCAACAGCTTATACATTCGGAACAAATGCTGCTCACACAGTATCAGGATTTGGCTGGAATCTTCAAGCAGATACTAACACAGTATTCGGACCTCAAGGTGAACGTTTGAATACATGGTTAGGAATCATAGATTCAGACGGAAACCCTGCTGAAGGTTGGTGGATGTTTGATCCTGCTCGTGGTTTTGTAAATCCAACATGGGCTAACGGATTCGCTTATCTTGACCTTTTAACAATCGAAGGCCAAAACTTGAACGTAGGACACATGGACGCTTATGTACAATTAACTAGTCCTATCGCAGCTTTTGGAACAAATGGTGTTGATATCACAATCAACCAATGTTTGATGCGTTTCAATGCTGATCGTTATTTCGTAGAATGGAGTAATGACCCTTCATTTACAACTTACGATTCATTAGAATTTAACGTAAGAGGTATTGAAATGAATGCTAACGATTCATATTATTCAAGCAAAAGAATAACTTTACCAAACAATACACCTAATGCAAATGCAGTTGGAGCAACAGCTGATCAATTAACTTATGTTAGATTCAGATACATCTCTCCTTCAAATGCAGAACAACCACACTCTTATTTCTGGTTCATAGATGATATTACATATCAAGAATCTCCTGAAAACAGAGTTGATATCGTTAAAAAACAATATTGCACTGGTGGTTACCACACTATACCTGCAATCATAACTCCTGATACAGTAATTTATGCAGTTACTCTTGAAAACACAGGAGCAACAGATTTAACAGATGCTGTTTTGAATAACGGTTTCTATTCAATAGAATTTGCTACTACTGAAGGTGGAGAAGATATTTACACTCAAGTATCAGCAAACCTTTCTGAGCAAGTTGCTTTATTAAACACTACAGATTCAGTTGCAGAAAGCGTAAATGGTTCTGATACAACTTGGGCTGCAAGAAGAGCTGTTAGCGTAATGGCAATGAGCAACAGATTACCTTCTGGAACTCCAGGTTCTTATGCTGCTATATCTACTATCACATCTTCTGCTTTAGACGCTCCTATCGCATTAGGTGATACTACATATTTTGAAGTTGTAGAAGCTGCTCCTGAATTAAATGGTTCTTATCGTTGGGCAAAAGACAGAAACTTCCTTGTTGAACAATGGGGTGCTTTCCGTTATGGATTAGTAAAAAGCGGTCTAAATGTTTACTTAACAGACGAAGCTGCATGGAACAGAGAAGGATATGAAATCTGTCTTCCTTACACAACAACTAGCACAGTAAGAGATGAAGAAGTTTATATCAATGGTGTTGAAGTTGTTGCACACTTAGACTCTTGCGTTGCTGGTGCTCAAATCAAAGCTAAATTGAGAAAAATCAATTGGGAAGCTGCAACTTATGATGAATTAGTAGAAGAAGTATTTGATGCTTGGGATGTTCCAGTTGAATCAGAAGTTTACGAAGTTCAATCTAACGACTTAAACAACGGTTTATGTTCAGATCCTCAATACTTAGACGTAATAGGACCAGATCAATTCAGATCTATCTATCTTCCTTTCAAAAACAGTGTTGAATTAGTGCCAGAAGAAACTTACTATGCTTGCTACAGAATGGCAGCTAACGGTAGATTCATGATTGGTTCTGACTCTCCAAGAGTAACTAACACATTCGGACCTGGAACAGATTACCTTAACTCATTAATGTTAATCTTCACTCCTGGTTTACCAGCTTCAGCTAACTACGCATGGGGTGGAACATTCTACTTCGCTGACTATTGCGATGGAAAAACTCCTCTTATCCGTATGGTAATTGGAGATGCTTCAACTCGTTCTTTATCTGAAGAAATAGCAGTTGCATCTTCATTAAACGCTTACCCTAACCCAGCTGCAAACAATGCAACAATATCTTATTCTTTAAACAAATCAGGTAATGTTAGCATCGTTATCACTGACTTAATGGGAAGAGTTGTTATGAATATGGAAGAAGGAAACCAAACAGCTGGAACTACTTACACAGTAAACGTAAACACAGCTAACTTGGCAAACGGAACTTATTTCTACACATTAAACGTTAATGGTGAAAAACAAACAAAGAAATTTGTTGTTAGCAAATAAGAATAAAAAATAAAATTTTAGAGGGCAATTCTTAATAAGAGTTGCCCTCTTTTTTTGCTTTTTTTTTAAACTTCTTTTATTTTTTTTTGTCATAATCCTATTAATGTTGTAATTTTGCCAGCTTAAATTAAATTTAAACGTAGAAAAATGAAAAAAGGCTTAGGATTATTAAAATATCTCTTTGTATTAATAATTTTTTTCTTAGCATCCTATAAAGTAATAGCAGTACCTGCTGATACAACGATGAAAACCATCACACAATCAGATAAAAGATTGTTGAATTTCTATTTAATAGGAGATGAAAGTGTGAATTTTGGACGCACAATAGATGGTTACACAATTCTTTTAAATGAAAGGGGGGATTATTGTTATGCTTATAAAGACTTGAACGGCAATTTATTACCCTCTAATCACATTGCTGCAAATCAAACTCTGAGAACGAAAGCAGAAAATGATTTTTTAGCCACAATAGATAAAAGATTAGGTTTTTCAATCGAGCAAATAACAAATAAAAGACAGCCTTTTGCTAAAATAGAAACAAATTATCCCACTGTTGGAGAGAATAATTTGTTAATTGTGTTGGTATCTTTTGCAGATAGAGCATTCACTTATCAGCAAGAGGACTTTGATTCTTTGCTTTCTCAGCCGGGATATAATCGTAATGGCGCAACAGGTAGTGTAAAAGATTATTATTATGATGTTTCTTTTGGACAATTAAATTTAAATCCTACTGTTGTTGGGCCTTATACCTTGTCTCAACCTATGGCTTTTTATGGTGCAACATGCCCGTCTTTTTCCGATGTAAATCCTAAGGCAATGGTTGCAGAGGCTTGTGCATTAGCGAATAACGATGTTGATTTTTCTCAATTTGATATGAATGGAGATGGAATAATTGACGCAGTTCACGTTATTTTTGCAGGAGCAGGAGAAGCCTCAACAGGAGAAACCGATGCAATTTGGCCACATCGTTGGAGTTTTTATCCATCAGATACCTTTAATATTCAATTTGATGGAGTTAGATTAAAGGATTATTCTTGCTCTGCCGAAAGAATGGGTAGTGGAATGGACGGAATAGGAACAATTTGTCATGAGTTTGGACACGTTTTAGGTTTGCCAGACTTGTATGATACTGACTACGAAGGCTCAGGAGGGCAAGCAACAGCAATAAATAAATGGAGTATAATGGCATCTGGTAGTTATAACAATTATAGCAATACCCCAGCTTCATTTACCGCATACGAAAAATATCGTTTAAATTGGTTACAACTCGACACCCTAACAGTTGCAGGAGAATATGTTTTGCCTCCGTTGATGGATAGCAATAAAGCATACATTATTACCTCACCTAATAGTGATGAATTTTTTATTTTTGAAAACAGACAACGTTCCTCTTGGGATAGTTACCTACCTAATGATGGCGGATTGATATATCACGTAAAGCAAGAGGGAGATTACAACATAAATTGCAATCCGAATTATCAAAAATACGACATAGAAGAAGCAGATAGAGATGAAAGCGAAAACACTTTGGCTTCTGATGTTTTCCCATCGCAACAATATAATAATTTCTTTACAGATTACTCACTTCCAAATAGTAGATTATGGAACGGAAATGCGTTAAACAAACCAATTACT
This sequence comes from uncultured Bacteroidales bacterium, assembly GCA_937906975.1. Lineage (GTDB taxonomy): Bacteria > Bacteroidota > Bacteroidia > Bacteroidales > P3 > Onthomorpha. The sequence continues at coordinate 9,260 of CALCUN010000085.1, forward strand.
TGCATAACTCGTGATACTACTGATAATTGCATTCGTTTTCGTTTTCTAATTCCAGACACCTCTGCTGTTGTGGAAACTCTACACGGCTTTGAAAAACTAACAAACACCTCTTACCGTGTAAAAGGTTTAGAAGTATATGCAGGTTTGCGTGAATATGATATAAAAGGCTTTGCAGTAGATACTCTACAAGACTTCTCTACACAAGTATATTATGAAGCAAACACATTTAGTGGAGATACCTTAATTGCAAACCTTGACAACCTATCATACGCTAAGACTTACTATTATAGAGCAGCATATATTTCAAATGAAGATCAAGTATATGGAGAAGCCAAAACGTTCACAACAGTTGATGGTCAGCCACTTCTTAGAACAAATTCTGCAACTAATATTTCATTAAACAGCATGAGCGTTGGAGGAACTAAGTTAGTGGAAGGAGATTTCACTATTTTGGAACATGGAATATGCTATTCAACAGAAGAGAGTCCAGATATGAATGATGAAGTTGTAAGCTTAGATGGAGATTGCTCAACATTCACAGTGGAAATAACAGGACTTGAACAAGCTACAAAATATTATTTTAGAATGTATGCAAGAACAGAGTTAGGAATAAAATACGCTACTCAAAAATCTGCAATAACTACATTCATACCTGTTGAAAATAACATCATAACAGGCGGCACAACACTTTGCGAACAATCAGATTTTGGAATGATTCTTGGAAGCCAACCAACAGAAGGTCAAGGAAACTTCACCTATCAATGGCAAAGAAAAGAAAATGGCTCATCGTGGGAAGATATAGATGAAGAAGGAAATGGAAAGAACTATTCTGTTGGAACGCTTAGCGAAACAACTCAATTCAGAAGAATAGTTGGCTCATTGGCAATTAGAGATACAAGTAACGTTGTTGAAATGACAGTCTTGAAATCTAAGGCTGGCAAGATAAATGGTAAAACCGAATGGATAAGCTCCGAAACAGATACACTTTCATTAGCCTCTAACACAGGAGAAATCCTTCGTTGGGAAGAAGCAAATGCAGACTTTAATTGGCAAGAAATAGCAGAAACCCAACAAGACACAACAATCCTTTACAATCCTAACCTTTTAGACTCGGTATATATAAGAGCAGTAGTACAATTAGGCACATGTCCAATATCATACTCAGACACATTGAAAATAAATGTTGTTCAAGATGTGTCGCTTTCAGAGATAGAAAACAATACAACTTACTATATATATCCAAACCCAAGCAAAGGAAAATCAGTTTTAACAAACCAATCACAACAACCATTACACATTACAATATTTGACTCAAATGCAAGAAAAATATCAAGCTTTGAATCCTCAGAGCAAAACATAGACTTGCCATTATCAAACCTAACTAATGGAATATACATATTAAGAATAGAAAACAAGTTAGATAAAAAAGAAGTTAAAGAAGTCAAATTAATATTAACACGATAATAAAAAGAATATTAACGAATAAAAGAAATAAAACACGAAAAATGAGAAAAGGATTATTAAAAACAATTACACTCTTTGTGTTGATGGTACTAATCAGCATAGGAGCGTTTGCAATTCCAGCAAACAAACAAGCCGTTACAATTCGTCAGCCAAACGGAAAGACACTTACCTTTATTCTTGGTGGAGATGAGTATGTTAATTGGGCGACAACATTAGATCAATACACATTAGTAAGAAACAGCGAAGGCGTTTTCACATACGGAGTATTAAATGAAAACGGAGACTTAGTAGCTTCAAAATACATTGCTTCAAACGCAAATGAACGTTCAGCAGAAGAAATAGCATTTTTATCAACACTACCAGTTAATCTTTTCTATTCAGAATCACAAATAGAATTGAAAAAACAAAACTCACCAGCCTCAGCACCTGCAAACAACGATGCTAAATACCCATCAATAGGAACAGTAAAATTATTAGTTATCTTAGCAGGATTTAGCGACTTACCATTCACATATACAAATCAAAACTTTGTTGATTTAGTTAGTCAAGATAACTACGATGGTACAGGATCAGTAAAAGACTATTACAGAGACAACTCAGACAATCAATTCATAATGGATATTGATGTTGCAGGACCATACGTATTACCAAACTCAATGGCTTACTATGGAGGCAACAACTCATACGGTAGCGACCAAAACATGTCTTATTTCGTATTACACGCACTTAATGCAGCAGATCCAGATGTTGATTTTGGCGATTACGATAACGACAATGACGGATACGTAGATGCGATACACATTATTTTTGCAGGAACACCAGAATCATCAACAGGAACAGACAACGAAATTTGGCCACACAGAAGTAACGTAAATCCAAACATAATAAAAGACAGTAAAAGATTTGGACCATATTCATGTTCAGCAGAAAAGAGAAACTCAGTTGTGATGGACGGAATTGGAACAATCTGCCACGAATTTGGACACGTATTAGGATTTCCTGACTTTTACGACACAGACTACACAGGCTCAGGCGGACAAGCAGCAGTACCAGGAGATTGGGACTTAATGTCATCAGGTTCATACCTTAACAACTCAGCAACACCAGCAGGATTAACAGGAATGGAACGCCACATAGCAAACTGGGCACAACCAATAAACCTAACAGCAACAGCAGACAACGTATATTTACCAGCAATTAACGATTCATCTGTTTCATATAAAATAGATTTAGGAAACAATAACGAATTTTTAATGTTGGAACATAGAAGAAAAACAAGGTGGGACGCATACGTACCAGGAGAAGGAATGTTGATTTACCACGGACAACAAGAAAGAATAAACAGATGGTTAAACTATGGTTATAACGACATAAACGTAAACCCTAACAACAGAGGTTGGTATATAGTTCCAGCAACAGGAAACAACGGACACACAGAAACCTCACAAGCACCATTTCCAGGAGCATCAGGCAACACAAACTTTACCAACAACACAACACCAGCAAATACGCTTATGAACGGTACACCAACCAACAAACCAATCACAAGCATACAATACATAAACGATTCTGTTATCACATTCAACTTTATGTCTAACCTACCAGCAGTTTCAACAGGAGCAGTAGAATCCTCTACAATCACCTCAACCTCTGCCACAGCAACAGGAACAGTTCTTTACTATGGCGACTCAACAATCTCAGAACAAGGAATGTTATGGAGCGTTAGCCAACAAGCACTAAGAGACTTAGACCAAGATAGCATAAACTCAGTACAAGCAAACGCAGTAGCAGAAACCTTTACAGTAGAAATGACAGGACTTGTACCATCTTCAATAATCTATTACAGAGCCTACGCAGTAAGTTCAACAGGCACAGCCTACGGACCAGTAAAACAATTCACAACACCAAGCGGATTAGGAACACTATTAACACGACCAGCAGTAGCAATAGACTCAATCCACGCAACATTAGTAGGAAACGTAGTATCAATGGGCGAAGGAACATTTGTTGAAAAAGGATTCGTAGTATCAAGCGATGAAGCAAACGACTTAACCTTAGAAACAACATGGTCAGTTCAAAACGACACAGCATCAACAGGCTTATACTACGTAACACTTGATACCCTAACAGAAGGACAAACCTATTACTTCAAAGCATACGTAACAACAAACTTAGGAACAGCCTACGGAACAAGACGTAGCTTTACAACAACATTCCCAGCAATAGAAAACAACGTAATATCATCTAACCAAGCATTCTGTTTAGGCGAAACACCACAACTACTTACAGGAACTGAGCCAACAGGAGGAAGAGGAAACTTCACATATCAATGGCAACAAAAAGGCCGTACAGGAGATTGGGTAAACGCAACACAAGAATCAACCAACCAAAACTACCAACCAGAAGCCATAACAGACAGTACATATTACAGAAGAGTCGTTACATCAAACGGAGTAGTAGAACACATTTCAAACACAATACTATTAGACGTTAAAATATCAAGAGGAGGAGTTATCTCTGAAAATATCAGCAACGACACAATCAACTTAGGAGAAGCAACAGGACAATTAAAACTAAACAACTACAGAGGCACAATCATAGATTGGGAAAGAAGCATAGACAACCAAGCATGGGAATCATTAGGCTTTAACGAAAGAAACTACCCAGGCGAAACACCAACCACAGAAGCAACCTACACATACAGAGTCTTAGTACAAATAGACCAATGCCCATCAGAATACTCAGCAGAAAAAGCAATCTATGTAAAAGACAACTCTTCATTAGAAGATGTAGCAAACCTATTTGAATTTAGCGTACTTCCAAACCCAACAGCAGGTCAAATCACAATCACATCAGAAGAAGCACAAGCAGATGTTATTGTAATCACAAACGTATTAGGACAAGAAATCCTAAAAGAAACCAACTGCACAATCAATGGCAAAGTAATCAACCTTGACGCCTTTGAAAGCGGAGTATATTTCTTGAACATCAAACAAGGAGACAAACAACAAACAAAACAAATCATCTTAAAAAAATAAGAATATGAACAAAGTAATAAACACAGACAAAGCTCCAAAAGCAATAGGACCATATAGCCAAGCTATATTGGCAGGAAACGGAATGCTTTTCATCTCTGGACAAATTCCAGTAAACCCAGAAACAGGCAAAATACCTGAAACAATAACAGAACAAACAGAACAAGTATTCAAAAACATAGAAGCAATACTTACAGAAGCAGGCTACACATTCAAAGACGTAGTAAAAACAACATGTTTACTTAACTCAATGGACGATTTCGCTGCAATGAACGAAGTATATGCGAAATACTACAACGAAATGTTGCCAGCAAGAGCAGCATACGCAGTAGAAAAATTACCAATGGGAGTATTAGTAGAAATAGAAACCATAGCATACAAAGGATAATAAACCCTAAAAAATGCAAACAAAAAGTCGGAGCTTCAAAAACGAAGCCTCCGACTTTTTTTTCTTACCTTCTATTCCAACAAACCCTCAATGCCATCAGACTTTATGTAACCTACCGCTCTTTTGTTAAGATTTATTGTGCGTAAATAGCCTAATTCAACCAGCTCTTGCAGATCTGTTCTTGCAGACTTAATAGAAATATTAAATTGTGTTGCTAATTCTTTCGGAATGAACATAGATTTTTTACCCTCTAAAAGAATCCTTAAAACATATCTTTGACGCTCGTTAATACTTGAAAGACTGCTAAACCTAAACAAGTCTTCTTGTTGATTAGTCTTGAGTTGCAGATATTTTTTCAAATCATCAAATGCCTTTTTTATAACACTTAAATGATATTGAATAAAGTAAGACAAATCATTATTATCGTTTTCAGTATATAAAAACGCCCTTTCGTAAGCCTTTTTATTAGAATAAATTATTCTTGAAATAGATAAATATTCGCTTAACCAATATCCCTTCTTTATCATATACCAATAAAACAACGACCTTGCCGTTCTGCCATTCCCATCAGTAAAAGGGTGAATAAAAGCTAACATAAAATGTATTATAATGGCTTTTACAATCGGGTGAATAAACTCTTCGTTATTTTCCTTATTAGCAAAATCACATAAATCCTCAATCATACTATTGATTTCTGCGTATGCAGGAGGCGTGTGAGCAACATAACCGCTGATTGCATCAACAACAAAAATATTATCGTGCATTCTGAAAACACCCTCCTGCTCCGAGTGAGCCAAAGTCTTGTTTGTAATAGAACTATGAATGTCAAGCAAAGCCTCAATCGATAAATCAGATTGATTTTTTGAAATTTTACTAATAGTTTCATAATTATTACTAATCATTTGCTGGCTTTTGTCTGCAGGTTTTAGCCTTTTACGAAGCATATCCTTTGCAATCTTCCGCGTAGTAGAAGCCCCCTCTATTTGACTTGAAGCAATAGCTTCCTCCATTATAGAGTTGATTAGATAATAGTCTTTAAGAGAAGATGTAATATTGCTTTCCGTTTGCAAATTGCCTCTTAAATTCAAATCAAACTCATGCAACATTGCCTGCATCTGAGTTGTGATAACAAAAGAAAAAGAATACTTGCCAAATTTTAAAGTCTTAGCCTGCGATTGTCTTTGAAATTTCACCGCTTGCCACAATATACTTTGCTCAAATCCCTTTGGAGTAAGATATTTCACCTTATCCCAATAAAGATACCCTTCATTTATTTTTTGAAATAAAGGTTGCAAACTTGGTTCGTTAAGTAACTTAATCGCTTCAACTTGTTTAGTTGAATCACACATAGGAATAGGCTCTATTTTCATACTTCTTTTGTTTTATCACCGCAAAAATACAACTTTTTTCAAAATTAGGGGAAATTTTCCTCAAACTTCCCCTAATTTCCCTTTAAGAAACAAATCAGTCCAATCGCATTGGACTATTCGTCCAACGCGGTTGGACTACTTGTCCAATGCGTTTGGATTTTTTTAAATCAAAGAAAGAAAACTTTGTTGAAAAAGAAAAATGTTATACCTTTGCTAATTGATAAACTAAAACAAAGAAACAAGAAACAGAAATAAAGAATTAGAAATATAAGATAAAATATTAAAATAATATATTGAGCTTTAAGCTCTTATTCTTCTTATTTGAAAACCGCCAATTTTCAAAATATCCAAAGGAATAAGTAGTGTAGGGTTCGCGTCTTAGGGCGTGAACCGTTTTGTGCTTATTTTGGATATGGGCTCTTGGCGGTGCCTCAAATGAGAATAAGCAAATAAAAAACGGTAACGCCTTTTTCTTTTGTCCGAATCGGAGTTTAT
>CALCUN010000086.1 GCA_937906975.1 uncultured Bacteroidales bacterium
AGATGCAAGCATACTAATCAAAGAAGGCGATAAATACATAAACCGTCAATTCTTTGTAACCAAAGACAAAGTAGAATACTATGACAAAGCCCACCTTTTCTGCCTTTCAAAAGAACCAAAAGTAGTTAGCAAAGGCAATCAAGAACAAATAGTAGAATATAAAGGTTGGCGATTTAAACTTTTAACCTGCTATGACCTACGTTTTCCACAATGGGCAAGAAATACCTATACACAAGAAAAAGGATACGACTACGATGTGTTGATATACGTAGCAAGTTGGGCAGATGATAGAATCAATCATTGGGAAATGCTATTACCAGCCCGAGCAATAGAAAATCAAGCATACGTATTAGGCTCCAATCGCACAGGCATAGACCATAAAGGCTACACCTACAAAGGAGCATCAATAGCAATAAACTATCAAGGTGACACAATAGTAAGAGCAAAAGACAACAGCGAAGAAATTATCTATGCAACCCTTGATAAAGACACATTAAACGAATATCGCAAGAAATTCCCTGTTGCATTAGATTGGGATTAAAAAATAGAAAGAGGCGGTTTGAGAAATTCAATCGCCTCTTTTGTTGTTAAGTATATAATGAGTTATTTTTTGCTGATTACTTTTGTTGGGCAGGTGAAGGTTTCAAAGTCTAATACGTAATTGCCTGCGTAATCAAACACAAAACATCTGCCGTTTGATGAGTAGTCTTTTGCGTCTGTGATGAAGATATTATTTTCATCGTGAGAGATTTTATAAGGACTCATTATTGATTTATCTGCTGGCATATTTGCAATGAACTCTTCCGCTGCTGCGTTCAAGTTGTTGGTAGGGATAGTCTTATAAGATGTTGTATAAGTGGCGTAATCGGTGTTTGTGAAAATGATTTTGTCGCCTACTATATCGAAAGAGTTGATGCTTATATTTGCTCTTTCTTCTATTTCATCTGTTTGAGTATTTATCTTTATAAGTTCTTGTGGAATATCTCCATAGTTTCCTCTTATTTGTGCGTAGATGTATCCGTCTTTTGCTATCATATTTCCTGGGTTTATGCCAGCTTCTATGGTTTTTATCAGATTTAAAGTTTCCAAGTCGTAAACTTCTACTTTGTTATCATAGTTTGGATAGTCCAATCCTCCGTTGCAAGCAACGTATAGTTTGCCATTGCTAATTGCCATTTGCTCAGGATTTCTACCTTGTGTAGTTATAGTTTTATCTATCTTATTTGTTTGTAGATTTATTATGCAAATGTGTCCATCAAAGCAAGATACATATCCGTAAGCTCCTTCTGTTACTATGTTTCTTGGTTGAGGATTTTCGCTTGTTGTAATAGGGATAAGTGCAAGTTTTTTGCAAGTGCGTTTGTTTACTGACATTACGCAGTTGCTACCTGTAACAACGATGTATAGATTACCCAAAGTCTCCGTCATATCATTTGTTGTTTCGCCAAGTCCTTGTCCGTTTATGCTTTGGAATAGGTCGATAGTGTTGCTTTGCTTTACTATGTCGTAAAAGTCAAGAGAGGAATTGTTTCTTCCCATAGTACCTTCACATAATACATAATAGCCTTTGCCTAATTGGGTAGGAGTGTTTGTGTCGTCTTCTCCTGGTTTTGATTCGCAAGCGCAAAAACTTGCTAATAAAGTGAATAATACGCTTAAATTAAATAGTTTTTTCATATTTTTTTATGTTTTTAAAATTTGTATTTTATGCTTAAATTGTAGTTTCTTCCACACATCGGATAACTCTTTATTATCTCATATTGCTCGTTTGTTAGGTTGTTGCAAGAGAGTTTTACTTCCCATTGCTTGATTGTTTTGCTAAGGCTTAGAGAGTGTTCGCAATATGCGGGTAGGGAGTTTCTTTCTGTGTTTTGATTCATTGTATATCTTTTTCCAACTGCGGAGAGGGTGTAGGCAAATGATAGTTTTCTTAGGCTTATGCTTGCAATAACGCTTCCGCTATGACGTGGTGTGTATTGTATTTGGTGTAGATAGGTGTTGCTGTTTTTGTCGCTGTCAATGGCTTTTTGAAAATTGTAAATAGTGTTAATATTTATTTTTATATTTTCTTGATTTACAAATCTCTCACTTGTGTAGTTTAATTTTAATTCTAAGCCATCTATGACTACTTGTCCATAGTTTACCATGCTCCAAACAAATAGGTTGTTTCTTGGTACGGCTACGATTTTGTCGGTTACATTGTTGTGATATAGGTCTATTCCTAAGTAGATGTTGTGATAGTTTAGGCTGCCAAATTGTTTGAAGTATGCAGCGTGTAGATTGTATTGCTGTGCTTTTTCTGGTTTTAGGTTTGGCTCTCCAACGATGTTATAATATAGGTCGTTGAAGGTTGGAATACGGAAAATGTCTTTGTAGAAAATACTCACCTCATAGCAGTTGTCTTTTAGCAATAGGCTAACAAATGGACTGAAATGGCTTTGCGATTCAAAGGTTTTATGAAGTGTAGCCCAATCTTTTGTGTAGGTGTGAAGTAGATTAAAGTCTAATCTTATTTTTTTGAGTTTAAATGCAGAGGTTATTGCAGAGAGTGAACTGAAGCGAAGAGGGTCAAATTCGTAGTTGTTTTTTGCTTTTAGAGAGTTGAGCGAAAGGTCGTTTGTTAGCGAGAAACAAATGTTTTTATTCTTGTTTTGCCAAGCTAAGATGTTGTTGTAGTATAGTTCTTTTTGGTTGTAAATATCTTCTTGAAAGCCTTGAGAGTTATTGTAGTAAGGATCGAGGTATCGAGTGTGGTTTGAAGAAATTTTTAGGTGGGTTTTGTATGATAGGTTGTCGGAAAAATGATGTGTGAAGACGCTTTGTAAAAACAAGTCTTTGTTCCAAAGTCTTTGAGCAGAGTTTAAATAATATAGGGTAGTAGGACCTGGTAAACCTTTTGCGTCATAGTAGAAATAAAGCTTTGTTTTAAGAGAGGATTTCTTTGAAAAATTTGCGTAAATATTAGATTCAATTTTGGCAGATAATAGGTCGTTGTTTGCTCTTCTTTCTATTGAAGTGCTATCGTTTATTCTATCTCCATAATGAAGAGTGTAAGGATATGAACCTTCATAGTTTACAAATTCGGAGTTAATGTTAAATATAAGTTTATCGTTAATCTTCTTATTTATATTGGCATTTATGTTGAAAAGATTGAAACTGCCATAAGAAAGTGATATGTCTCCATTTGTTTTTGACTCATCGCTAAAACTTGGTTGTGTGGTTGTGATTGATAAGACACTTCCGCTTGCAAGACTTCTTGCTGTTTGCATATTCATTATGCGATTGCCATTGTCAAGGCTTAATTCTTCAATGTTGTTTACTGAGAATTTTGAAAGGTCTATTTGTCCGTTTTGACTATTGCTTACACTCACTCCATCGTAAATCAGGTTTGTGTGCATTGAGCCTAAGCCTCGCACCGAAATGGTCTTTAATCCATTTGCTCCACCATAGTCTTTGATTGTTACTCCTGGAAGAAACTTTGCTGCTTGCCCAATGTCATAAACGGAAAGCTTTTTTAGATTTTCTTTTTCTATTTTGTGAGAGGAGGTTTGTTGGTTGTAGTTTTCCAAAGTGGAATCTATAACTTCAAAGCCCTCGAGAGTAATTACTCGAAGTGTGTCTTGTGATTGTAGAGCACAAGAATAGATGATTGATACTAATATTGCTATAATTCTTCTGTTCATAATTTAGTCCTTTCCTCGAAGACTGAATTTCTTTTTTAATATTAGCACGGCAGGTCTTCTGACTTGTTCTCTTGAATAACGCCTTCCCATTTCAAAAACAGTGGCTAAGATTGTCATTCAAATATATTAGAACTTACAGCAGCGGGACTGTTCAGGATTCTCACCTGATTCCCTTTTAATCGCTTTGCAAAAACCTCACAATAGCGAACCGTTGCGAGTGCAAAAGTAGAATAAAATTTTAATTCAACAAAATTTGTTTCAATTTTTTTAGTTTTTTTTCTTTGGTTTAAAAATTTGTTATAAGTTTGCAAAAAAAATAGAGATTAAATTAACTAACAACTTTTAAATTTTATCGTATGAGCGATTTAATGAATGCTTCAGAAAATCTTGTTGAGCAAGATGAAAAAATACAGCAACCTATTGAAGAAACCGTTGAACAGGTAACACCAAATTATCAAGAGTTTGGTAGAGAAGAATTGTTGAAAGAGTTTCAAACTCTGCTAAGTGCAAATGATTTTGAATTGTTAAAACAAAGAGCCAACGTAATTAAAAAGATTTTTGATGAGAAAAGTAAAGAAGTTTACGCAAAGGCTTTGGAACAATTCTTGGAAGAGGGTGGAAATAAGGAAGATTATAAAAACGAATTAGACCAATTAGATATAGACTTCCGTAAACTATATGGTGAATATAGAGAAAGAAGACAAAAATTCTTGGAAAAACAAGAACAAGATAAAGTAGATAATTTAGAAAAAAAGAAAGCTGTTCTTGAAGAGTTGAGAGAACTTTTACAACAAGAAGGCTCTTTGAAAGAAATCTACGATACATTTAATCAAATTCAAACAAAATGGAAAGAAATTGGTGCTGTGCCTCGCTCAGATGCTAATTTCTTGTGGGAGTCTTATCATTTCTTAATTGAAAAGTTCTATGATAAGGTGAAAATCAATAGAGAACTTTTGGAAATAGGAATGAAAAAGAAAATTGCTCTTTGTGAGAGAGTGGAAAGTCTGTTGTTAGAGCCTTCTATCAATGATTCTTTCCGTCAATTGCAAGAATGTCATCAATTATGGAAAGAAATAGGAAGGGTTTCTGCTGATAAGAGCGATGAGATTTGGGAAAGATTTAAAAAGGCTTCTGATGCTGTAAACAAACGTTGCCAAGAACATTATGAAAAGATAAGAGAGGAACAAAACAATAACCTTTTGGCAAAAACAGCTTTGTGCGAAAAGCTTGAAGAGTTGTTGAAAGCAGAACGTGTAACAGCAAAACAATGGAATGAAGTAACTCTTGGCGTTAATGAATTGTTTGAGCTATGGAAAACAATAGGACCTGTTCCAAAAGAAGATAATGAAAAAATTTGGGATAGATTTAAAAAGACTATTGATAAGTTCTATGAGGACAAAAAAGATGCGTTTGCGAAAATGAAAGAATCGCAAGATGAAAACTATCAAAAGAAGGTAGAACTTTGTCTTCAAGCAGAAGTGATTGCAGAAAGAAACGATTGGAAACGTGCAACTGAAGATTTGTTGAAATTGCAAGAGGAATGGAAAAATATTGGCTATGTTGCAAAAAAACAATCTGATAAATTGTGGCTACGTTTTCGTGAGGCTTGTGATAAATTCTTTGAAAGAAAATCTCAAGACTATCAAAATCGTAAACAATCTGAGAGTGAAAATATAGCAAAGAAAGAGGCTTTAATTCAAGCTGTGAAAGAGTTTTCTTTTACCGAAGATAAGCAACATAATTTAGATGTTATAAAGGATTTTCAACGTCAATGGGCAGAAGTAGGCTATGTTTCAACTTCAGAAAGAAATAGATTATATGCAGAATTTCGTAAGGCTATTGATGCTCATTTCGATAAACTTCAAATGGATTCAATGGAATCTAATTTGAATAACTATAAAATGAGATTGGAATCTGTAGATGGTAAGAGAAATATCTCAAGAGAGAAGAAAGAATTTATGGATCAAATTCAAAGATTACAAAACGATTTGAACGTTTGGGAGAATAATCTTGGATTTTTAGCAAGTAGCAAACAAGCAGACTTGTTGAAAGCAGAATTTGATAAGAAAATAGAAAAAGCAAAGGCAGAAATTCAACTTCTAAAAGCAAAAGTAAAATTGTTGGAAGAAAGTGAAAATTCAAAAAATGAATAAAATTTTTGAATTTTGCATTGCTGTCTAAGAGAAATGTTGTATCTTTGCAAACCGAAATTAAAATAATGTTTAACAATCCGTTTAGTAAAAATGGGCTAAACGGCAAAAAAATTAAAAAATGAAAAAAGATATTCATCCAAAGACTTATAGACTTTGTGCCTTTAAGGATATGTCTAATGAACAAGTGTTCATAACAAGAAGTTGTGCTAATTCAAAAGAAGAAATAGAAATAGACGGAGTTTCTTATCCGTTAATCAAAATGGAAATTTCTAATACTTCTCACCCTTTCTTTACTGGTAAGGTTAAGTTAGTGGATACAGCAGGACGTGTAGATAAGTTTATGAATAAATATAAAAATAGAAAAAGCCTCATAAAATAATTTTTTTGACGCTTGAATGATAAAAAAACGTTCTAGACTGAAAAGTTAGAACGTTTTTTTATTTATTGCTGATATTTTTTGTATTTTTGTAGCATAAATTGAAATTAAAAATAAAAAAATAGGAGAGATATGAATTATATTTTGTTTGATGCATCAAGGGACTCGTTAAAACCATTGACTTATATTAGACCTGTTTGTGATATAAGAATAGGAATTTTGACAATTAGAGAAAAATGGGAAAAGTATTTGGGAGAAAAAACTTCAACTATAACAGAGGATTATCTTTCTGCTAAATATCCTACTTCTCAATCGGAAGAAATGATGTTGATTAATGGCTCTATTTGTCCTACACCTGCTTTGGTTGAGGCTATCAAAAGACTTGAAATAGGTCAAACCTTAGTTAGTGGAAATAATGTGGTGGCTATGTATAAGACAAAGGAACAATTCTTATCTGAAGAGGACGCTGCAGAAGAAATAGAGGTGGTTGAAGATTTTATTAAGATAACAAATCCTTGGGATATATTTGTTTTGAATGATAGAGCTTTGAGAGAGGATTTTAAATTAATAACAGAGGGAAGAAAGTCTGCACCTTTGAGCTCTACAAACAGAGTTGTTGGTGAGGAAAACATATTTGTGGAAGAAGGAGCGGTAGTTGAGTTTGCTATATTAAATGCAAAAGAAGGTCCTATTTATATTGGTAAAGATGCAGAGGTGATGGAAGGAAGTGTTGTTCGTGGTCCTCTTGCTATGTGTGAGCATTCTGTTTTGAAAATGTCTTCTAAGATTTATGGTGCAACAACTTTAGGGCCTCATGTAAAGGTTGGTGGAGAGGTTTCTAATGTTGTGATTTTTGGATATAGTAACAAGGCTCACGATGGCTTTATAGGAAATTCTGTAATAGGAGAATGGTGTAATTTGGGTGCTGATACAAATGCTTCAAATCTTAAAAACACATACGAAGATGTAAGAGTGTGGAGTATAGAAAAAGATACATTTGTTCCAACAGGTCAAACATTTTTTGGAACTATAATGGGCGATCACTCAAAGTGTGGAATAAATACTATGTTCAATACAGGTACAATCATAGGTGTTAGTTCTAATATTTATGGACATGGTTATCAAAGAAATTATATTCCATCTTTTGCTTGGGGTGGTACAACAGGATTGAAAACCTACGATATAGATAAAGCAATTGAGGTTGCAGAAAAGATGTATCAAAGAAGACATATTGTAATGAGTGAAGAGGATAAGGATATTTTAAGAAATGTTTACACACAAACTTTAAAAAATAAGAGACTAAGATAATGCTAAATAAAGATTTCTTTGAATTAACAGATATGATGGGAGGAGGAGAACCAGAAATAATCCCTTTGCTAACAGAGGAGAATGTAAAAGATTTGTCGGTTTCTGATATGCCAGAAGTATTACCTATTTTGCCATTGAGAGGTAATGTATTCTTTCCAGGAGTAATACTTCCAATAACAGCAGGACGTGAAAAATCTGTCAAACTTATAAAAACAGCTTATAAAAATAAACAAATAATAGGAGTAGTTGCACAAAAGGCAGTTTCTATTGATGATCCGGTTAATTCGGATTTATACAAAGTAGGAACATTAGCAAAGGTTGTAAAAACTCTTAATATGCCTGATGGAACTACAATGGTGATTCTTCAAGGATTAGATAGATTTGAACTTGAAGAATTGGTACAAGTAGAACCTTATTGGTTTGGAAAAGTTAATGAATATCCAGATGGAGCGAAAGATTTGCCAAAGAATTATATGGCACTTGCAGAAGCAGTAAAGGATGTCTATTTAAGGATATTGAAAATGACTCCTAATATTCCAACCGATCCAAGTTTTGCTATTCAAAATATTGAAAATCCATATTTTTTACTTAATTATGTTGCTGCACACTTAGACATTGCAGTATCAGAAAAGCAAAAATTATTAGAATTAAACGACTTTACAAAGCGAGCAAACAAGGTTTTAGCAATTTTAAACAAGGAATTAGAATTGCAAAAGCTTAAATTAGAAATTCAGAAAAAGGTTTCTTCTGATATGGACAAGCAACAAAGAGATTATTTGCTTACTCAACAACTTAAAACCATACAAGAAGAATTAGGAGGCTCTCCAAGTGATTTGGAAATAGCAGAATTAAGAAAAAAAGCTCAGCACAAAAAATGGTCAAAAGAAGTTTCAGAAATTTTTGAAAAAGAAATTAGAAAATTATCTAATATGCACGTTAGTTCACCTGATTATTCTATTCAGTTGAACTATTTGAATTTTATGATAGAGCTTCCTTGGAATGAATTTACTAATGATAATTTTGATTTAAATAAAGCACAAAAAATCTTAGATGCCGATCATTACGGATTGGAAAAAGTAAAAAAGAGAATTTTAGAATACCTTGCAGTTTTAAAGCTAAAAGGTAATATGAAATCTCCAGTGCTTTGTTTGGTAGGACCTCCGGGTGTAGGAAAGACCTCTTTGGGAAAAAGTATTGCAAGAGCAACAGGAAGAAAATATGTAAGAGTTGCACTTGGTGGGCTTGGAGATGAAAGCGAAATACGCGGACATAGAAGAACCTATATCGGAGCAATGCCTGGTAGAATCTTAAAATCAATTTCCAAATCAAAGAGTTCAAACCCTGTTTTCGTATTAGACGAAATAGATAAAGTAGCGGGAATGAGTGCACATGGCGATCCAGCATCGGCAATGCTTGAGGTGCTTGACCCAGAACAAAACACCGCATTTCACGACAATTATTTAGATATAGATTACGACCTTTCTAATGTAATGTTTATTGCAACGGCAAATAGTTTGTCAAATGTTCACCCCGCATTAATTGATAGAATGGAAGTGATTGACGTTTCAGGCTACATAGAAGAAGAAAAACAAATGATAGCAACGAAACATCTTCTTCCAAAACAGCTTTCTGAACATGGTTTAATGAAAAAACATATTTCTATCTCTAACGAAACTATTTCTGCAATCATAAATAACTATACAAGAGAATCGGGAGTTAGAAAATTAGATAAAGTAATTGCAAAAATTGTTCGATACAGAGCAGTTCAAATCGTAAAAGAAGAAGAATATTCCAAAGCAATAAAACCCTCAGACTTAAAAGAAATCTTAGGACTTCCGATAGCAGAGCATGATATTCATTTAGAAAATGATATGATAGGAGTTGTAACAGGACTTGCTTGGACTTCGGTAGGAGGAGAGATACTTTTCATAGAAGCAAGCAAAGGAAAAGGAAAAGGAAACATTAACTTGACAGGAAATCTTGGTAATGTGATGAAAGAATCCGCAACCTTAGCCTACGAATACATAAAGTCAAATGCTACAGAACTTGGATTGAACGAAGAAGAATTTGAAAATCAAGATATTTATCTTCACGTTCCTGAGGGAGCAACGCCAAAAGATGGTCCAAGTGCGGGCGTTACAATGTTTACAGCAATATATAGTTTATTTAGCAAAAGAAAAGTAAATTCCAAATTCGCAATGACGGGAGAAATCACGCTAAGAGGATTAGTATTGCCCGTTGGTGGAATAAAAGAGAAAATACTTGCTGCAAAGAGAGCGAAGATTACCGATATAATACTTTCAGAAAGAAATCGTAAAGACGTAGAGGATATAAACGCTGAATACTTAGAAGGATTAAGTTTCCACTATGTGAAAACGATGAACCAAATTCCCGATTTAGTTTTAGAAAAATAGAAAATGGATATAAAAGAAATAAAAAAAGACTTCCCAATTTTGGGAATAAACGTTAATAAAAAACCACTTATCTACCTAGATAATGCTGCAACTACTCAAAAACCAATACAGGTTATTGAAGCTATATCCGATTACTATAAGAATTATAATGCAAATGTACATAGAGGAGTTCACACTCTAAGTCAAATTGCAACAGATAGGTTTGAACAAGTAAGAAAGCAAATAAAATATTTCATAAATGCAGAGGAAGATTCCGAAATTATTTACACTCGCGGAACAACCGAAAGTATGAATCTTTTAGCCTCAAGCCTTACAAAACAATTACAAGAAGGCGATGAAATAATCCTTTCAGAAAGTGAACACCATTCAAACATAGTTCCATGGCAACTTGCTTGCGAGAATAGAAATATTGCAATCAGAGTTTTACCTATTAATGATGATGGAACTTATGATGTATCCAAATTAGAAAGTCTTGTAAATAAAAACACAAAAATCGTATCTCTTGCACAGGTTTCCAATTCTCTTGGAGTAGTTCACGATGTTAAACAAATATTCCAAAGAATAAAACAACTAACGCAAAGAGATATTTTTACAATAGTCGATGGTGCTCAGGGAATACCTCACTTAAAAGTAGATGTTCAAGACTTGGGCTGTGATTTTTATTGTTTTTCTGCTCACAAGATATACGCTCCTATGGGAATAGGCGTGCTTTATGGAAAGAAAGCATTGCTTGAAGAAATGCACCCATATCAAGGAGGAGGCGAAATGATAAAAGAAGTAAGTTTTACAAAGACTACCTACAACGTAGCACCATATCGCTTTGAAGCAGGTACGCCATCGGTTGCAGATGTAATAGGATTTGGAAAAGCATTAGAGTATATAAACAACTTAGGCTTAGAAAACATAATTGCTCACGAAGATAAAATAATGCAATATGCAACCGAGAGATTAAAAAACATAGAAGGCGTGAGAATTATTGGTGATGCAAAACACAAAGCAGGAGCAATCTCTTTCCTTGTAGGGCAATCACACCCTTTTGATGTAGGAACGCTTTTAGATCAATTAGGAATTGCAATCAGAACAGGGCATCACTGCGCACAACCCGTTATGCAACACTACAATATTCCAGGGACAGCAAGAGCCTCCTTTGCTCTTTACACCGATTTTGAAGACATAGACAAATTTGCTGATTCTTTGCAACGAGTAGCCTTGATGTTGCAATAATAAAACAAACAAATCCATGGCGGAGAAGTATTTTACAATAAATAAATCCGTAGAAACTATATATAAAGAAAAGGGGAGTAAATTTCTCTCCTTTCTTTATCCCGTTACCTCTCTTGATGAGGTGAAAGAATACCTAACTCAGTTAAAAAAGAAATACTATGATGCAACTCATCATTGCTATGCCTATATCATAGGTGCAGATAAAGAGCAGTTTAGAATGAATGATGATGGCGAACCTTCATCAACAGCGGGCAAACCAATATATGGACAATTGCAATCAAATGATTTAACAAACGTATTGCTTGTTGTGGTAAGATATTTTGGAGGAACAAAATTAGGAGTGAGCGGATTGATAAAAGCCTATAAAGAATCCTCAGCCGAATGTATAGCACAAGCAGAAATAGTTGAAAGGCAAGTAAAGAATAAATACAATATATATTTTGCTTACGAAGATATGAATTTGGTAATGAATATCTTAAAACAAAATAATGCGGAACAAAAAAATCAACACTTCGATTTGAACTGTCAAATAGAGGTTTTGATAGAGAAAAGAAACGTCTCAAAATTTGAAAATTCCATTCCGCAATACTCAACAATTAGATTAGAATTTGTTTGTGAAGAATAGGAAAAAAATCTCTTAGCTTTAAGAAATTTTTTCTTAGCTTTAGAAAATTTTTTCTTTGCTTTTTTAAATTTTTTCTTAGGAAAAATTTAGCGAAAAATAGATTTTAACATCGATTGTGTTGAAAAAAAATAGTGAAATAATTTTTTTTGTGAAAAAAATTAGTTAAGGGAGTAAAAAAGTGTGTTTTTTAGGGGTTAGGTTCGTAAATCAGCATAAAAATGAGCGATTTAAGTGAATTTAATTGCGTTTGTCCGAAAAAAGGACAATGTTTTTGAAAAAATCTATAATATAAATAAGTGAATAATCCAAAAATAAATTGATTTTATTTTTAAGAAATAAGAGTGTAATTTTGCTCAACGAAAAAACTAATAGGACTAAGTATTTTAGAAATTAGGTTATGAAGAAGGATTGTAAACAAGTTTGGGAAAATTGTTTAAATTTCATCAAAGATAATATATCAGATAAAAAACTATTTGATACATGGTTCAAACCTCTTGAGCCATTAAAAATAGAAGAAGATATATTAACTTTGAAAGTACCAAGTATGTTCTTCTATGAATTTATAGAAGAAAACTATATTGACGTACTTAAAGCCTCAATAAGAAAAGAATTAGGACACAATGCACAACTAATGTACTCTGTTGTTTTGGATACAGGAATAAAAAGCACAAGCGGAAATTCTGTATTACCATCAAACAACATCATGGCAACACAAAATTTTGCACAAAACATACCTGTTAATATAGATACACAAGCAAAGGATTTACCAAATCCCTTTGTGATACCAGGACTTAGAAAAGTAAAGGTAAACTCTCAATTAAACGAAAACTACTCTTTTGACAACTTCATAGAAGGCAGTTGCAATCAATTAGCACGCTCAGCAGGATATGCCGTAGCTCAAAATCCAGGAAAAACAGCCTTTAATCCACTTTTCATACATGGCTCTGTAGGACTTGGAAAAACACACTTACTTCACGCAATAGGGCTTGAAACAAAACGAAGATTTCCAGAAAAAACTGTTTTGTATATAAGTGCAGAACAATTCTTCCAACAATTTGTAGAAAGCACCAAAAACAACACAAGAAATGACTTTTTGCAATTCTATCAAATGATGATAGATGTGCTAATAATAGACGATATACAATTTTTTGCTAACAAAACAGGTACACAAGAAGTATTCTTCCAAATATTCAATGGCTTGCATGCAGCAGGTAAACAATTAATTATCACATCTGATAAATCACCTGCTGAACTTTCAGGATTGGAACAAAGAGTTATCTCTCGTTTGAAATGGGGTTTAAGTGCAGACTTGCAAATGCCAGATGCTCAGACAAGAATAAAAATCATAGAAAAGAAACTCTTTAAAGACGGTATAACAATGCCGCAAGATGTGATAGAATACTTAGCATACAATATTAATTCAAGCGTTAGAGAATTAGAAGGTGCCTTAATCTCATTGATAGCACGCTCTTCCATATCAAAACAAGAAATCACCTTAGATTTAGTTAAAGATATGATAGACAAATTTGTCAAGAGCAACACAAAAGAAATATCAATAGAATACATACAAAAGGTTGTGTGCGATTATTTCAAAATACCAATCGACACAATGTTGTCAAAAACAAGAAAAGGTGATGTTGTAGCGGCACGACACATATCAATGTTTCTCTCACGCAAACACACACAATCCTCACTTGCGATAATAGGAAGCAAATGTGGCAATAAAGACCACGCAACTGTGTTACATGCTTGTCGCTCAGTGCAGAATAGTTGCGAAACAGACAAGAAATTCCGCGCAAATCTTGAGGCAATAGAAAAGAAAATCACAGAATAAATTTTTTTCATAATATTTTAAAGGATTCAATCTTAAAGGTTGGGTCCTTTTTTTACGATAATATTTTTAAAATTAAATCAAATATTCGTATTTTTGCCAGATAAAATTAAAAAATAGAAAAACTAAGGAAAATAAGTATGGACATTTTATTAAAAGTCTTAGAAATAGTTGGAGCATTAGGGCTATTTCTTTTCGGAATGAAATCAATGAGTGATGGACTTCAAAAATTAGCGGGAGATAAAATGAGAACAATTCTCTCAAAGATGACCTCCAATCGTTTTAGTGGCGTTTTAACAGGATTAGGTGTAACAACACTAATTCAATCCTCCTCAGCAACAACCGTAATGGTAGTTAGTTTTGTAAATGCAGGCTTATTAACCCTCACAGGTGCCATTGCCGTAATCATGGGAGCCAACATAGGAACCACAGTTACAGCATGGATAATTTCACTACTTGGATTCAAATTTTCAATCTCGGTAATAATCTTCCCAGTCATAGCAATAGCAACACCTTTTATGTTTATAAAAGGCAAAGAGTCGTTAGGAGAATTTTTAATAGGCTTTGCCTTATTGTTTATGGGGCTTAACGCATTGCAAGCAGGTATGCCAGACTTTAAACAACCGCAATACGCTCCTGTTTTGGAGTTTATAGCATCTATGTCTAACTATGGCTATCTTTCTTACTTGTTATTTGTCTTGATAGGTTCAATAATGACTGTTATTGTGCAGTCTTCTTCTGCTATGATGGCAGTTACCTTGGTTATGTGTGCACAAGGATTGATTGGATTTGAAGTTGCGGCAGCCTTAGTATTAGGAGAAAATATAGGAACAACAATTACAGCAAATATATCAGCTCTTATGGCAAACTCAACAGCTAAAAGAGCAGCTTTAGCACACTCGGTATTCAATCTAATAGGTGTTGTATGGGCATTGATACTTTTCAAACCTTTCTTGTTCTTAATAGGAGAATTGGTAGAAATGATAGAAGGCGCTAACCCATTGGTGCAAGCCTCAGCAGTACCAGTAGCATTATCACTTTTCCATAGCTGTTTCAATATCATTAACACATGTGTATTAGTTTGGTTCATACCTTCAATAGAAAAATTAGTTAAGAAATTAATCCCAACTAATGAAGAGGAAGAATTTAGACTTAAGTTTATTCCATCTGGTTTTATGTCAGCAGGAGAATTAACAATAGAGCCAGCAAAACAAGAAATAGAATCTTTCTCAAAACGAGTATTAAGAATGTATGATTTTATACCAGAACTATTTGAACTAAAAGATGAAAAGAAATTTGACCAATTAATGAGTCGAACTAAAAAATACGAAGAAATCACTGATAGAATGGAAGTAGAAATAGCAAATTATCTAACAAAAGTATCAGAAAGAGGACTAAGTCTTGGTGCATCACAAGAAATCAGTGCGATGTTAAGAATAGTAGATAACCTTGAAAGTATAGGAGACTCTTGCTATCAAATATCTCTTACAATAGAAAGCAAAAACAAACAAAACATTTCCTATACAGAAGATATGAAGAACAAACTTGTAAATATGTTCTCATTAGTTAGAGAGGCTGTAATGGAAATGAATACAAATCTTTCAGAAAACTATTACATTGCTTTTGAAGGTGTAAGTAATCTTTCTTCTATAGAATTAAAAGATATTAATGGTAAAAATCGTATGATGTTTGTGAAAATGTAATATTTTCACAAAACTATCATAATGATATGCTTTAATAATAGTGTAGTAACTGAGAGGCCGTAATTAAAATAAGTTTTTAAATAGGCCTTGACAAAGTTGGAAAGATTTGCTATAATATTTGTGGCTATTGGGTGAATCCCCAAAAAATAAAATTATAAAGGAGGCTAAATTAATGAAAAAATCATTATGTTTACTTTTATGCTTAATAATGTTATTTTCTCTTGCTTCTTGTGGTCAAAGCAATGAAGATTATACTGCGAAGCTCATTTCTGTTATGAACGAACAAGAAGAAATAACTGTTAAAGACATATTCAGTTTTGAATTTGAACGAG